>CAZOZP010000028.1:0-44953 GCA_964584325.1 uncultured Melioribacteraceae bacterium
TTTTGTTAGGCGATTTGTCATTACTTTCTTCCTCAATGACAAATTTGGGTTAAACCTCCGGTAGGATTCGCAACACAGGTATCAATCAATCTGGCAGATGACAAAAAGCTGAAAGAGATGATGCTTGAAGCGGGATTCAGACACATTTTTGTAGGCATCGAAACCATTCAGGAGGAAAGCCTGAAGCTAAGCAAAAAGACTCAAAATGAAAGACGCAATTTGATGGATAATGTTATTGGTCTGCAGAGAAGCGGTTTTATAATTACAGGCGGATTTATAGTAGGATTCGACACAGATAATAAAAATACATTCAAGAATCAGGCAAAATTCATTCAGGAAAGCGGTATTGTTATTTCCATAGTGAATCTACTCAAAGCCCCGATTGGAACTGCTCTTTACGAACGAATAAGAAAAGAAGGCAGTCTGCTTCCGGAGTTTGATTTTGATGAAAATCTCACCAATATTATTCCCATCATAGATGCTCGGATGCTTCTCGAAGGTTATAGAGATATTCTTGACGGCATTTATTCTCCGCGTATGGTTTATGAACGCTCTTTAAGGTTTTTCGAAATTTATAAGGGGGCTTCAGTCAAGAATCCGATACACCGACCATTAAAAATTAAGTATCTTATGGTTGCAGTAAGAGTATTCTTTTTTCTTGGAATTAAAGACAGAAACAGAAAATATTTCTTCAAGCTTCTTTTAACAGCATTAATCAAATATCCTAAAAGGCTGGATTTCGCATTACTTTTCAGTGCTTTATTATATCAATTTTCTCAAATGCACGAAAAATATATTAACGAAGAACACAATTTGAAAAAGGCATTAATACAGTAACTACCCAAGAAATTCTTTTTTATTTAATGCAAATTCATTTTCCCAGTTAAGTTCCCTTGCCGCATTAAAGCAATTAGCTTTATACTGTTTAAACATCATTTCAGAAGCAAATATTTTTTTAATTTCTTCTGCTGTTTCTTCAGGAGAATTCATCTCGGTAACAACACCGGTTTTATAAGTTTCAACAATTTTCTTCATTTGAGGCATATTTGAAATTAGTGCCGGAGTACCGGTCATCATGTACTCAAACATTTTGTTAGGCAATGCGTAATAGTAACTGAATGAAATATTTTCAATAAGACAAATTCCTAAATCAGCAGAAGCTGTATAATTCAGCAGTTTCTTATATTCAACAGGACCGGTAAAAATTATTCTGTCGGCAGATTTCCCTTTTGCCGCAATATTCTTATATCGTTCAGACATCATTCCTCCGCCGGCTATAACAAGAGAAAAACCGGCAAGGAAATCCATCGCAGAGATAATGTGTGGGAGGCCTCTACCCTCTAAAATCACACCCTGATAAATAAGAATTTTATTTCCTCTCGGAATTTTGAATTTGTCATAAAGATTTACCGGTTGGAAATCAATCCTATACTTTGGCAGATTCCTCTGAACCAATGTATTTTTGAGTCCGTATAATTTAACCAAATATTCTGAATCCAATTCACCGGTAGTTACTACCAGATCGGCTTGTTTAATAAATAAACTTTCTACTAAGGAGATAATAAACTGAATTAATCTCTTATTATGCAGGCCGGCAAGTTTCGTATAAATTTCCCGGGAAGTAAAAATGATTCTTTTCTTTCTGATTTTTCCCGCAATAACTGCAACCGGCAACGTTACAATATCCTCAGCCATAATAGTATCAGCATTTGTTTTCATCAGAAAAGAAAACAGCTTAGTAAAAAAAGAGATGTAGTAAACTAACGGAAATCGTGATTTCTTCAGTTTGAATAAATGAATATCATCATCAGAATTGGTAGTAATATCAGACATCCAGTCAAAGGCAATAATCTGAACACGGCATCCTTCATCACGCAGTGAATCGCGCATATTGAGCACTCGTGAATCGAGCAGGGCATTCCCCAGTATTGCAATACAGAATGAAGGCTTTTTCTTATTCATTTACAGTTTCAAATAGAAAGTATTGCGCATAATTGTTTTTGCATCAAACTTTTCCTTAAACTCTATAAGGCTGAAACTCGGAGTCATCGGATTCTCAGCTTTAGTATCCTGTGAAACACCAATATCTACATAAGTATATCCATTTTCTGTTGAATACTTCACAACTTCATACATAACACGCACAATCGGCTTCAGATGTTCATAATCATATAAGAGCATGTTATAAAAACATAGCGCCACCTGATTATTGCACATAAACATCAGAGAGCCGGCAATAGGTTTTTCCTTGTAATAAACCATAAACAACATCAAGTTATCAGGCATAAGCTCCTTTAACCTCAGCAAATCTTCGTATGAATGTGTAGGCTTAACATCGTGCCGTGCTTTATTTTCAAGAAGTATCGGATAAAACTCATCATACTTGTCATTGATCTCGACTCTCACATCCGGATTTTTCAAAGACTTCCTAAGATTTCGCCTTGTTGAAGGAGAAAACCTGGTTATAATATCCCTTGATGAATCTAGTTTAATAGCACTTGATATATAGTGAAGTTGAAATTTGAATCCAAGCCAAAGCATTGCAAAATCCAAGTTTTGGTTCTGATATTTTTCATAAATCATCGGAGCCGGCGTAAGCATAAGCTCCTTAATTCCGATTTGTTTAGCATAATCAATCAGTAATTCAACAAGTTCAAGAGATTCGGCAAATGTTATATCCCCTGTAACTATTGAACCGTAACTTGCACCAATTGGCGATTCAAACAATCCGTCTTGAAGTCTTCCGGGAAGAACAGCCTTTATTTTATTATTTTCAAGAAAAATCAGATGATTAAAAGTGAATTTGCCCGGTGTGTGGTAATCAAAAAATTTCTGCATCTGAAACATTGTACCATTGTTGGATTTTAAAACAAAATCATCCCATTGCTTCTTGTAATCTTCATTATATTCAATAATTTTCATATTTTTACCAGAAAATAAATCAATAAAAAACAAATTTAAGTAAATGATGAAATAATAAGAAATATTTAACTCTTTATTGGTAAATAAATATTGGTCTAAGAATCAACACTTTGTCATTTATTTTATAACATTTTTCCGGATGAGATATGGAAATACCCTTTACCAAACCGCAGTTTACCGAACTGGATAAACAATCTGTAATTAATACGCTTGAAAGCGGATGGGTTACACAGGGCCCCATGGTTAAGGAGTTTGAAAAACTGTGGTCTGAATTTACAGGCATTAAAGAATCAGTTGCCGTTACCAGCTGTACAACCGCCCTTCAACTTAGCTTGCATACACTCGGCATAAAACCAGGTGATGAAGTTATTGTGCCTTCTTTTACCTGGGTTGCAACCGCAAATTGCGTTGAACTATTAGGAGCCAAGCCGGTTTTTTGTGATATTGATCTAAATACATATAATATTGATGCTGATAAAATTGAAGAGAAGGTAACTGCCAGAACCAAAGCCATAATTCCAGTTCATCTTTTCGGCATGCCTGCTGATATGGCAAAGGTATTTTATATTGCGATGCGAAATAACATTATGATTATTGAGGATGCAGCTTGCGGTTTTGGTAGTAAAATACGCGGTCATCATGTCGGTGCTTCCGGAAATGCAGGATGCTTCAGTTTTCATCCGAAAAAAGCAATAACTACCGGTGAAGGGGGAATGATTACTACAAACGATTCTCTGCTTGCAGAAAAATTAAGAATAATGCGTGATCATGGTGCCTCTATCTCGGAAGAACAACGAGTTAAAGGAAAAAGACCTTATTTACTGCCTGATTTCCAAAATGCCGGATTCAATTTTCGTATGTCCGATATACAAGCTTCGCTTGGAGTAAGTCAAATGGGAAGAGCCGATGACATTCTTAAGCAAAGAAAGAGAATTGTAAATAAATATAATGAAGCATTTAAGAATATCGGATGGCTGAAACTTCCTGAGTGTCCATCGGAATATGAACACAGTTATCAATCTTATGTCTGCCTTTTTCAACCTAAAGAGTTAAGTTATTATAATGTGACATCTTTTGCTGAAATGAGAAATGATTTTATGGATTACCTTAAAATGAATGGTATTACAACCAGGCCGGGTACTCATGCAGTACATACTCTTCATTATTATATGCAGAAATATAATCTAGAACCGCTGGATTACTTAAACTCATTTATTGCCGATAAATGCTCTGTTGCATTTCCGGTTTATGCATCAATGACTGACGAAGAGCAAGACTATGTTATTGATAAAATCATCAAATACGAAGTTTCGTAATGCATTAAGAATGATTTCAGAATAATTTTCCTGGTTATTTTTAGACCACAGTCATATGCAAATGAATAAGCCATTTCCCATTTACTTTTTTCATTACAAGTAGGTTTCGGCCCGTTACAGTTACTCCATTATTGGTTGCCTGTTATTTACAAAGTAACGCAACTATATCACAGGAAACATTCATTGACAAAATTTCTACTAAGTCAATGTATCCACCCATATTCATACCGTTCTGAAAATTGGCAATTAATTTATCCCTTCCGTTTGCTTCAAGTCCGCTTACATGAGATGAAATATAATTTGCATCTTCAGTATAAAGAGGAATCAAATTTTTCGCATCTTTACTATTATAAGCCTGTTTCCAGAGATCAGTATTAGCCTTAAACTCATTTAATAATATAGAATAGGAAGAATCATTCTCGGATTGTGCAAACATCGGAAAAACAAACCCCAAAATAATGATAACAGTTAAAACAATTTTTGCGCTTTTCATGTTATATGATAAATTATTAATAAAATAAATGCTACTATTTTCACAAGTGCTTGCTACAGCGGCCACAACCGCGATTCGATACTCCAGGCATTCTTAATAAAACTAATATAATCGAGAGTGAAATTCAGCTCTGCCAAATCTTCCTTATGAGGGAACTTAATACCGCCTGTACTTTCTGCAGATTCAAGCGACTGGACTGTGCAAACAATGTGTAGCGATTGCATTTCCTCTTTAATGGCATATAGATATTTGCGATATTCAGCTGATTTTTCATCAAACCAGTATTTATTAAGTATTTGCTTTCCGTATTCACCTAACTTGGATCTTAGACTATTACACAATTCTGCACTGCCGCCCTCTCCGAAACATTCAGCTGTATATTCATTATATTTTTCCAGATAAGTGTTAAAATCTTCATTGAATACAGATTTAATATTTTCATTTTTATCGTTGTATTTCTCATTCAGTGAGGATAACTTACTCTGATTAGTCTGCATTTCTTCCATTTTCTTTTGCATATTCATGATATTCTTGACATTAGTCTGACTGTACATTGCAGCAACTGTATTCGGATCAATATTTTCTGCAGCACTTCTGTTCTCACTCTCATACAGATCTGAAAGTTGCCTGATTTCATCTTCCAAAGCCATTAGTTTTTCCAGAAATGTATTTACCTCTACCTGGTTAATATTTACCGGAAATTTCGGAAATTTTTGAATATAAACTTTTTGTGCAATAGCTGTCAGTGGAATTATGAATAAAGCGATTACAATAATCAATGTCTTAAGTGATTTCATGAACTATTTCCTTTTTATAAATATTATTCCACTAGTGATAATCTAAATGCCAATATTAAAATATAAATAAATTTTGTCCTCGGCAATGGGTCCTAATTCTTTTTGATATAATTTCAAATATTTTTTACCTTAAACTTTATTGAACATTTTAATACCTTGTTTAAGGTAACCACAAAAAGTATCAAACTCTTTTCTGTCAAAAAACCAATATGCTCTTATACATTCTTGTTCATCATATAATTCGATACCGTATTTTTCTCCGCCATAGTTGTAAATCATTGTAAAGGCAAAAGTCGGAAAATTTGTAAGATTTGAATCAACCTCTACTTCTCTATGATTTTTAAGAGTGGAGGTAAAGACATAATGTATTCCACTTGTATCTTTAGGATATGCCTGAAATGATTTTTTTATGGCAGGCCTATTATTTTCTATTAATATATCAATTGAATCAAGATAATTTGAAAATTCATCATAAAGATCTATAATTTTCACAGCATCTTCATAACACAATAGTGCAGAATGTTTCATCTCAGATTGCGAGACAATTCTTCTTGCTGTTGAGTTAAATGTTATCAGCAAATATTCCTTTTCCGAATTGTCTCTTGCAAATATTACGGAAGGCCTGAATGAGCCAACAGAACCTATAGCTTTAAACTCTGTTTTAGTAACTTTGCTTGATAATTCAAAGTCTGCTTTAGAAAAGTAATGGTAATAATCGTTGGAACAAGAATTGAGAAACAAAGCAGAAAATATCATTATTATTATACATAAAATACGCATAATTGCCCCCTTTTTTTCATGCAAATATAATAAAATAATCTGTTTATTTATAATTATATTTTTTTATTTATATACTTAAGTATTCTACTGCATATTTATAAGTGAATAAAACGCTTAATTCTTCAGGTTTGGGATTAAAAAGGGAATATTTTCATAATGAATAAGTTCCGCCGAATTAAGTAATCTGAATCTATTTTGAACTAAAATATTTTAATCCTTCATTAAGAGCGTACATCACGTCAGACTTTTCTATTTCTACATCTATCAGTGTTTTTCCAAAATCACTGAAAAGAACAAATTTAATCTTTCCATCTCTGTTCTTTTTGTCTCTCAACATTATTTTATATAATGTATTTTTATTCGGGTTTTTAATTTTTACATATTCACGATATTTCAGCAAGAGACCTAATGCTTTATCAAATTTATGATTTTTTAATAGTCCGGTTTTATTCGAAAGAAATGCCGCACATGCAATACCAGCTATTACCGCTTGTCCGTGTTTTATTTTGTGATTCTGTTCCACTTCCAGGGCATGAGCAAAGGTATGACCTAAATTTAATATCTTTCTCAATCCGCCTTCTTTTTCGTCTTCAGCGACAACATTTGCTTTAAAAGATACAGAATCTTCAATTATTCTGTTTATTGTGGCCGGATCAAGATTTAACAATTTGTCAGTATGTTGAATCACATAATCAAACATCTCTTCATTTATCAGGAATCCGTATTTTATAGTTTCACCAATACCGCAAACCAGTTCATCTTTCGGCAGACTTGAGAAATATTCTGTATCTATCATAACAAACTTCGGTTGATAGAATGCTCCTATTATGTTCTTTGTATCTCCAAAATTTACAGCTGTTTTCCCGCCCACAGAACTGTCAACAGCTGCTAACAATGTTGTTGGAATTTGTACAAACTGGATACCTCTCATATATGATGAAGCTGCAAATCCGCATACATCTCCAGTTATCCCTCCGCCAACTGCAATGAGTGCAGAGTCTCTTCCCAACCCTTTTTTTACCATAATGTTATATATTGAAGAAAGACTTTCAAGTGTTTTCCTGCTCTCCCTTGCATCAAACTTCAATATAACCGGAGAGGAATCAAAAGAGTCAATCATTCTGTCAATTTTTTCTTTATGATATTTGTATGCATTCTTATCTACAACCCAAACAGCATTATTATATAACCCGGCTTCAGATGCAATCTCAGTAAAAGCATTTTCAATACCTTTACCTATATAAACATTGTAGGATTCCGGTTTTGTATTAACAGTAATTTTTTTCATTGCAATATCTCATTATTTTTTCTAAAACTAAATCAACAGAAACATTAATTGGATAATTTTCCAACTCAACTATTATATCAGCTTTCTCATAATACTCTTTTCTTTTTTCAAGAAGTGAGGTAATTCTGGCAATAAATTCGCTTTCAGGTCTGTTATTTATAATTAAATCATTAAATAGCGGGCGGGTTGTTTTTCTTTTGATTCTATTATAAATTACATCAGCAGGTAGCTTCAAGTATATTAGAATACCCACTGCCTTTATATAATCCAAATTTAATGAACTAATAACCGCTCCACCGCCTAAGGCAATAACAGTTCCTTCGCAACTGCCAAATTCTCTAAGTGTTTGAGATTCAATTTCACGAAAAGCAGCTTCACCGTCTGTTTCAAAGATGTCGGGAATACGCCGACCGGTTTTCTGTTCAATATATTTATCCAGATCAATAAAATCCCACCCCAACGCAGTTGCCACTTTTGGGCCGACAGTACTCTTGCCGCTTGCCATAAATCCTGTCAAATACAGTATTTTAAGTTTCTTCATCGGGAATCCGGTATAAAAAAATAGGCTGTCTCAAAATTGTATTTTGAAAGACAGCCTATAATTAATCAGCTTTATTCTAATTACCTGTTGCCTGCCGTCTATCAGTTATCTCAGAGTTTTCTTTTATCTTTTCAATCCATTGCTCAACGAATCCATTCATTTTGGATTGTTTAATGGATTTTGCAATAGTAGCTCTCTGAACTTTATATGCAGCTTCGTTAAACTCACTTCTTGAAATAACTTTAACTATGTAACATCCTCTCTCACCTTTTATTACATCGGAATACTTTCCAATGTTTTCTTTTAAAAGCCTGTGAGTAACAATGTAGTCTCTCCCAATCCCGCCGGGAATAAATCCGGTAGGCTGGAACTCAGCAGCAACAGTTGTCTTTGCTAAAGGCTCATATCTTTTAACTGCACCAAGGCTGTCAGAATCTTTAATTTTGCCTCTCAGTTTATCAGCAACAGATTTAGCTTTAGCCAACTTCATTTCATTTAATGTTTCTCTTTTAATCTGAGCTTCGAGTTCGCTAAAATCGCGATAACCAGCCTTCTTGATTTCTGCTACTTCAGCAACAACATAACCTGAAGGCACCTTATATACACCGCTGATTTCACCCTTAGAGTTATCAAATGCGAATTTTACAATTGCTCCGCTCACTCCGATTCCGGGTACAGCCTTTGCCTTACCGATAAAGAATGGTGTTTCAATTACATTATATTTGTACTGTTCGGCAGTAAGCTTAAATCCATCTTCTTCAGCTAAATATTTAAAATCTTCCGCTTTTTTTCTGGTTTCATCAAATGTAACACCTGATGTTCTCACTTTTGAGCTGATTCTCTCAGCAACAATATTTGTATTATTTCTACCTGTTACTTTTATAATATGGTATCCATATGAGGTTTTCACTGGTTCCTGTACTTTTCCGACTTCCCCTTTAAAGCAGGCCTCTTCAAATTCAGGTACCATTCTTCCACGTCCAAACCAATTAAGTTCTCCACCCTGTGATGCACTTCCCGGATCCTTTGAGTATTCCTTTGCCAATTGAGCAAAATCATTCCCGGCAAGAGCCATTTTGTAAACTGAATCTGCTAAAGCTTTAGCATCATCCAAATTATCACCTGAGGGAATAAGAATATGTGAAGCTCTTACAAGTTCATCCTTGGCAGGAACCTTTCCAATAACCTTAAGAATTGCAAATCCTTCAAAAGTCGGTGTTGGTCCTACTATCGAGCCGGCAGGAGAATTCATCAGAAGTTCACCGGTAACTCCAGGAAAACTGTTAAATTCAAGAGTATCCTGTGCATAAGGATTTTCAGAGTATGTTTCGACAAATTCGCGAAATGAAGTAGTTGTATCCAATTTTATTCTGGCTATAAGAGCTTGAAGGTTATTGAATACAGAAGTAGTATCTTCCTTGCTTGGAGTAGTCGGGAACACAACATAATTGACTTTTCTTTGTTCATCGACTTTATATTCTTCCTTATTCTTCTCGTAGTAGTTTTTCATCTCCTTTTCAGTAACATTAAAGTCTTTATCAGGGAATGAAGAATTTTCGATAGCTATAATTTGTGCTGTAACTTTTGTGTTCTGTTCATTGAATCTTCTTTTTACTTCAGATTCAGTAACAATAACTGAAGCTGAAAGCATGCTCTGAAGTTTTTCCTGTGTTTTCTGAGATTTAAGAAATTCCTGCACTTGCACAAGTATTTCTTTGTTTTCCGGATTTAACAATGCTTTGCGGTAGTTTTCCGCATCGAAATTACCAAGAGAATCAATAAAGTTTTGTTTTAAGAATTGCGGAGGGTTGTCACCGAATATTATGTCTTTAACTTCTTCATCCTTAACTGTAATTCCGAATTCTTCAATCTTTGTATCAAGAATCTTTTGTGTCAGAATATCTTCCCATACTCTTTCCTTAAACGCATCCATCTGATTTTCATCGATATCTTTGCCCGTCTGTGCACTCTGACTTTCTCTTGCACGGTCAACTGCTGTGTTAAACTCCTTTGCAGTAATTTCCGTCCCATTAATAGACCCAACTATATTCGGATTGTCAACAAACAACTGAGACAAATTCGAATCAGCAAGTACCATAAAGAGTATAAACAGACCGCCAACAGTTATGATAAACCAGGGAGCCAGACTTCGCATCCTTTCCATCATACCCATAAAACGATATTCCTCCGTTAAAAATATTATTGTGATTTAAGCTGTAAAAATAGAAACATTGCAGTAAAAATGCAATGTATTCAAATAATAATTATATACAGGTTATCCCTTGTCTCCGAATTTTTCTTTAAGCCTTTTAAAAACAATTTCAGGAACAAATTCACTTACATCAGCACCAAATTGAACAAGGCTTCGAATAAGTGTTGAATTGAGGTAAGTATATTTTTCATTCGGCATAAGGAATATTGTAACCAGTTCTTCTTCAAGTTTACGATTCATCAGTGCCATCTGAAATTCGTACTCAAAATCGCTTACAGCCCGCAATCCTCTGATTATGCCGATTGCACCAATTGCTCTCGCGTGTTCTACTACAAGTCCGTCGAATGAATCAATTTTTACCTTTGGCATATTTTTCAGGCTTTCCTCAAGCATTTCAATTCTCTCAGGAATGCTGAAAAGACAGGTTTTACTCAGATTTCTTGCAACAGTAACAACAACTTCGTCAAATAGCTCGCAGGATCTTTCAATCAAGTCTATGTGTCCGTTTGTAACAGGATCAAATGTACCGGGATATATTACTCTTCTCATAGTTTTCCGCAGTTATTTTTTTATTATATAAATCAGACTGTCCCCAATTTTTCTTTCCGGTCCAATTCCGAATGCTTCCGTATCTTCTTTTTCTGTCTGCACACTACGTTCTACAATAATAAGTCCTTCTTCAGCAAGCATACTTCCAGATAGAATATTTGCAGTTACTTTATAGATATCGTCTTTAAAGAAAGGAGGATCAGCAAGAATCAGGTCGAAAGATTCCGATGATTCCATTGCACTGAATCTTATCGCATCCATTCTGTAAAGCCTGCACCGGTTTTCTTCATCGATTGATTTAATATTTTCATCAAGAATACCTGAAACATGAAAATCCCTCTCAACAAATACAACTGACCCCGCACCGCGTGAAAGTGCTTCCAATCCCAAAGAGCCTGATCCGGCGTAGATATCACAAACACTGATGCCATTAAAATCAATTTTGTTTGACAAAAAATTAAATATTGATTCCTTCGCTCTGTCAGTTGTTGGACGTACCAGTTTTGATTTTGGAAATTTTATGGTCCTGCTTTTGTATTTTCCGGCAATTATTCGCATTAGAATAACCTGAGGGAAATTCCCGCGGCAGCAGTAAATGTATTATATTTTTCAGTATAGAGATTACTTTCAAGTAGCCGAGGGTTATTCCTCATCTTCAGGAAAGGGTTTTGCTTTACAGGTATAATTCCCAAACTTTCACTAAGCTGCCCTAGCAATGTGTCGGATATATTTTCGCCGGATACATAAGACCTTTTAACAATAGACAAGGGTATTCCACGTTTTTCCATTGCACTTACATCGTTTGTTAATCCGGTAATTATATCCCTCGTATTTTGGATTGAATGCGATTTCATCATAACAGGTGTTTTTTCATGAATCACGGCTACTGAGTAATTCTTTTCTGCTACATACAGAGAGAAATATATATCATTTGGTTCGATTACAGTATCGAATTGTATGAAGGCATTCGAGGCTATATGAGCATTGTCGGCATATTTAAGGGTAAGATTATTCCTGGCGCAGAATTTATGGATAATCCGAAGATATCTCCTGAAAGCAGCTATTACTATTGCACGATAATCCTTAATGACATCGTTCTTGGAAAGATCGATATATTGCAATGCATAATCTTCATTTTTACTATGCGGATAAATAACTTCAAGGTCACGTTTAAAGTTATCTACAAGATCCTGTTTTAATAAACTTATTTCGTAAGGGAGTTCTATTACTCTGAAAAATTCATTAGGCAGTGTAAAAGAGACAAAATTAAAATTGATTGGCTTTCTTAAGATTAATTCATTATAAGCATCCTGGAGAATGGAGATAATCTTTGTTTCTTTTAATGAGAAATCAAGAAAATCACTAAAATATTCTTCATCTACATTCTCCAGAAAGAACTTATTATCACTAAAATTAATTTCCACTACCTGGAGTTTACTGTTAGTGATATTAAAACCTGCATGGTTATGAAATAACGACATCTAAAATGTTTCTTATTCCCAACTTGCGGTATTTTTATACGCTTCTTCAGTTAATGACCCGATAGTACCGTAGCCGTCCGGACATTCAATATAATACCGTGTTCCGATAGTTTCTTTTTTGTCAATTCTGAGAATTCTGTTTCCGGCTCTTACTGTATCATTAATAACTGAAGTATCAACCTGAATTAAATAAGGTTTAAATGTTTTCGGAGAAAGTTTAAGTGAATCAGCAAACAATTCACCACCGGTAAGCTTAACAAATGGATCTCTGACTCTTCCGGTAAGTGTATCTTTCTTTGTTCTGATCTCAAGTACAGATTTGTCAGTCTTAATAAAATTAATTAAGGTATCTGCGTTGTCCGTGTATCTTCCAAATTTCTTTTGAAAGAGTATTTCTGCTTGTCTGAGGTTATCCATTCTTAATCTTGATTCTTTCTTGCTGTATGCTTCAGTTTCATAAACATCCATAGGTTCCCACCATACAATGTTTATTAATACAATAACAAGCACTACTATTAAGACCCATAACCCGGCGTGTATGTACCACGGTTCACTTTTAGAATTCATTTGTCCTCCGGTTATTAAACCTTTTTAATTAACACAAATCATATTTTTTATTTTATCAAACTTACTTTTACCTATGCCTTTTACTTTAACTATATCTTCTTTTCTTGTAAATAATCCTTTTTCCTGCCGGTATGAAATTATCTTTTCGGCAGTTTTAACACCAATACCAGGGAGTCTTACAAGTTCTGAAATTCCTGCGTTATTGATGTTTATATTGCTCAAGACCAAGGCAGAATCAGGGTTCTCCCTTTTTATATTTTTATAGATCGTAAAATCTAAAAGTTCAAGCTTAGAATCAACATTTTTTTCAATTAATTTTACATCATTTTTAGAAAGTCTGTTAAAAAGACTGTCTTCTCCCGAATAATTATAAATTACAGGTAATTTTTCATCATTATTCCGAAAATAATTGTATCCGGTTCCTACCAGAAATGAAACAACGAGAAAGAATGCCGCTTTGATTTCCGATCGGGTAAATCCTAGTCTGTCGTTAATTCTACTAAAAAAACCGGACTTCATTTTTCAATCGGAACTTTAATATTTTTCATTTTCTGAAGCTGCTTGAGTAATTCTTTTTCATCTCCTGTAACTTTTGAAGGGACGTAAATATTTATCTTAACCAGCTGATCTCCGGCTCCGTGACTGTTCAAGTGTTGAATTCCTTTTTCACGCATTTTAAGGTATTTTCCGGGCTGTGTTCCGGGTTCAATCCTCAGTTTAGCTTTTCCGGTGAGTGTCGGAATCTCAACTTCTGTTCCTAAAACCGCTTCGGGATAGCTGAGAAACAATTCATAAATTACATTATCTCCTTCCCGAATGAAGTATTCGTGTTGATCTTCTTTAAATATAACAATAATATCCCCTGCCTGACCACCCATTTTGCCGGCATTGCCTTCCCCTCTAAGTGTCATATAGCTGTTATCTGTTACTCCGGCAGGTACATTTATTGAAATCGTTGATTCATTGGTTATTCTCCCTTCACCTGTGCAGGTTTTGCATGGATCGCTTATAATCTTTCCTGTACCGTTGCAGGTTGTGCAACCTGTAATATTAACAAATTGCCCGAAAAGCGATCTGGAAACTTGTCTGATTTCCCCTGTCCCGTTACATTGGTGACAGGTTTTGTATCCGCCCGAACTGTTTGCGCCAGTACCGTTGCAGGAAGCACATGACTGGAACTTCTTTATTTTTATTTTCTTAGTAACACCTGTAGCTATTTCTTCAAGAGTTAGTTTGAGAGTTATTTTCATATCGGAACCGGGGACACCTCCTGTTTTCCTCGATGTCCTTCTGGAAGATGTACCACTGAAGAAATCATCGAAAATTGAACTTCCCCCAAATGATCCGCCAAAAATATCCGAAAAATGAGAAAAAATATCGTTGGTATTATTCCAACCATGGAAATCCTGACCGCCTCTCATTCCGCTATGACCAAATTTATCATACTTTGCACGTTTGTTATCATCAGAGAGAACTTCGTATGCTTCTGCCGCTTCCTTAAATTTTTCTTCTGCTTCCTTATTCCCCGGATTTCTGTCGGGGTGATACTGCATTGCCAGTTTACGGTATGCCTTTTTTATATCATCTTTGGATGCATCTTTACCTAAACCCAATACTTCGTAATAATCTCTTTTATCCATTTTCCTATCCGGTTTATTTTCAATCTATTCGCCTGAAGCTTCTTGACTTACAATCACTTTTGCGTGTTTAATTACTTTATCTTTATATATATATCCGGGCTCAACCTCTTCAAGAACAATATGAGGTTCAACTCCCGGCACATACTGCTGCATTAAAGCTTCGTGAAGATTGAAATCAAATGCATTGCCTTTTGATTCAATCTTCTTGATTCCCTGTTCTTCAAGCACTTTTGAAAACTTATTCATTACCATTCTGAGTCCTTCAACAACAGATTCAAGTGAAGCTTTTTCGTTTATATGTTCAAGCGACCTTTCAAGGTCTCTGTGAACAGGAAGTATGTTAAGTATAAAAGGTTCGGCTGCATATTTAATCAGGTTTAGCTGATCATTCTCAGTCCGCTTTTTATAATTTTGAAAATCCGCCATTAGTCTAAGGAGTTGATCGTTCAGATTTTTGATTTCAGCTGATTTCTTTTCTCCGGCTTCCTGTAATTCTTTTATTGTATTCTCCATCTGAGAATTTTGAGATAATAAATCAGATAATTCCTCTGTACTGTCCATCGGAATGTTTAGATTTTCCTGCACAGTCTCTTCCTCCTGAGTTTGCCCTTTTACATGCCCGGAGTCAGTTTCCGGTGTCTCCTCTGATTTCTTCTTCTTCATAATTCTATCCTATTTTATTTTTAACTTTTAATTCATTTGATAAAAATTCAGCAATATATTCCACAGCGGCAATAGTTTTTGAGTATTCCATTCTTCTCGGTCCTATTATGCCGAGACTTCCGTTAACATCTCCGAATTTGTATTTTTTTGTAATTAAAGAGTAATCGGATAATCTCTCCAGAGAATTTTCCTCTCCGATTGATACTACTAAATTATGTTCATCTAAACCGGCTTTCTTTTCCATTATATGAACAATTACATCCTTATCTTCAATCAGCTCAATTATTCCCTGAAACTGTCTTATGTTTTCAAATTCTGGCTGTTTCATAATGTTTCTGGTACCGCTGATAAATAAACTTTCTGAAGAACGAACATCCGTAAATATTTTGTCTATCGAATCCAGGAACAACCGAATAATAGTATTTCCACTGTCAGAATAGTCTCTGAATCTTTCAGTGAATGTGGTTCGTATTTCCTGAAAACTCAATCCGCACAGCTTTTCATTGAGAAGCTGCTGAACCGATTCTATCTGTTCAAAACTTACATTTGAAGTTATTTCAAGTGTTATTGTTCGGATCAGTCCGGATTTCACTGAAACTACTACCAAAATCCTGCTCGAGGAAACCTGCAGTATCTGAATTCTTTCCAGATGAGCATTTTCAAAATTCGGATAAGATACACATGCAAGCTGATTGGTAATCTGACTCAAAATAATTGATGTCAGTTTAAGGATATCATCAGTCTCATCAGCCTGACCTTCGAAACTTGAACTTATATAATTCTTTTTCTCCGGTTCCAATACCGGCGGCTCCATTAGTGAATCAACATAAAACCGGTAACCCCGATCGGTCGGAACTCTTCCCGCAGATGTGTGAGGATGCTCAAGAAATCCAAAATCCTCAAGATCCGCCATAATGTTTCTGATTGTGGCAGATGACACATTTAAATTGTAATGTTTTGCAATATTCCTCGAACCTACTGGATTAGCGGTAAGTATAAACTGATGTATTACATACCTTAATACGGATTTTTCACGTTCTGTTAATCTTGCTGATTCCATTACATCATTATTTTTCTTAATTTAACATACAAAAATACAAAAATTTATCTGTTTTTGTGATATAGTATTCTACCGGATGAATTTGTTTCAAGGGTTTTATTAATAATATTGAGGATAAAATTGGAATCAACTTACAAAGCTGCCGGAGTTGACCTTCAGGCAGGAGAAGAAACCGTTGAGCGAATCAAGGCTCATGCAAAATCAACTTTCAATAAAAGCGTACTTACGGGCATAGGCCTTTTCGGAGCTTTTTTTGAACCGGATCTTTCTTCATATAAAAATCCCGTTCTTGTTTCATCAGTTGACGGTGTGGGTACAAAACTGAAGGTTGCATTCATGATGGATAAACACGATACAGTAGGGCAGGATCTTGTTAACCATTGTATAAACGATATTGCCGTAGGTGGTGCGAAACCTTTGTTTTTTCTTGACTACCTTGCATTCGGGAAATTGGTTCCTGAAAAGGCTGAAAAAATTATTTATGGCTTTTCAGTTGCCTGCAAGCAGAACGGAGTTTGTCTGGTTGGCGGAGAAACAGCTGAAATGCCCGGTCTGTATTCCGTTGATGAATACGATATATCAGGAACTATTGTTGGTATTGTGGATAAAAGCGAAATTATAAACGGCGAGAAAGTAAAAAAAGGTGATATTCTTATAGGCTTCCCTTCTACCGGCCTTCATACAAACGGCTATTCTCTTGCCAGAAAAATACTATTCCCGAAATATCAGGTTACTGATAAACCTGCCTGCCTGGAACTTAGTATAGGAGAAGAATTACTTAGAGTTCATAAATCTTATCTCCCTGTTATCGAAATTCTAAAAAAGAACTTGGATATTCATGCATTTTCTCATATTACCGGCGGCGGGTTGATTGGTAATACCAAAAGAGTTGTACCTAATAACGGTATAAAAGTAAACTGGAACGACTGGGAGATGCCTGCAATATTTAAGTTTATACAAGAAGAAGGAAAAGTTGCCGACAATGAAATGCGTGATGTATTTAACGTGGGTATAGGCCTTGTATCTGTTGTTGACAGGAAAGATGTTGATAAAGCCCTTGAACTTGCTTCAATTGCGGGTGAAAAAGGTATAGTTATCGGTGAAATTATATAATTAAAGAAAGATTGCTAATGTTTACAGATACACATACTCATCTGTTTTATGAAAATTATTCGTCTGATCTTGATGAGGTGATACAAAGAGCATTTGATTCCGGGGTTAAATATATGATAGTCCCCGGAACAAATATCCCGACTTCCGAAAAAGCACTGGAACTTGCTTCAAGGTTCGAGGGAATATATGCCGCTGTCGGAATTCATCCGCACGACACTTCAGCTGTAACGCCGGCTGAAATTAGTAAAATTGCTTCTCTTGCAAAAAACCCTAAAGTTGTTGCGATTGGTGAAATTGGACTGGATTATTATTATGATTTTTCTCCTAAAGATAAGCAGGCTGAAATACTGTCTTCACAAATCGATATTGCTCTTGAGCTTAATAAACCTGTGATTATTCATAACAGGGAAGCCGACGAAGACATTATGAACATTATGCGGAAATATAACCGTTCCGGACTAAAAGCGCAGTTCCATTGTTTTTCAGGCAGCATTGAAATGGCTAGAGAACTGATCGAAATGCATCATTATATTTCTTTTACCGGAAATATTACATTTAACAAACTTGATAGTATCAGAGAGGTTGTTAAAAGAATTTCAACCGAAAACCTGCTTCTGGAAACAGATTCTCCATTTATGACACCAATTCCTCACAGAGGAAAAAGGAATGAACCTGCATATATCAGACTTGTTGCAGAAAAGATTGCCGAAATACATAAGCTTACTGTAGAAGATGTTGCGCGAACAACTTCATACAACGCATTCAGATTATACGGGATAGGTGAAAAACCAAAACTGCACTATACCTATAAAATCGGGACAGCACTTTACATTAATGTAACCAACCGCTGCAATGCTGATTGTATTTTCTGCTCTCGTAAAACTGATCCGGTTATTTCAGGATACAATCTTGCTATGACAAAATCGCAGGAACCTGATGCCGGTGTTTATATAAACGAAATCGGAAATCCGGCAGACTACAGCGAAATTGTTTTCTGCGGATACGGCGAACCTACTATCAGATGGGATGTTGTTAAGGAAGTTGCTTCTTATGTGAAATCTAACGGCGGCAATACACGTTTGAACAGTGATGGTCACGGAAACGTGATAAATAAAAAAGACATTACACCTGAACTTGCCGGACTGATAGACTTGGTTTCAATCAGCCTTAATTCTACTGACCCTGATGAATATGCACGTATAATGAGAGTATCACCTGAAATGCATTCAGAAATGATAAAATTCGCTAAATCGGCTATGAATTATACACGCGTAGTTATGTCGGTTGTAGGTATGTCCGAAATTGACACAAAAGCTTCAGAGAAATTTGTAACGGAAAATATTGGATGTGAATTCCGCGTCCGGGAGCTTTTTTAATGAAGACAATCATACTAATACTTTTTATTTCTCTTGCTTCAAATATTTTTCCTCAAAAACTTTCGAAAACAGAATCAGAATTAAAAGATATTGCAAAGGGCGCTTTTTTTAACTCTTCTTTGCTGGCTTATTCTGTTTATGATTTAAGTTCCGGCAAGAATTCCGGAAATCTTAACAGCTCACTCCTTCTCCATCCGGCCTCAAATCTGAAACTTATTACATCTGCCGCCGCTTTATCTCTTATACCTGATTATTCATTCGAAACTTCCGTTTTCTATTACGGAAGCATTTCAGATTCAATTCTTTCCGGAGATGTTTACATTCGAGGCGGATTCGATCCGCTTTTTAACACTGAAAATCTTGATACACTCATAAGCTATATAAAAAAAAGCGGTATAAAAAAAATTGACGGAGATATTTACGGCGACAATTCTGCAATAGACTCACTGCATTGGGGTGCAGGTTGGATGTGGGATGATGAACCCTCTGACTATTTCCCTCATTTCTCTGCTCTAATGCTGAACGAAAACTGCATAAAAGTTGTAGCTGAACCTTCGTTAAACGGAGAACCAGCCAAAATCAATTTTATTCCGGATATTTCCTTCCCGGCATTTTTTAACCAAAGCGCAACTAATGAAGGAAAAAGGTCTTCACTAAAGATAAAACGGGACTGGCTCAATTATTCCAACGCAATTACACTTGAAGGAAAGATCGGCATTAATTCTAAACCTGATACTTTGAGTGTTAATGTTTTATTCCCCGAACAAATGTTTATGCTTGCTACATTAAAGAGTCTTGAAAAAAACGGAATTGAAATTTCCGGCAAGCAAAGACTCGGAACTATTCTGCCCGGAGCCGTACTGGCAGGTTCGTTCAAAACACCATTGGATTCTGTGATTAGAATAATGAACAAAGAGAGCAACAATCTTGCGGCAGAAATGGTTCTCAGGGCAATTTGCAGTTATCCGGGAGTTACTCCGGCAGGAGCCGAATCCGGAATAAATGAGTTAAAAAAGTTCATTGAATCAACCGGATATAAATCTACAGATTATCTTATTGCAGACGGTTCCGGAGTTTCCCATTACAATCTTGTTTCAACTGATATGATAACTAACATTCTTAAATTTCTTTACCGGAATAAACCATGGGTTTATGAAAAGCTTATAAACTCGCTGCCGGTTTCAGGCACAGACGGTACATTAAAAACACGAATGGCAACCGCACCTTTGAAAGGCAGAATAATTGCCAAAACCGGTACTCTGAGTGGAGTGAGTACTCTAGCAGGTTATATAAAAACCAAATCAGGTAAAGATTTTGCTTTCACAATTTTTATTCAGCATTATTCCGGCAAAGCATCCAATGCACGCCGTATTCAGGAAGATTTTTGCAGGATAATATATGAAAATAATTAAGACAGTTCTAATAACTATTCTTGTAATAACAATTGCTTCGTGTACTAAGAAAGAAGAAAAAGTAATTCCTTTATATGAAATAAAAAAGGATGCAATGATACCGGAAATAAACAAGGATTCTGTCTTAGCTTTCCTTCAGGCTCAGGTTGATATGGGGCCAAGAGATCCAAACTCTGCCGCACATTTGGAAGCAAAAAGTTATTTTATTCGTACACTTGAAAAGTATGCGGATAAAGTCGTAAGACAGGATTTCACTTATCCGGCGCCTGACAAAACACTTAACCTTACTAATATAATTGCAGTATTTAATCCTGCGGCAAAAAACCGCATAATCCTGGGAGCTCATTGGGATAGCCGACCATGGTCTGATCAAGATCCGGATCCGGCAAACAGGGAAAAGCCGATTCTCGGAGCAAATGACGGAGCGAGCGGAACTGCCATACTGATTGAAATTGCCAGAATTCTAAGTCTGCAGAAACCTGAATACGGAATTGATATAGTACTTTTTGACGGTGAGGATTACGGTCATCATGATGATCTTGACAATTACTGCATCGGATCAAAATACTTCGCTGCAGTAAAAGACCGGGATTATTCCCCTGCTTTCGGAATTATTCTTGACCTTGTAGGCGATAAAGATGCGGTTTATTATCCCGAATATTATTCAAGGATGTATGCTCCTGAAATTGTTGATATGGTCTGGAATCTGGCTTCCGACTCACCGCTATTTAAACGCGGAAAGGAATTTAGTATCTATGATGACCACCTTCCCTTAAATCAGGCGGGTATAAAAACAATAAACATTATTGATGCAGAAATGGTCGGAAATGTTTCTCTTAATCCCCGGAAAAAGTACTGGCACACGCAGAAAGACGATATGAGCAATATAAGCTCGGAAACACTTGCTGAAACAGGCCGAGTAGTACTGAAAGTTCTTTATTCAATTAAATTCAACAGGTAATTATGACAGACTTCAAACAGTTTAATATTACGACAGTGCCGTTTGACACTGATACTCTAAGCGGATTATTATGGGGACTTGACATAGACGGAATTACCGAAGAAAATAATAGTCTTTCTGTATTTGTATCTGATTTAAAATCACTGGATCTTGCCGGAATCAGTTCATTTCTGCAATCTCTGATTTCAGACGGAATAATAGAATCCTATTCTGTGGAAGAACTAAGAGTTCAAAACAGGAACTGGAATGAAGAGTGGGAAAAAACCATTAATGTTGTTAAAGTAACTGACAGAATTGTAATTAAGCCAACCTTTCGCGACTATGAACCTGAACCCGGGCAGATTGTCATTCTTATAGATCCCAAGATGTCTTTCGGTACCGGCGAACATCAGACAACAAAACTGATGATAAAAATGATTGAGAAATATATGAGACCCGGATATAAAATAATTGATGTGGGAAGCGGAACTGCAGTTCTTGCTCTTACAGCAGTTAAACTGGGGGCATCCTCTGCAATTGCAATAGATAATGATGAGTGGTGCTATATGAACGGAACTGAAAACTGCAAATTAAATGACGCTGATTCTGTTTTATCAATAAGAATGGGAGAAATTAAGGATATTGAAGAAACAGAATTTGACCTTGTTCTTGCAAATATTAATAAACATATTCTGATTGAAATAAAGGATGGACTTTCTTCTAAACTTTCCCACAGCGGCACACTTATTCTCTCAGGTTTACTTAAAGAAGATGAAGCCGACATTGTTTCTGAATTCGGGGCACTTAATCTTATTACAACCGATAAAGAGATAATGGACGAATGGATGAGTATCACATTTAAGAAAATGTAAAACTTTTTCTGTAATATTTTTTACATTTTCTGATATTAAGGTATTATAAGAATATAAATATTTGTATTTTCAAAAAATTATTTTATTATTTTTATATGAAAAAATAAATTCAAAACTATGCTGCTTAATTCCGAAAAACTAAAACATCTGGTTAAAGACGAGAAGGCCCTTCAAGAGCTTATGCTCATGCTGAATGATAATCCACTTTATCCCGCAAATCAGATGCTCAATGTTTTTAACGACGGTAATTTTCTTTTCTGGGTTAGCAGTATGGAAAGTGAAGGAAATGGGGTGTTTATATCTGAATCGGCAAAAAACATCACCGGTTTTACTCCGGACGAACTAAAACGTATGCCCGGACATATCATTTCCAGAATATTGGACGAAGACATCACCGGAGTGAGAAGATCAATTGCTGAACTAGATAAAAATGTTAACCTTCAATCAACATCCTTATCATACAGAATAAAAAACAAAGCAGGTGAAATTATCTGGCTCAAGGGCCGAGTTAATGTTCACAGAAACACCGAAGGAAAAGTTCTTAAATACTTTAACATATTTGTTGATATCACGGAACAGAAAAATCTTATCATTAATCTAGAGAATGCTCTTGAAACCCACATTGAACTGAATAAAACAAAAGATCGGTTTATTTCAATAGTTTCTCATGACCTGAGAGCACCATTTACAAGTCTTCTCGGCTTTTCGGAAATACTCCTGAATGAAACAGAACTCCCCAGGAAAGAACGGGAAGAGTACCTCACATATATATATGAAGCTTCAAAAAATCAGCTGCAGTTAATTAATTATCTTTTGGACTGGTCAAGGCTTCAAACCGGAAAAATTACAGTTGAACCGAAAAGACAAAAGGCAAGAGACATTCTTTCCAATTGTATTGCACAGCTCACAGGCTCTGCTATGAGAAAAAACATAGATATCCATCTGCAAGTTGGAGGCGATGTTTTCATTAATGCTGATGAAAGACTTTTAACTCAAGCAATCATGAATTTACTCAGTAATGCAATTAAATTTACTCCTGAGTTTAAGAATATTCAAGTCAGTGCGCAAAAATTTAAAGAAGGCCTAATCGAAATAGTTATTAAAGATGAAGGGATCGGTATTTCTGAAGAACATCAATCCAAAATATTCAAGCTCGATCAAAAACTTACTTTGGAAGGAACTCACGGAGAAACCGGTAGCGGACTAGGACTTACTCTGGTAAAGGAAATTGTTACAAAACACGCCGGAGAAATTTGGTTCTACTCGCAGAAAAACAAAGGCAGCGAGTTTCATTTCACTATACCTGAGGCCAAGGACTTGGTTCTTCTGGTGGAAGACGATCTTGAACTGAGAAAATTGTATCAGAGAATAATTAGAAAAGCTCTGCCGAATTTTGAAATAATTATTGCTGAGAACGGTTACGAAGCTATAAGTCTTATGTTAAGCCAGATTCCGTCTCTTGTAATAACAGACCATGATATGCCGCTGATGAACGGAATTCAATTAGTTGAAGCAATGCAGAAAAATGAAACCAGCAGATTCATTCCCATAATTGTAATTTCTGCAAAGTTTTCAGACCAGATCAAATCACAATACCTCGGCCTTGGAGTAAATAAACTTCTTCCAAAACCCTGTGACCACGAAGTGCTAATTAAAGCAATTAAAGACAGTATAGAAATTCAATAATGGAAAAACAAAAAGAGATCTCCTCTCTTAAACCGGGCGATAAGATAAATCATATTCTATTACTTTCCGCCATTCAGGAAAAGACTACACAAAATCAAAAAAAATTTATCACCTTAGTACTTTCTGATGCTTCAGGCAGAATAAACGCGATACTCTGGGATAATCTTGAGAATTATTCCTGCATGCTTAAAGCCGGAACTATTGTTAGCATAATTGGTGATATTACGGAGTATCAAGGCAGTAATCAGTTAAAAATAACTTCAATTAAACCTGCCGAGGGAAAGCAAAACATTGAGGAGTTTTTCCCTAAGTCCAGATACAATCGAGATGACTTGATTAACAGACTTAAAGAAAGAATAGAAGAAATCAAAAAAAATGAACTTAAGGAACTGCTTAATATACTTTTTCTTCCGGAAATGGAAGTCTTTTCTAAAATTCCGGCGGGAAAAGCCTGGCACCATGCATATATTAGCGGTCTTCTTGAGCATACACTCGAAATCGTCAGAATATGCGATCTGATGTGTGAGTTCCACAAAGAAATTGACCGTGACCTGCTAATTACCGGTGCTTTGCTGCATGATTTCGGCAAGACTCAGGAACTGACTGTTGAAAGCGGTTTTGAATACACAGATAAGGGCAGGCTAATAGGACACATTGTAATTGCAGCAATCGAAATTGAAAAGGCTTGCAACCAGATCAGCGGGTTTCCTGAAAGGCTTAAAGACCAGATAATCCACCTGGTGCTCAGCCATCAGGGTAAACTTGAATTCGCATCACCGGTAGTGCCTAAAACAATTGAAGCTATTGTGCTTTATCACGCTGATGAATTAAGTGCAAAGGCAAATGCCTATAAAAATGCAATCTTAAAGGAAAGCCAGTCGGATAACAATTGGACAAAATTCATAGGTATGGCAGAAACTGCGCTCTTTATTCCGGAAAGATTTAAGGATATCAAGCAGCAGGAATGATATGAATATTTCCGATTTCACAAATGATTTTTCAGAGGCACTGAAAGAAGCTAAGTCAGTGCTGGTATTTACCGGTGCCGGAATGTCTGCCGAAAGCGGAATACCTGTTTTCCGCGGTCAGGGGGGAATTTGGAACAGTCTTAAGCCCGAAGAACTAGCAAGTTTTAGTGCTTTTCTTAAAAACCCTGATATTGTTAGTCAATGGTACAGACACAGACAAGAAATCATAACCGAAACTAAACCGAATGCCGGGCACACTGCAATTGCCGAAATGGAAAAATATTTTAAGAATTTTACTGTTGTTACTCAAAACATCGATAATCTTCATAAACGCGCCGGAAGTACAAAAGTTCTTGAGTTACACGGAAACATAGAAAGAAATTATTGTATTGATTGCAATAAGTTTTTTTATAATCCTGAAATCCCCGATAAATCCAAGGCTCTTAAATGTTCCTGCGGAGGACTTATTCGTCCGGATGTTGTCTGGTTCGGAGAAATGCTTCCTCAGGATGTGTACGACGATGCAGTTTCAGTTGCCCGAAAATGCGACATTTGCTTCATTGCCGGCACAACAGCATCCGTATTCCCTGCTGCCTATATCCCGATTATTGCAAAAGAAAATGGAGCTTTGATTGTTGAAGTAAATATTAAACCTTCTGAAGCAACGGCTTATGCTCATCATTTCTTTAAGGGGAAAGCAGGGGAAATCTTTCCGATAATTCTGGACCTAATTAAAACTTTTGTCTGATTCAATTTTGTTTTAAGTAATAGAATTACTATTTTTAGTGCTGAATAGCAAAGGTATTTATGAAACAGGCTGAATTAAAAATAAAAAGCCGTGAATTTCTTCACAGTCTTTGGCTTAAAGGCGACCAGAAAACTGCTCAGGAATGTGTTTCTGCCGAATTCGTTTACCGTAATCCTTTTTCAGCAGAAGATAAAAAATTTGAATGGTATATAGAGTTTGTACAACTTATCAGAAAATCCTTTTCAAATATCCAGTTTGAAGTTGAGGAAATAATCGGCGAAGGTGATAAGGTTTTTGTAAGCTTTGTTCTAAAAGGCATACATACAAATATTTTCTTCGGAATCCCGGCTAAAAGAAATTATCTCATTCTTGAAGTAATGACACTGTTTACTTTCCGCGACGGGAAGATACTAAATATGAAATCCCTCTTCGATATGAACTCCTTGAAAAGCCAACTCTCAAAATAAAGTTAGCTACAGCAGGATCTCATCTTCCGCATATGAATCTTCAGTTTCGTAAATTCTTACCTTTATCTTTTTCACATTTGACGGAAAGTTTCTGGCTTTAAGTTTTTCAAGAAAAAAGCTGCAAAGGTTTTCCACTGTGGATTCAAAACCAACTACATAATGCTTTGAGTTTAACTCTGTTAGAAAATCCAAAACCTTGAAATCGTCTTTATGAACAAGAAATGAATGATCCAATTCATCAATAACAGGCTGAATAATATCGAAAAGGATATAAAAATCAAGAACCATTCCGTCCGGCATTGGCTCTCCTTCTATCTCAACACGCATTCTGTACGAATGGCCGTGAATATTTTTACACTGCCCTTGGTGAAAACGAAGCCTATGTCCCATTTCCCAATCGAATTCTTTTGCTATTTTCATAAATACCTACAATTCTTTCATACAAAAATAACAAGATTGCAAGGAAAATAAAATTTAAAATTTGACACCCGTTTTTATTATTTATATATTTGTGTTCTAAAAAAATAATGGATTTGATATGGCTAATCATAAGTCAGCTAAAAAAAGAATATTGACAAACGAAAAGAGCAGATTAAGAAACAAATCTTCTATCAGCAAAATTAAGACTTTAACCAAGAATGTATTGTCAGCTACATCAAAGGATTCAGCTGCAGAACCTTTGAAAACTGCTGTTGCTTTTATTGACAAATCAGTAAGCAAAAACGTTCTTCATAAGAATACAGCTTCAAGAAAGAAATCTGCATTAGCAAAGTTTGTTAATACACTCAGCTAAAAAAGCATATATTTAAGTTTTGCAGTGCGGAATACCGCACTGCTTTTTTTATTTTAAATCCTCAACGCACAATTTTCCGATCCACTCCCGAAAACACAAAGCTAATATTGCATGTTCCATCAACCGGTTCAACTATCATTTCTTTTAGCGCAGAGTATTCCATAATAATTCCATCAAGAATTCTGCAAGAGGAAATGTAACATCCGCAGCCAATTGAAGCATTTCTTCCGATTATTGTGGTTTTTTCTGTGGTTCCCAATATAGTTGATGAATTATCTATTGAAACACTTTCACTTATTTCAACACTGCCTTTTATGGTTACTGTTCTGCCAATTGATGAATTTTTTCCTAAAACAACTTTATCATTTATTTCGGCAGTTATTTCCGAATAATCCCCGATAGAAACACCTTCCTTCAAATAAATATTTCCCTTAAGCCGTGTACCTCTCCCAATACTTATCCCGGTTTCCAATTTTACACCACTGCCTAAATACGCCCCGCTTCCTATTTTTATATCAAGTAAAACACCGCTTTTATCCCGTTGAAGAAAATCTGCAATAATTTCTTCATCAATATAAAAATCATCAGGATTCTCGATTTCAATTATATCTTTAAGTTGATTATAATATGAATCCCTGGCAGCTTTTTCCATTTGAAGTAAAACCGACTTATTATTAAAACCCATTACTACATTCTGATTATTCGGACTAACTGCACCTACACTCAGACCGTTTTTATTGAATAAGTATATCAGATCTGTTATATATATTTCCTTTTGGGCATTGTTGCTCTTAAGATTATTTATCAGCTTGAAGAGGTTCTCTGATTTGAATGCATAAACTCCGGAGTTGAATTCATTATTATTAATAAGCTCTTCCCTTGTAAAACCGTAAATCTTTCCGTTAAATTCGCGCACATATAAAGTATCCTGGTCAAGCTGAAGTATATCTTTATGTTCCATAATTTCAATTACTTTACCACAGTCATCTCCTGACGAATTCCCTTTAATATCTTCATTCTTGACTCTGATTATTCTGCCGTAATTATTTTCTTCTACTCTGCCTTCATATAAACCGGTCAGAACCATCATATCCAAACCCGAATTCTTAAATTCAGTGCTGAACATACTGACTGTTTTCGCATCAAGGAGTCCCATATCGCCGGGATAAACATATACAATTCCGCTGAAACTGTCTTTATCTATTTCATCAAGTGCAATCTGCACTGCGTGGCCGGTACCTTCCTGCACTTCCTGATATGCATATTTGTTTGAAGGTAGTTTACCCACAGACTGCATAACCTCTGAGGCTTTAATTCCTACAACAATAATGGTATTCGAATTCGGCAAGCCCTTCCTGCAGGCAGAAGCAACTCTGGTTACAGTAGGCACCTGCCAAATTTTATGAAGCATCTTTGAAGTATTTGACTTTATTCTTTTACCATGTCCGGCTGCCAGAATTATAGATATCTCCTTTTGCGAATAATCGACTTCGGAAGATAGTTCCGCCAGCAACATTTTTATCTCATCTGAAAAATTCTGCATTTTATATCCTTAAGTAAAATTTCTTTTTTTGATTCAGTACAAAAATAATCTTTTATCAGAAAAAATGATTTTAATTTTTCTGATTCTTATTTCGATTTATGATACAATTATTCATTTTTTGTCAGAATTAATATACTTTTTTGTTTCTCCGAGAATAACTCCGCTAAGAAGAAGCAATGACACTAAATTCGGAATTGCCATCAATGCGTTTGCAATATCGGCAAATGACCAGACTGCCGGAATAGAGGAGTTTGCTCCTACCATCACTGCAAATACCCAGAGTATTCTATACGGCTTAATAATTTTATCTCCAAGCAGGTATTCTGCAGCTTTCTCACCATAATAAGACCAGCCCAATATTGTAGAAAACACAAATGTAACCAGGCCGACTGTTAATACAAACGGACCTATCACGGCTATATCAGAAAAAGCTTTATTTGTAAGTTCAGCTCCCTGAAATCCGTTTACCCATTCCCCCGAGTTTACAAGCACCAGACCTGTTATTGCGCATACCACAACTGTGTCCCAAAAAGTTCCGGTAGAGGAAACGAGTGCCTGCCTTACAGAGTTCTTAGTCTGCGCGGCGGCAGCTACGATTGGAGCGCTTCCCATTCCGGATTCATTTGAAAAAAGTCCTCTCGCAATTCCGAACCTAACAGCTTCCTTAAATCCTGCACCAAGGAAACCTCCAATTGCAGCATTTCCGCTGAATGCACCATCAATTATAAGTTTAACCGAGCCCGGAATACTTTCATAATTCATAAATAACAACACAATACACCCAATCACATAAAAGCCTGCCATAAAAGGTACAAGCAAGCTGCAAACTTTTGAAATTGATTTAATTCCCCCTAATATCACCAGGGCCGTAAGTAGAGTCATAACCAATCCTGATATTACAGGAGAAATATTGAAGTTACTATAAGCAAGCGAAGCAATTGAATTAGCCTGTACCATATTACCAATTCCAAAGGCAGCAACCGATGTAAATATAGCGAAAGCAACTCCCAGCCATTTCATATTCAAGCCCTTTTCAAGGACGTACATTGGTCCTCCGGCCATTGACCCATCCGCACCGGTAATTCTGTATTTAACCGCCAACAATGCTTCAGAGTATTTGGTTGCTATTCCGAATACACCCGTCAGCCACATCCAGAATACCGCACCCGGGCCGCCTGCGGCAATTGCTGTTGCCACTCCTACAATATTTCCGGTTCCAATTGTTGCAGCAAGTGAAGTAACCAATGCGCCAAATTGAGAGATATCCCCTTCACCCTCCTTTTTTCTTTCCAGTGAAAGTCTGATTCCCCTGAAAACATACTTCTGTATAAATCCCAGCCTGAATGTTAAAAACAAATGAGTACCGAATAATAGAATAAGCATAGGATATCCCCATACCAAGTCACTAAGCTGAGTTAAAATAGATTCTATTTGCTGCATCCGGCTTCTCCTGAATATTTTTACTTATTTTTAATAAAATTGCAGTTTCTCTGCATTCCCTTAAGTTTAGCCCTCAGAATCGGACTTCCCTTAAACATCCTCTTGAATTCTCCTGAAGACATATCATTAAAACAGTCGATTTCAAAACTATCGTTCGTTGTATCTGAAAATAAGGCATTTACTGCCTTAAAAGCATTCTTGTTCCAGGGACAAACATCCTGGCAGATATCGCACCCGAATATCATATCCTGAAATTTTCCTCTAAATTCTTCGCTTATCTCTTCCTTGTTCTCAATTGTCAGGTATGAAATGCATCTGCGTGAATCAATAAAATATGGTTCAGTAATTGCCCCGGTCGGACAAGCATCAATGCATCTGGTACAAGTTCCGCAGAAATCCGGGCTATACTCCGAATATTGAAATTCCCGGTTACAGATAATTGTAGCAAGAAAGAAAAAACTTCCGAATTCCCGGTTTATGATATTCGAATTCTTTCCCTGCCACCCGATACCGGATCTTACTGCCCAAGCCTTATCCATAACCGGTTTGGTATCTACATTTATTAAAGCATCAAATCCTTCATCAATCTGCCTGATTCCTGAAATCAGATCGAGGCACATTTCCGTAACAATAAAGTGATAATCTCTGCCCCAGGCATAAACAGAAACTTTGCCTTTCTTCCGTTCGGATGTTTCTGCTTTTTTAGAATAACCTACGGCAAGCGATATTACAGATGAGGCTTCAGGGAACAACTCTCTTACATTTTCACGAAGACTGACATTCCTCCGCATATATTCCATATCTGCAGAAAATCCTTTCCTATTCCAGTAATTCAGTGCTGATATTTCTTTATCAAGCAAAGCAGCCCGAGAAAACCCGACTTTAAGAAATCCGGCATCCTTTGCAATTACTTCAATATGCTCTTTTGTTAAAATTTCCATAGATTTTTTTTGTGAATCAAGCGGACAAATACTTTCCCTTCTTCGATTATAACCGAATAACTATCAAGTCCCTTTGCTCCGTTATGCATACTTCCGTCCTTGATATTAAACTCCCAGCCATGGTAACCGCAAACGATTTTATCGTTCTCCATGAAACCATTGTGCATTGCGGGAATGTGATAGTGGGGACAAATATTACTTAAAGCGGAAACCTGACCATTTTTTAATAAAAGCACTATATCCAGTCCGTCAATAATAAACCTGGAAACAGAATCGTCTTTCAATTCTTCCAGTTTACAAATTAATGTGTAATCTTCGGGAACTGCCACGCATAATCCAAAATGCTTTTTTTTTGATTATGCAATATAATCTAATCAGGCCTTTTTTTACTTATTTTTCAGAACTGAAATAATGGTGCTGAGTCTCTCTTTTGAATTATTAACTTCGTACGGACTTCCGTCATACTCGTCTATCCCAACAAAAACATAAAGCAGGTCAGACTTTTCTCTTATTCCAAAATCTCCGGTAATGGGGATAAGAATTTTGTTAAGTTTTATTTTTTTGTGAATATTGGATTCGAACTCTGTTTCTTCAGTAAATACAATTTCTATGAGTTCATCCTGAGCCTGCATTTCCTTAAATCTTTCAGAATCAACATAAACTCTGGATATATCTCCGATATTTCTCACAATTTCTTTCAGTTCTCTTTTAATACTCTCATCATCTCTGCTGCTTATATTCACAACAGATGATTTACCTTCATTGTAATATTTTACGGTCATAGCTTTCTCTCCGCAGGCCATTGTAATCAAACAAGAAATTAATAAGGCAGAAAAAATTGAGTTCATAATTATCTCCAAAAAAAATCCGGAAGAACCTGCCGTCTTCAATTAACAGCAGGCAAATCTTCCGGTTTAATTACTTAATTATAATAATTACTTTTTGATATAAATATCATCAAGTAATATAGCCGAATCATATATACTATCGCCAACGTCGCCGGCAGCAAAAATAAGAGTAATTCTTTGTCCGGCCCATGGTGAAAGATCATAAGTTGATGACTGCCAACCTGTCATATAAACACCGCCGCGATCAAATACTATATCCGGAGATACTTTTACCAAATTACCTGCCGTAGAATCAGTTGCCCCGAAATCTGCTGCATATCCGTCAATAGTTTTTCTGCTGAGACTTGTTACATTCCCGTTTTTATCCTTTACTTTTATTTCAAAGTAATCCTGATAAATAGAACCTATGTATTCAAGAAATTCTTCGGAGAGGAAATTCCATTTAACTTCAAGAGTTTTCTCATCAGCTTTAAGAGTAAAAGTCTGCTGAACGCTTCCAGTTGAAGTAGTATATCCTAAACCTGTTGATATTATACCCATATAGTTTCCGCCCGTAGGAGCCAGGAATCCTAATTTGGAAATAACACGGCCGTCACCGGCTTTAGTCCAGCCTGTAAGCTTTCCGTATTCAAAATCGCCATTAATAAATTCGTCAGGGAATCTGACATCATTTGCACCAACCATCTGGAATGCAGCACCGTGCGATGCAGGATCGCTTCCGGCCATAAAAGATTCACCTGTTGTCTTGAGATCTTTTGCAAGTCTCTTAATTAGAGTATCAGCATTAAGAACGCAAAAGGAACTGCTTACTATTTTGTCATATCCGTAATAGGTTTTTGCACCTTTACCTATAAATGCGTTGCTTAATTCATTACTCTTCGTGCTTTCGCAGGAGTTATTCAAGATAACTGAATTGGGGAAAGATCCTGCCAAATCAGAAATAAATGAACCTCTTACACCATAAACATTAGCTCTTGTCTTTTCATCACCATTCTGAGCAATTACCATATTAAGTGCAATGAACAGTTTATTTGATTTAATAAGGGCTTTATAAGAGTTCTGATATTCAGTTGAATTAGTATCAACAATTTCACCTGTATAGAAAGCTTTACCTGCAGAACCGTGTGTGGCCAGAACTACGAGTCCGTAATTAGTTAAATTCTTTAAAACACTAACCGTAGCATTCTGATTAGTATAATAGTCAATTTCGAATTCAAATCCGGAACCATTAAGAATTGATACTATACGGCTTCCTTCATTATGAGGTGCAAAAGCGGCTTCATAAGGAGCATAAATCATTACATTTCTGTTACCGATAAGCTTCGGATCCAAGTCAGATGCTTTTTGAATTACACGCTTTTTGGCTGAAGAATAATAGTCGCCTCTTGTCTGTCTGCTAACCGGAACAGCCTTTGACTGTTTTCTTTTCTTTTCGATAGTTGAAGCAGATCCTCTTGTTGTACCGGAGGCTTCTTCAACAGCTACATTTATTGCACCGTACATACCGTTGCTGTATTTAATCATTACACTGCTGCCGGATTGTTCTACTGATTCTACAGCAGCCTGTGTGTCTAACCATCCTGCAAGCTGAGTAACAGCCTGGTCAAGATTTCCGACATTCCCTGCTATATAAGTATTAAGCTGATCGGCTCCCTGACTCTGAGTATTTACTATTTCATTATACTCTTGAGCAGTTAGATTAGAGTAAACAGTAACTGTACTTTTTTTGGAAGGAAGTTGTTTGTTCTGGGCATTTATTACAACAGCCATTGCAATAAAATCTATTGCCCCTGCATTTGCTTCATTAATATCAATTTTTGCGGAGAAAACATTGTCTCCCTTGATTTCATCACCATTACTTAATACACCGTCATCATAAAGCATTGTAATCAACTGTCCGGCATTTCCCGCAGCATCAGCTTTATAAAGTGTAACAGATGAATCTGCAACTTGTACCCCCGGGTCAATTACCAGGTTTACGATTGCTTCCACATTCTGGCTAACTATTACTGCACCGGGAGTAACTGATAATGTTCCTATCTGAGTTATTGCAGCCGGCGGAGGATCGCTGGGACCCGAACTGCTCTTACTGCATGCCTGGAAAGCAAATAAAGTAATAAGCAGGAATGAGGTTAATAGAAAGAATTTTTTCATCTTGTTCTCCATTCTGTTGAAAATAAATAATTATAAGCAATTATTTTTGTTTTCAAATTAACAAAATAGTAGGAAAGATAAAAGTTAATATTGACCTATGTCAAGATTAAGTGTGATATTGGTTTAAAGGGTATCAGTTATATATCTGTACTTTAAATTCCCGTGATATATCAAACATTTTTCTTATTGGTTTGATAAGCTTTGCGGCTTCAACTTCAGAATACGCAAGAAATTCGGTTTTAGAAAAAGTATTCGAAAGCAGATGCATTGCTTTTGTGATTATTGACGGCAGATTATTTTCATCTTCATAAACTTCGGCCGGAAGCAGAAATACTAAATCAAATGCAGCAGCTTCGGCTATTTCGGACAATTCAGCATATTCCAGATCTTTAAGACTTTCTGTATGCATAATTTTGCCGGTTCTGATTCTCGTATCCATTTCATTCTGCATTTTTTCAATGAGAAGAGCTGTTGCGGCATTTAAGGGTATATTTAATTCAATCATTTTATTACCGAAGCTTTATTAAATCTAATAGTATTATCGGTTTTCTGCGGGCTTTGTTTATACGGAAAATAAAGATTTTAGTGAGACCGGGAAATTTTTATTCCCCGGCAATTTTTCTGGTTTCAGTAACCAGGTTAATAATGAAGTTAAAAAGTTCTTCTTCATCAGCATTAATTTCATTAGATACACTGTCGAACGCTATAAGCAGGAACCTTACATTCAGTTTTCTTACAGCATCGGCTATCAATTCCTTTACAAGACCTTCTCGCAGTTCTTCAGGGTTGGATATTATTCTTGCCAGCCGTATTGTAGCATGAACATTAATATAATTAGGAAGTCTTGAATTATTAGCTATGTTAATAAGTTCGTCCTGCATTTTTATATTTGCTGCCGCAATATTTATTGCGTAAAGGCCTGCCTGTTTAAGAACTTTATCAATACCCATATTCTTTAATTGAACATCAGCAGCAATTCCAAGAAGATTATCCATAGCTTCTTCCTTGCCTGTCCGGGTACTTTCCGCCTTTTGCCGCTCTTTCTCAATTGCATTAGAGACTGCAAGGCCAACAGTATTTTTAGCTTTTTCTATTACTTCAGGTGCAAGTTTAATATCTTTCGATATGGCAATAACCTTCCTGTAATCACCATTTCTAATTTCCTGCTCAAGATTAACACTGCTTTTCTTCTGGGCTTGTTCCTTTATGTCTGTCCAGTCTTGCTCGCGGAAATTTGAATCGTCTCCTCGCGACATTCTGTTTCTAACAGATTCAACAATTTCCAGAACTTTCTTTTCATTAGTAAGAACTTTAACATTATTAAATATCAGCCTTTCTATCATTCTCTGATGATATTTATCGGCAACTTTAAATGTTATTATCATCTGTTCGCCGATTTGTCCGAATTTGTAAGGAGAGAATTCAATCCCGGGAAGTGATTCTTTTATTTTCTCGCAAATATTTTTGACAGTATCAATATTCTTTTTGTCTGTCAAAACAGTAATGGGTTTTTCTGTCATCGCCTTAATTTTTTTAATTACCTAACAATAATCGTTCATTTATAATAAAAATTCAATGGTAGCCGGTATTTTTTTATAAACTCCACGACACCGTCACAATTCCTCCCGAATAATTGTATCGTGATGATTCACGAGATGTACTCCCGATAGTCAGTCTTCCGGTAAGCAATGCCCCGGCCGATATCTGATAATTCAATTCTGTATAGACCTCTCTTATAAGAAATTCATCTCTGATAACATAACCAATGCGGCCACCAAGTACAACAAGAATATCTTTACTCTCATCAACTTTCCAGTCCATCCAGGCACTGTGCGATTCATAATCCTTCGGAGAATAATATCTTTGTGCTGAAGGTGAAATATCGGCCTGATATTTATAGTTAATGTAATTGAATTCGTAGCCGGCATCAATTTCACTATCGAACTTTTTACCGAATCTTAGCAGGAAATCCTCGCCATCGTTTTTCTTTGCTTCAATAACATTTATAAATTTATAATGCCCCTTGATAATAATATTTCTCGGATGAAGATAATCAGCTTCGATTTTGAAGAAGTTAACCGGTACTGATCTGTCTAACATATATCCGGAGTAAAGTATTTGCGAAGAATTTGACTTTAAGTAATCGGCCTGAATCTTAATCCGCTTTTCCTTTTCATATTTAACGAAGAGTTCACTCTCATATTTATAAGTAGTTCTATCAGATGTCATTCTGCCAAAACCTGCACCGGCAATCCAGTTCTTATTGAATTTATAGAAAAGCATTCCCTTGATTGTTGTAAACTTCTGGTCTCCGTTTCTTCCTTTCATAATATCCCTTACTACAGACACAGCTCCGGAAAGTTTTGTCAGCAGTCCGAATTCATATCTTAATCCGAAAGAATAATATTTGAAGTCGGCATTATCCGAATAGAACCTGAATGTCGGGAATAATATTGAGTAAAGCGGAAAATTTTCCAGCATCGAAAATATGTTTGTTACAGGCATCCATTTCTGCCTGTTAAGAACCTGCTGTCTCTGCAGTGAATCAAGCGGCCAGGTAAGCAGTGAATCGTAAATCGGTGCGGCATTGTCGTAATCTTTCAATTTAACATAAGCATCACCCAGGTACATTTTGGCCTCGAAGTTTTCGGGATCCTCTTCTGAAAGTCTCTTCAAATCTTCAAGAGCTTTTAATGAATCACCATGGGCATAATGCAGCTTAGCTCTTTCAAGATCAGTTTCATAGGTATAATCTTTTGCCAAAACAGAATCATAAGTTTCAAATGCTTTTTCATAATTTCCTGTACAGGCCAGTACATCGGCATATTCTCTTAAAAGAATAACATTACCGCTTGTAAGGCTGAAAAACTCCTCATAATAAGGAAGCGCTTCCCTGCATTTTCCGTCAACCACAAGAACACGTCCTTTTTCCAGTATCTCATAATTCTTTTCTTCAATGAATCTGGCCTTTTCAATATCATATCTGTCTTTCAGATTATCTAAATCTTCATTCAATGGATCTATCTTCTCTGCTTTTGCTATATATTTATCTGCCTCTTCATAATTATTCATCAATACATTAAGAAGTCCTTTAGCAATAATCAAAGGGAAATCGTCAGACTTGGATTTTTCAGCGTCATTAAGAAGTACAGATGCTCTTTCAAGATTGTCGTCTTTCCAGACATAAAGCTGTCCGAGGAACAACTGGTACTCAGGATTACCGGGATCAGATTTAAGCAATTCTTCCATATTGTTTATTGCTTTATCGTAATCATCAACCCAGGCATATATTTTAGCACGAAGGAACAGATATTCAGCATCGCGTCTGCCGGTTCTGTTAAAATAGTCTTCAATCAGATCAAGTGCGCGGCCGTACTCCTTGAGATCCACAAGATTATCAAGAGCGGTGCTAAGAGCTTTTTTATCGAGAGGATTTTTGTTATATTTTTCCAGATTCTCTTCTATGGATTTCTGATATACTGCTCTTCGCAGACTATCCACATATTCTGCCTTTGCAAAATAATTATCGTTTTCCGGATCATTAGCTGTTAATATTTTAGACTGCCAGTAAGCTTCTTCTATTCTTTTATGTTTCAACAAAGCATCTATGAGCTTTAACCTGGTTGAGTTATCATCCGGATTGGCTCTCAGTTCTCTGAAATATCTGTCAATTTCAAATTCTTTTCCGCCGGTGTAAGTTATTATATAACCTTTTTTCATTGCCAGATCGAGCCCGTCTTCAGCTTCCTTAAAATAGGGTTTTATCTTAAGAGCTGCTTCAAATTCGTTTTTGGCCTGAACATATTTCCCTAACCAAAGAAGGAAATAGCCGTATCTGCTCCTAAGTCTCCAGTCTTCCGGATATCTGTCAACCCACTTTTTAAGAATTTTTTCACCTTTTACAAGATGCTTATTCTCTGCCAGAATCTCGGAAAATCGAATAATTTCGTCGGGAGATGCATTGTCATCCCGTTTCAAATATTCATCGTACCATGCCTCTGCTTCAGGAAACATTTCCATATCTCTGTATGCTTTCCCGATTTCAAGATAGTTTTCAGCCCTTGCCGGGTTTATAGCAATTTCACGTTTTCGTCCTTCTATCTTTCTGTTGATTTCTTTGTACCATCTTTCAATGAGAGCATCGAGAGTTTTTTTTACTTCTGCATCTTTGGTGTTTAGCTTAAGGGCATTTCTGTAATCAAAACGAGCATTTGAATTTTGTCCGCGTTTTTCAAAGCATTGTCCTCTCAGAAAATAACCATCAGGCCTTCTCGGATTTGCGGCAACATATTTATTTAACAATTCGATAGCCTCGCCGTATCTCCCGGCACTCATATGGTTTTCAGCGGCTTTTTTGATTTCAGGAAGTGCCTGAGCATTTATAATTGATGCGATAACAACAAGTAACAATAATATTTTATTCATAGTATTCTTTCAGATAAATTAGCAGTAATTGCAAAATGCATTCCATTTGTCTTTTAGTTTATAATTCTCTGATTAGCCGGTATTTCCCATTTTATTTTGAGAATACTGCACTAAAATGAATCAGTTCAAAACATCAGAACTGGAAATAAATAAACGGCTTTACGTCCGAAGTCTGAAACTGGAATACAATCAGAATTACAATTGCAAGCACAAAGGCCTTCAGATAATCGTTCATTGAATAAAATTTTCTGCTGACGAAATTATCGAATCGTTCCGGAAGAAAATGCGCTCCCATCCCGAGAAGAAACAGAACTATAGCCAGCATATATGCTTCTAAGAACTGCATAAGAATTCCGCCTTTAAAGAAAACAAATATTTGCTGAATCATATTTATGGCTGAAGTCCAGTCGTTTGCTCTAAAAAATATCCAGCAAAAACATACAATATGGAAAGTGATGATTGTTCCAATAAATTTATACACTTTATTCTTCTGAACCAGCTTATCAAGACCAAGCGACTTCTCAACAGCCAAGGCCATTCCGTGAATTCCTCCCCAGAGAATGAATTTCCAGGCCGCCCCGTGCCACAATCCGCCTAACAGCATTGTTATAATTAAGTTAAAATAAGTTCTTCCCTTCCCTTTTCTGTTTCCGCCCAAAGAAATATACAGATAATCCCTAAGCCAGCTTGAAAGCGATATATGCCAGCGTCTCCAGAAATCAGTAATTGAGGCTGCAGTATATGGTACATTAAAATTTATCGGTATCCTGAAACCCATTAGGAGAGCTAATCCAATGGCCATATCGGAATAACCCGAAAAATCGCAGTAAATCTGAAGAGCATACATATAAACCGCGGCAAGATTCTCCAGCCCTGTAAACCTAAGGGGATCGCTGAATACTCTGTCAACAAAGTTTATGCTTATATAGTCTGCTATTACGGCTTTCTTAATAAGTCCGAAAATAATCAGCAAAAAAGCCCTGCCGATTTCATCTTTCGAGATAAACGGCTGCTGTCTAATCTGAGGCAGGAAATCCGAAGCCCTTACTATCGGACCGGCTACAAGCTGAGGGAAAAACGTAACGAAGAAAAGTAAATCCAGGAAATTCTTTTCTGCCTTGAGGTTTTTCCTGTAAACATCAATAGTATAGCTTAAAGATTGAAATGTAAAGAAAGAAATACCTACAGGCAGAAAGATATCGGCAGTTTCAAAATTACCGCTAAAAACTGAATTAAACGATTCTATAAGGAAGTTGGTATATTTAAAATATCCCAGCATTCCGAAATTTGTTACAAGACTCAATACTAAAATTGTCATCCTTCCCGGTTTTTTTTCAGTTCTTTCAAGTCCGAGAGCCGCTAAATAATCAATCAATGTGCTGATTATTACCAGAAAGAAATAGAAGCCGCTGGATTTGTAATAAAAATAAACAGAAAGTATCGTCAGAAACAGAAGCCTGAGCCGCCTGAAATTAACGAATGCCTTATTAAGTACAAGTGCAAACAGAAAAAAGAATAAAAAGAAGCCGCTGTTAAATATCAGCGGCTGAAACTCATCATATTTAAGTATATTGAGCAGATTTTCCCACATAGCTTATTTCTTATTTTTAAGGTTTTTAATATCGTCGAAAAACATTTTTGCTATTTTTTCGCCGCCTTTATTAGTAAAATGCGTATAATCGGAATGAGAGAGAGGCGGATCAGCTTTACTCCATTTAACCATTGAATTTTTTCCGCCCATTGCTTCAAAAAGGTTCCAAAAAGCAACATTCTTTGCCGATGCAAGTTTCTTCTGGGTTTCTATAAGTCTTGGGACCATCGGATCTGTTGCAAAATTTCCGCCCGATCTTTTACTTTTATCGCCCACACTTACAACTATCACAGAAGCATCAGGGAATGCGGATTTAATATTTTCGATTGCATTTCCCATTGCTTTTTCATAATCAGAAAGACTCATTTTCCCTGTTGTTAAAAAATTAACACCGAATTGAAGAATAAACAAATCATAAGGAAGTACTTCATTCCATTGCTTAAGATTTTCAACGGTAAAATTCGAAAGCGATATTCCCGTGCCGCTTCTTATCGGGAATCCGTCCACAGAAACACCTTCCTGGTTTTCAGCATATATTCCGAATATTCTGGCCTGTCCGGCTTTCGGAAATTTTATTTCAACATCCTTACAATTACTGCCGGCATCTATTTCTGTTTTGCGAATACCTTTCCCCGGTGAAAGATCAGCTTTAATTGTTTTACTCTTATTCAGTTTAACCTCAACCTGAGATGCCTGAGCCTCAGTATAAAAAATAGTAATTTTTGTAAATCCCTGATTGAGTTTGTGGCTGTCATAGAAAGAGTAGGAAACCGTACTGCCGGCAGAGGGGATATAAACCTTACCTCCGATTCCGTAAAGCTGTTTTCCTTTTTCATAATCAGGAAGTGTTTCGGTTGTCCAGTTATCCGAAAACTTATGGTCCATTGTCAGCTTAAATCTGGTATCCTGCGCAGTAACCGGAAGAAATCCCGCACCCTTACCGCCAAACTCCTTCTGCAGTAAATTTCTTAAATCGCCGGTGATGTAGTCTCCTTCAATAATTGAATCGCCGTAATAACCAATTCTTACTTTTCCGGAAGCGGCATTATTCAATTTGGCAACAACGCCGGATAGAGTTGATGTTCCCGATTCAAAAAACATACTTTTTTCCTGACCAAATCCGGTAACGTTCCGTAATTCAGCAAGCAATCTGTCATAACTTAGCACCGATCCTGAAAAAGCCTCGCCCGGAATCTTCAGGAATGACTGACTTTCTTCAGTCCGCAAATCTGAATAAAGATCAAATTTTCTGAGTTGATGACCAAATATTTCAGGTTCATAATTTATTTCTGATACTGCCGATAAAATAACTATCACAAGAAACAATATTATAATTGGATAATTTATATAGTTTTTCTCCATAATCAATTCTCCTGACTGCCGTTGTTTTCTTCCAACTGACTTAATTCCCGTTTATATTTATGTATTTTAGTCTGGTAACCCTTTTCCTGCATAACAAGCTGTGATATCTTCTGGTTCAGCGATTCTTTCATTACTTCGTAATTTGCAAGTTCGCTCGTAATATCTTTAAGCTTTTTCTCGGTCTCAATAATTTTGTCTTCCTTGAATTTGAGATCGTCTTCAACCATTTTCCTTTCTTCAAAATACTTGCGGCTGTTTTCCTCAGCTTCTTTATATTTCTGCTCGTATTTTGAATAAAGAACGTTGAGTTCTTGCTCAAGTTTTATTTTCTTAGTTTCCATTTCAAGAATTTCAAGACTTAAACTTTTAACTTCTGCACGTTTTCGGCTTTCTTTTTCCTGAAGAGCAGTGAGCGAATCATTTAGTCTTGATTTCATTTCCACTACTTCATTCAGACTGTGTTCAGAAGAAATTTTCTGCTTTGAGAGATAATCAACTTCGGCTGAGATCTGGGAAATGTTGGAATTCTGCTGGAAAATCAGTTGTTCTTTTTCCTTTATGACAGCTTCTCGTGAGGCTATTTCAGCATTTAGTTTTTCAATAGCTTCACGTTTTACCGAAAGTTCCTTGTCGAAATTGCCCAAATGCTCATAGAGTGTCTTTTCCGCTGATTTCATTTGTTCAATTATTTCCGAATTCTTCAAACTGTTCTCTACAATTTTTTCTTTCAGAAATTCCTGTTCCCTGCTCAAATTATCAATTTCCAGTTTTTTATTTTCAAGTTCTTTATCAATTGAATCTCTTAGTGCATCCTTTTCTCCGAATTCCGCATCAAGAGAAGATTTCCTTGCTTCAATCTGGGCAAGCTGAGTTTTCATAGCATTCAACTGTTCGGAAATAGTCTTAATCTCTTGTTCGGCAGTACTAAGTTGAAGCTGTTTTTCTGCTAAGTCGGTAACAACTTTATCCTGTTTTTGTACTAATTCGGCAAAGTATTTATCTTTATCCGTAACCTGAGAAATAATTGAACTTAAGCTTCTTTCGAGATTTGTCTTAATTTCCTCGCTGACATTAATCTTTTCATCCAAAGATCGTATTTTTTCAAGTTTTTCGATTTCTGCATTTTTAAGTTCGTTATATGATTTTTCAACTTCAGCCCGTTTTTTGCTTAATTCGACAAGTTTGGTTTCCAAATCTGCGGACTTGGAACTTTCCCCTTCTTTCTGTGCCTTATCCAAAGAATTAAACTCATTCCTCTTTTGTTCGATATCTTCATCAAGTCTGAATTCTATTTCTCTTAATGCGGAAATTCTTTCTTCTGCTTCAGCTATTTGTTTTTCAAGATCATTGATGTTTTTGGAAAGTTCTTTTTCGTAACCGGCTTTTTCCTTGTTGGTACTTTCAATGCTCAGTTTTGCATTTTCAAGTTTTTCGATATATTCTTCCAACTCGCTTTTTATTTCAGCCAATGCTTTTTCCGACTCTTTCTTTTCCTTTTCAAGCATTGCGCTTTCTGCCTGCAGGTTGGCAAGTTCTTTTTGAAGCCCGGCAATTTCATCAGCGGTTTTGTCTTTCTTACCCTTAACTCCCGCGGCAATTCCTGTTTCCATTTCCTTTATTTCAGCCTCAAGGTCTGACTTTTTCCTTGCAAGTTCATCCGTAAAATCCAGCAGAACTTTTTCGCTGTCATTTAATTTTTCAAGTCTTTCTTCTGCTTCATTTATTTCCTGTTTCAAAATGTTAAGTTTTTCTTCTTTCAATTCGCTTTCGTCCGATAACCCCGAATCACTTTTACCTGAATTCAGGTTTATCAGTTCATTCTCGGCAATTTCTGTTTTAAGGTCTTCTACCTGCTTTTCAAGTTTCTCAACACTTACAATAAGTTCAGATTCCTGAGCTCTAAGTTTTGCCAGCTTTTCTTCAGCTTCATCAATTTTCTCGTCAGCTTTGGCATCGCCCGCTCCGGCACGTTCAGCAATTTTCCTTTCAATATCCTCAAGCCTTTCTTCAGAATCTTTAATTTGTCCGGATATCTTATCTGCTTCTTTGCTAAGTTTTTCAATTTCTTCAGTCAGTACCTTGTATTCTTTCTTTTTCTCTTCTACATCAGGAGCTTCTTCTTTACTTTCACCCTTATCGGCTTGAAGCTTTTTGTCAACTTTCTTAAGTTTTAATTCTTTCTCTTTAAGTTCTTCTTCAGCGTTTTTCAGACTATTTTTGAGTTCCCATTCTTCCCTGGAGAGTTTGGCTATTTCTTTCCTTGAATCTGCAATTCTATTATCAAAACTCTCAATTTGGCTTTCCCTGTCTATGTATCTTTGAAGTTTTGCACGCAGCTCTTCATTTTCTTTAATAAGCTGATCGTTGTTTGCGGCTGGTTTTGATTTTGATAAGAATCCCATTATTTTTCTCCCGGAAATTTTTACGTACTCGCATTGTTGTAAAAATAATTAAAAATTTGGAAAATATCTGTTAAACTTTAGAAAAAACAAAGTTATTATCGATTCTTTTTCTGAAAATTTCAAGGAAACTTTCAGAATGGCCCTGCCCGTTGCCGTGGGACAGCTAGGTCATATCATGATGGGCGTTGTTGACAGCATTATGGTAGGTAAAGTAAGCACAACTGCACTTGCTGCATCAGCTCTTGTTTCAGGATTATATGCCATCGGACTTGTAGCCGCAATCGGAATGTCATTCGGACTTTCAACTCTAACTGCAATTGCCAACGGCGAGCGCCGCCCCGGAAGAAGCGGACTGATACTCAACAATGCCCTAATTCTATATACTGCATTTTCACTCATACTTTTTCTGATTCTTTACACAGGTGCCGATATTGTCTTCTTTTTGAATCAGCCGCCCGCAGTTGCGGTTCAAGCGTTCACATATATGAGAATTGTGTCATTTTCAATTATTCCTCTTATGCTTTTCCAGACTTACCGACAGTTTCTTGAAGGTCATTCCGATGTTATAACCCCAATGATAATTGCAATTTCGATGAATCTGTTCAACGGATTTTTTAACTGGATTTTTATTTTCGGGAAATTCGGAATGGATCCTCTCTATCTCGACGGAGCCGGGTACGCAACTCTGCTTTCCAGAATACTTATGTTTATTTCAATAGCTTTTTTTACATATAAGGGTAAATTCGGCAAGTATATTCCTGCATTTAAGTTCCGATTAAGCCGGCGTATTGTCTCCTCTCTTCTTAAAATTGGAATTCCTTCGTCTTTATCCTTGTTTGTCGAAGTAGCGGCATTTTCTTTAGCCGGAATTATGGTCGGCTGGTTCGGAGAAGCAAGTCTGGCATCACACCATATAGCACTAAATCTTGCATCAGTTACCTATATGACAGTTGTCGGGTTTTCTGTGGCAGGAAATATAAGAACGGGAAACTACTTCGGCGAAAGAAATCTTGGTAAGATTAAGGAAACTGCGGCATCGGTAATAATTTCAGCTTCCGCATTAATGTTATTTACAGCAGTGATTTTTATTACCTTCAGAAATCAACTTCCGCAAATATTTTCTACGAGTCCGGATGTGGTTTCTCTCTCCGCCACTCTTCTTATTACTGCCGGATTTTTCCAGATTTTCGACGGATTGCAGGCTGTTACTTCCGGAGTTTTAAGAGGTTTGACCGATGTACGTATTCCGATGCTGATAATTATTTTCTCCTACTGGATAATTGCTCTTCCCGCAGGGGCATTCTTCGCATTTACCCTGGAACTAAAAACGCCGGGTATCTGGCTCGGACTGCTTCTCGGATTGGTATTCACTGCCTCGGCACTTCTTCTCAGACTAAGAAACAGAATTACCAAGTTAAAAAAAATCTGGTTTGAAGTAAGCTAAAACATAAAATGGCTTCACCTGAACATTTCTTCGCTTTACGCAGACATTTCTTCGCTTTACGTGAACATTTCTTCGCTTTACGTGAACATTTCTTCGCTTTACGTGAACATTTCTTCGCT
>CAZOZP010000029.1:0-43622 GCA_964584325.1 uncultured Melioribacteraceae bacterium
TCTTTGCAATGGTATTCAGTGATAAAGATTTTCTAACGAATAATTTGGGTTTAACTTTATCACGCCAATTAATTAGAGCAGGTAGAAGCTCATTAGTTAATGCTGGCTTATTTCCAATGAGATTATCATCTGCAAAAAGAATCATAGAAAATCGGCTTAGATCACCTAAACCTTTTATCTCATCAAGAATTTGCTTACTTGTCTTTGTTCGGGGTACCCGTCCGAATAAAGTTGTGACATCGCAAAAATCGCACATATAAGGACAACCTCTTGAGTATTGTACTACCGCATATTCATAAGCTTCAAGCTTTGCCAATTCCCATAAAGGCAAGGGGGTTAGCGTGATATCAGCAAATTTGTCTGTTTTATAAATCTTTTTCGGATTTCCTTCAGAAAGATCTTTTAAAAACATTGGAAGAGTTATCTCAGCTTCGTTAAGAACGAAATAGTCAACTTCAGGAAAAGATTCATATTCATGTGTAAAAAGCGGACCACCGGCAACTATTGGTTTTCAGGCATTTTTACAGTAACTAATAATCTCAGCAGCAGATTTTTTCTGAACATTCATTCCTCCGATAAAAATGAAGTCGGCCCATTTTATCTTATTTTCGTCAATCGATTCGATATTAAGATCAGCCAGACGTTTGTTCCAATTTGCCGGAAGCATAGCTGCAACAGTCAGCAGACCCAAAGGAGGATACCCTGCTTTTTTCCCGATTATTTTAAGCAGATGTTTCATTGTCCAGAACGTATCAGGCATTTCAGGATAAATAAGAATAATATTCATTATTTTTAATCCCGATTGTCGCTGATCACTTCTGTCCACCCGGAAGCTGTTCGTGCATTTATGCGGCTATCGTACATTGCATCAGTATAAACAGCCGGCATAAAGAATTTTCCGGGATACGCAGCATTAAGTTGAACCATAAATATTTTAGATTCATTCCTCTTAAGTTTATAATATGTATAGATTCTGTCGTCCCGAATATCCTGGTATTCAGTATCCGAGGCTTTTCCTATGTTCGGACTTTCGAATAATCTGTGATTTATTATCTCCCACCCAGAAGGGAAGTAGTGTGTCAGCTGCATACTGTTTAATTCGGCTGATCGTGTTCCTGTATTTGTAACGGTTATTATAGCAGTGAAATCCGTTCCCTGAGGTATTGAAGAATGATCTATAACCGAACCGTTTGAAAGCTTGTACTGAACATTAAGTTCAATTCCGTTCGAAGCTTTATCCACAAGTTTTCCGGCAGGAGTTCCCTGAAGCATTATTCGCGGATAAATAATACCTCCGGAAGTATTTACGATGCTTATGCTTAGATTTTTATTAGCTTCTGCATCGATTTCAATTTGTGAAATCCTATTGGAAGTTTTTATTTCAGATGCTTTTCCACCGTTGATGCTGTAAGTGAAGTTGAGAGTTTTATCCTTTCCCATTGCACCATGGAATTTGGAAAGTGCAAGGAGAGAATAAGCGGTTGTCTGAGTGCCCATATAAGTCTGTTTGCTAAGTTTTTCAGATATCCTTGCGGCAATTTCAAAAGCCTCCTTGTTTTTTTTCATAATAGTGTAAGTTTCAAGTATCATTGCCTCATCTCTGATATCAGAACCATATGTATAGGAAAGCTCCTGGTATGATTTTATTCTATTACCGGTATTTCGTATAACAGACAAAGCGGCTTCAGGTTTACCTGCAACTGAAAACGCGGCCGCCAGCCGATACTTTGCTTCGGTGGATAAATTCGGGAATTCCATCAGTCTGTTCATTGCTCCGCTTTCAGGAGATTTCATAAGGGCTAAAACATAAAGCCGGTAGGCTTGAATTAGATCTGAACGGTTCGCGCTCTTACTCCATTCGTTAGACGATTTAACCAAATAAGATTTAAGTCTGGATGTTATATTAGCAGGTACTTCAAATCCCTTCTTCTCGGCTTCCGTAAGGAAATGAGCGGCATAGACACTGCCGTAATCATCGTGGTAGCTTTGACCGGGCCAATATGAGAGTGCCCCCGATGAAGTCATATATGAGGATAATCTCTTTATTGCGGATTTTATATTCCGTGAGGATCTTTCTTTTTCAGATTTCGACAATGAAACAAGATTCTCCAAATAGAGCTGGGGAAAGGCAATTGACGTAATTTGTTCAACACAGCCGTGAGGATAGGAAAGAAGGTAATCAATGCTTCCTGTCAGATTAATATTAGGCATTGCACTTACTTCAAGAACGCATTTATTAGTACCTTTAAGACCAAACGGAATAAGAGTTTTTGACCAGTTTTTTCCAGAAGTAAGAATTTCTGAATATACATCTGTAACAGGAGGCATTGGGTTACGGACTTCAATATCTATATCGAAATTCGCTTTCTCATTACCGGAAATTGCGGTAATTTTAACTTCTCCCGCTCCCGTTTTTTCTTTCACCCTTAGTTTGAAGAAAACTACTTTGTCGTCAGGTTTATCGAACTCAACATTTTTAATATTTTGTTCAATTATTTCAAATTTGTCATTGGTTCTAACAGTAACATTTACTGATCTCACATTATTTTCCATAGCGAATACAGAAACCGGTAAGTCAACCTCCTCGCCGGGCGATAAAACTCGCGGTAAAGTGCCGAGTATCATCACAGGTTTTTTTACGAATGATGATTTTTCAGTGTACCCGTATGCTCCTTCATTTGAAGCAACAACCATCGTACGGATTTTCCCTATATATTGCGGAAGCTTTATATTGTGTGTTCGGCTTCCACCGTCTAGTGTAAAAGGTCCGTAGAATTTCACTACAGGTTTAAATCTGTTTAGCTTGGAAGAAGATTTAGGTCTATTAATGTCTTCATCCCCGCCAATACCTAGAATTCTTTCAAGTTTTCCACCGTAGGCTCCAATTACATAGTCATAAATATCCCAGGTCTTAGTGCCTAAGGCTTCCTTGGCATAGAAGCTTCCCCAGGGATCAGGTGTTTTGAATCTTGTGAGGTCTAGTAGTCCTTCATCAACAACGGCAAGAGTGTAATGCATTTTTTTGTTGTGTTTTTCCCTTACCTTTACAGTGAAGTTTTGTTCCGGCTTTAGTGTTGAGGGCATTTCTATAACAGGTGAGAGTTTGCTCTCCGGATTTTCAACATAAACCGGCACATACCCGTAAAGTCTTACAGGCATATCGTTTATAGAATTACGATGCGGCTGAAGGAGCATAACATTTACATAAACGTTAGGCGCCATTTCAGATTTTGCTTTGAATTTATAAATATTATCGCCTTTCTGCAAACTAATCCATTCGTATGAAACCATGCCGCTTCCGTTTTCAATACTTATCAGAGCTTTTGAATCTTCAGCACCGGGAAAACTTACTTTTACTTCCTCGCCGGATTTATATTTATCTTTATCTGTGCTCAAGGCAAGCCTTGCAGCAGCTCCGCCTCCGTCACTTCTTTCTCGTCCTGCATAACCCGGCCAGTCAATATAAACAATCTTTCCTGTTTTATGTCCGCTTTCCAAATCCTCGGCTTCAACAAGATATCTGCCCCAATCAGGGTAGTCCACTCTTATTTTTGCGGAGGCAAATCCGTTTACAGTAGTAACTTCGGTAGAAGAAAGTTCTTCCTTGTAGCTATCGTAAAGGTAGTTACTGTTGCTTCCGTTCGATTGATCGTACCACCATTGCCAGTCGATCTTGTAAAATCGTACTATCATTTTGGTATCTGAAACAGGATTTCCGTTAACATTTACACTTACCAGAGAAACAGTATGGTCTTTATCGGTTAGCAGCATATTTCTGGCTTTATCGCCTGAAGGGAGTTTTATTCCGGCGTAACGTCTGAAGGGATGGTAAGTAATAGAAAAGCGGTCTGTGCTGAAATCACCTCCGGGTTCAAAAGCTTTGGTTGTGAAATCCGCTTTCAGCATACCCGGGGCAGCGCTTTCAGCGTTTATATTGAATTTTACGTCAGCATCCCCGTTTTCATCAACAGAAGATTCAAACACTGTCTGCTGTTCTGCATAAAACTTTCTTGTAGGATCATCAAATGCATAATCTGAAAATTTATTGAAATTGGTCGGAATCTGAGAAAGTGATAGATCTATTTTTGCTTTAATATTTTTTCCCGGAGCACCATGAAGCCAGGAAATATTTAATTTGGCGTTTGTGGTTTCGTCTTTAAGAAGATATTCACTTCCCGGATCAAATTTAATTTTCAGTCTATTGGGTTTTACTGTTTCTATTTTTAACGATTTTTCAAAGACTGTTCCTCCGGCTTCAATTTGTGCCAGCCAATTACCGGTAGGGGCATCCTGCGATGTCTCCAAAGGAATTACATATAGTCCGGATTCATTTTTTCTTAGAACTCTCCGGTCAGCTTGCCTTCCTCTTGAATCAATAAGTTTGAATATAAGTGGATGGTTTTCGGGGATGTTGTTTTTCGGATCCTGAAGAATGAAACTTAAGAAGAGGCTGTCACCGGGACGCCATACACCTCTTTCTCCATAAATAAATCCCTTAAGATCTTTCTTAACACCGGTTCCGCCTACATCAAAATTGCTCAGAGAAAGAGAATTTCCATCCTCAATTTTCAGATATCCTCTTTGCTTTGAGTATTCGGCAGTCAAAAGAAAAGGTTTAGATTTCAAGGTGAATTCAGCACTGCCGTCTGACTTAGTAGTTGCTTCGGCAATTTGCTGAAGTTTGAAATCCACAATACGCAGCGTTACACCGGATAGAGGTTTGCCGGTGAGTATATCGGTAACAAACGCCGCTGATTTTCCTGAGTTTCCGCTTTTATAAATAATACCAAGGTCTGAAGCAAGTATATTCTTATTTACAAATCTTGAACCGTTATAATAGGAGGAAGAACAAGGATTATCCCTTTCTTCCCAATTGTAATTTTCATCATAATAATCCCAATAACTCATTTCCTGAGGTTCTGAGTCAAGAATTGTTTCTTCATCTTCGCTAATAGTTTCCTCAGTTGTTTCCCCGCAGCTGTAAAGAGAATATTTTTTCTTAAAGCTAAGTTTAATGTTATAAACTGCACCGGGTTCTTTCTGAATAATATCATTAAGATCCAAAGAAAAGACATTCCATTCTTTAAGTGAAGCAGCACCTTTGTTTGTTAAGGTAATAGTCCTCTTTTTTATTATTCTCCCGGTTCTGTATAGCTCATAATTGCCGTCGAGGTAATTTACCTGCAGAAATTGTCCCATATTGTTTTCGAAAATTTTGGTAATGGTGATATCTACGGCAGATAGATTCACGGATTCAAACGGAAGTATAAATCCTTCTTTTGAACTTGTTAGAATGTTCCCTTTTCCTACGAATCTGACCGCGGGTTTCAGTTCTTCAAAGTTGAGATATTTAATTGTTTCATCTGTAAATCTTTTTCCGTCTGAGTTTTTAATGCCCGATAAAACCCTCACCGCATATTCTTTTGAAAGCCTTTCCGGGAAAAATACTTTTATCTCATTTTCGATGATTTCGTATGAAAGATTGCTGAAACTGCCAACAGTGATAAGGCCTGAAACATCCTGATTCGTATTTAGAAAATCGGAGAATTTTACTGAAAGATACTGCGAAGGTTCATTAATTACATCGAGACTAAGAACTTTGAAGTCATCAGATGCAGGCATTGCAATTTCCTTTTCTTCTACATCGTCTATTCCCATTGAACTTCCGTCCAACATTATTTTAAGTATCTGCTGATTATCGGCAAGCTTAAGGCTGTCAACGATAAAACCATAGACATTAGGAGAGCTTCCAGCGTTAACTTTTACTTTTACATCCCGGGAAGCAAATCTTGCCGAGACAGATTCCTTGATTTTTTCAATGTCTTCACGATCTGCCAGAATAATATCTCCGCTTACCTGCATCATTTTAGCAGATTTAGAAGCAACGGGCTTAATGCCTCTTACGTAAAATTCAATAGCCGGAGTAACTGTATTAAACCTGAAAACAAAATCCTTGATATCTTTATCGGCATTTACAGCCTTTTCTATATTTATCAGTCCGTAGTATTTATTTCCTCCATCAAGTGGTACGTCTGGTTTGAATTCAATTGTATAGTCATCAATCCAGTAAGCTTTACCTTCAACGGAAGGCGACAGCTCAAAAACACCGGAGACTTCCTCACCCGGTTCTCCTGTTCTGAAAGGCTGTGCGAATTTCACTTTTATTGCTGAGTGGCGCGATACCACGCCGGTAGTGTATCCGCTTATGTATTCCGAGTATTCGGAAGGATTGGACAATTCGTATTCTTTCGGGAGATTCAAAACATAAATCACAATAAGAATTATGAATAGAAAAATTGATGAAGGGATTATGATTTTCTTGTAGTTCATTTTAGCCTCAGGTTCTGTAGGAATGTCAGACATAAAAATAACTCAAATAAATATATCAGTCAAAATATTTGCTTAAATTTGAGTAAATAATTTTGATTGAGAATTGTATGTATGCCGAGATAGTATTCCCTTTACCATTCAGAAACAGTTTTACTTATCTGATTCCTGAAGAATTTGTCTTAATGGCAAAACCCGGTGTTCGAGCTGTTGCTCCGTTCGGTAAAAGAACATTAACCGGTTTTATTTTAAGAGTAATAGAGAAACTTGAGAAGGAGCCCACACAAAAATTAAAGAAAATCAGCGATATTCTTGATGATTTGCCTGTTTTTGACGATAAGTCAGTTGAATTTTACAAATGGATCTCAGAATATTATCTTAGTTCTTTAGGAGAAGCTCTGAAAAATGCCGTACCTCAAGGTACAGATATAGAAACAAAACGTAAGATAAGTGCCGATTCTGAAATTTGTAAGGACTTGCTGGAAAAAGAAAAGAATAAGGATGGCATTAAGTCTAAATTATTGAAAATCCTATCAGAAAAGCCTGAAGTGAAGATGGCATATCTGCAGAAGGAAACAGGAAAAAAAAATCTTTACTCTCTCCTGAAAACAATGGAGAAAAAAGGAATTGTAACCGTAATTGATGAGTTGGATACAGGTTCGGTAAGCGTAAAAACTCAGAAATATGTGAAACTTGTAAAGCCTAAGTCAGAGATATTTAATTTCATTCCGGAAATGGAAAAGAAATCGCCTAAACAGGTAATTATACTCCTTGAACTGCTTTCTATGAAAGAGGAAGATATTGAACTTGCAAAACTTTTGCAGAAAACAAATTCCTCCCAAGGTTCGGTTGAATCAATTAGTGCAAAAGGGTTAGCTGAAATTTTCGATAAGGAAATTGAAAGAAATTACAGTGAAACCTATATAGAGGAGAAGCGTGAATTTGATCTTACTTTAAAGCAAAAAGAGATAATTGAGAGGGTTTCGGTTAATGTTAAAAATAAAGAGTTTAAGTCATATCTATTGCACGGAATTACCGGAAGCGGAAAAACTCAGGTTTATATTGAGCTTGCAAAAATTGCTCTGAAGAGCGGAAGAAATGTGATGATACTTGTGCCGGAAATAGCCTTAACTCCTCAGATGACTGCCAGATTTATGAATAATTTTCCCGGATTAATTTCCCTTATTCACAGCAAAATGTCTAAGGGTGAAAGATATGACTCCTGGCGGAATATCATTAAAGAGAAATCGCGTATAGTTATAGGTCCCAGATCTGCGTTGTTTGCTCCGCTTAAAAATATCGGTTTTATTGTTGTTGATGAAGAGCATGACCACAGTTATAAACAGACTGAGATGGTACCGAAGTATAATGCAAGAGATGCTGCCATTGTTAAGGCGAAATTTGAAAGTTGTCCGGTACTTCTGGGTTCTGCTACACCATCAGTTGAATCAATGTACAATACTTACACTGGTAAATATGAATTACTTGAACTTAATGAAAGAGTTGATAATGCATCACTCCCTGAAATAAAACTAATAGATATCAGGGTTGAGCAAAAAAGCAAGACTATGCATACGATTTTCTCAAAATATCTCCTTGATCAGATTAAAGACAGGCTGGCAAAGAAAGAGGGAATTATACTGCTTCAGAACCGAAGGGGATTTGCCACTCAGGTGTATTGTGCAGATTGCGGAGAAATTGAAACCTGTGAGAACTGCTCTGTTTCTTTGGTTCATCATATTAGCAGGAATATTCTGCATTGTCATTACTGTAATTTTATTAAGGCTGTTCCAAAAGCATGTTCAAACTGCGGGTCGTTATCTCTGAAATTTTTTGGAACCGGCACTCAGAAGGTGGAGGATGAGCTTGGCTTCTATTTTCCTGAAGCAAGAGTTGAAAGAATTGACTCAGATTCACTGCAGAAGAAGGGTGAATTAGGCCTGATTTTTAATTCTTTCAGAAAAGGTGAAATTGATATTTTAGTGGGGACACAAATTGTATCAAAAGGATTGGATTTCGGGAACTGTACTCTTGTGGGTGTGATTTCAGCTGAAACAACTCTATGGCTTCCGGATTTCAGAGCAGATGAAAGAACTTTTCAGCTTCTTACACAGGTATCAGGCCGAGCGGGCAGAAGTTCAAAGCCCGGAGAAGTTGTAATTCAGACTCAGGATCATAAAAACTTTGTTCTTCAGAAAGTATTAATGAGCGACTATCCGGGTTTTCTTGAGAAAGAATTGCAAATGAGAAAAGTTAACGGTTATCCGCCTTTTTCGAGATTATGTATTATTGAGGCAAAGGATTTAGATGAAGAAAATGCTCTCGGTGCAATAAATTCATTTCACAATTACCTTATGAAATACGGTAAGAACATAATACTTCATACACCTGCACCGGCAATCATATATAAACTTAGAAATTTTTTCAGGTATCAACTACTAATTAAATCTGACAGACAAGTAGATCCCTCAGGTAATTATTTGCGAAGTTCTGTTCTTGAGGCGTATGTTGAGTTCAATCGAGAATCAAGATTCAGCCGGGTTAAAATTACAATAGATATTGATCCTGCATAACTCTATATCTTTTATAAGATAATCTCATGAGTTCTAAGCGAACGTGGAAACTGACTCTTTAATCCCTCTTGAGTTGCAGCAGCAGTGCCTAAAGTATAATTCCGGCAGCGCACTACTTTCTGACCTCTTTCAGCGGAAAAGCCTTTAATCGTTCCGCCTTCAAAGTATGTTTTCAAGTTTTCTTCTTCCAAATCAACTGTATTGGATTTGATCTCTTCACCTAAGTATTGTGCGGCAAGAGTGTGAAGTCTTAATAATCCGTTTTTGTCAAACGATCCGAATTTTGAGCCGGATTTATATAGGAAGCTTTCTCCGGCAGTGTTGAATTCTGCATCCAGACAATAAACATCTCTGTCTCTGATTAAGTATTTTAGTTTATCTAAAAGCTCTCTGTTAATTGAATAATATGCAGAAAGTTCATCCAGATGCATTTTTATATTTTTATGTGAAGATTGAAGAAATCCGGGTTTGTTTTCGATATGACCGGATTTGTAACTACCCCTGGTCTGTTTGAATTTGTCCGGACTTGAAAATTTAATATCAGTATCGCCGGTCTTCGAAAGCTTTGCTATGAAAAAACCTTCTGAATCGGCTTCCCAAGGTACAATCCTTCGTGCTCTTGATATTTCCGGATTTAATTCTTTCCCTTCTCTTGTCTTTGTTATTGCTGATACTGACTTAACGGGGAGCTCGATTTCCAAGATTTCCACAGGATATTTTTCGAGAATTTTATTCAATACAAATTCATTTTCTTCTAAAGAAACAGAACAAGTGGAATAAACCAGTGTTCCTCCGGTTCTAAGCATTTTAATTGCAGAAACTAAAAGCTTGTATTGAAGTTCGGATAAATTAAGGGCATGATTGCTGCTCCACCAGTTGCTCACCTCGCCTTTTTTTTGCATTATACCAAGGGCTGTACATGGTGCGTCAACAAGAATTTTATCGAAAAATGCAGGAAAGATGTTGCTGAGGAATTCACCCTTCTGTTTAAGGAACCCTACATTCACAAAATTCATTTTCTCGAGATTATATACTAGTCCCTTTATCCTGTTGCCGTCAGGTTCATTAACATAAAGTGTACCTCTGTTCTGCATCATATCAGCAATTTGGGAAGATTTAGACCCGGGTGCGGCACAGAGATCAAGTGTGATTTCATCCGGTGCCGGATTTAGGATGATTGGAGGAATCATCGATGACAGTCCCTGAATGTAATAGTGACCTAAAGCATATTCGAGTGTCTTTCCGAGTATTTCTTTCCCTTTTAATACTTTGTAAACAAAGGGCAGGGCTTCAAGCGGTTCTGCAACAATGCCGTACTTTTCTAGTCGGGAGATTAACAGTTCCTGATTGGTAAATGAAGGAATTCTTATGTACGAAACAGGCTCGCTATGTATATGAAGTTCAAAATTCGAGAGATATTCTTCTCCGAAATTCTCTGATAAATATTCTTTTATTACACTGCTTAATTCAATAGTGTTGGCCATTAATACCGCTGTAAATTAATTGCATTAAATATATAGTTGAGAGTTTCAAAGAAATCTTTTCTCTCAGGAAATTTTATTCTAAAATCTTTGATAATTCCGGAGGCTATATTGTCGATGAATCTTTCATAATTTCGGACTGATTTTTCTACTGCGGCTTCTTCAACCGGAATTTGAATTTCCTTTGGCAATTCTCTGTTGGAATAAAGAATGAACTTAGCAACTGTCATATTGGGGGCGGTAATAACTTTAGTTCCGGATGTATCGGAAATATCATAAGTACCGAAGAATTCTTGTCCGAGTATAAGAGTTTTTCCGGGAAGACTTAGAGTTTTGGTTTCTGCGGAAAATAAAAATTCGTCCGGGAATTTTTTAATTCCAACGGACTTTAATCTCCCGATATATTCAGCAGCAAATTCTTTAGTGTCCATCTATTTATTTTTGCCGTTCTTTTTCTTATCTGTTGTTGCCTGAATTGTTTTCCCGGAATATGCTTTATAGGTAAGGTATATTCCGCCTAAGATAAACGGAAGACTCAGTATTTGTCCCATATTAATAATCATTGACTGTTCAAACGGTTCCTGCACTTCTTTAAAATATTCAATTAAAAAACGGAAACCGAAAAGTATTATAAGAAAAATTCCGAATAGAGAGCCCGGAACTACTTTTTCTTTTTTCTTCATATACAGATAAAAGAGTATACCGAATAATATGAAATATCCAATTGATTCATAAAGCTGTGCCGGGTGCCGTGGTACATTGTCAACCTTTAAGAAAACAAAAGCCCATGGGATATTGGCGGCTTTTCCTATAATTTCTGAATTAAACAGGTTCCCGAGTCTTACTAAAGCTCCTCCGAAAGCAACTGTAATTACAAGCCGGTCCATAATCCATAGGAATGTATAACCGGGAAAATTTTTAATGAACAAATAGATTGCAGCAAGAATCCCTATTGAAGCTCCGTGACTGGCTAATCCGCCCTTCCAGATTTTTAGTATCTCCGTGGGGTTGCTAAGATAAAAACCGGGATCGTAAAAAAGACAATGTCCTAACCTTGCACCTACAATAATACTAATTACCATATAGATTAACAATGAATTCAGGTCATCTTCTTTTTTCTTTTCATATCGGAATACCGTTGTCATGAACTGGAGTCCGGCAAGAAAAGCAGTTACGAAAAACAGACCGTACCACCTTATAGATACAGGTCCGAATGATATGAGTTCCGGGTCAATATTCCACTCTATCAATATGTCCTCATTGTTTTTTGAATTTCCAAATATATAATTTTGATAAAATATAAGACAGCACAGAGAATATAATAATTACTGCTCCGGTAGAGAGATTAAGATAAAATGAAAGAACTATGCCTGCAAAAGAAAAGAACATTCCAAGTAGTATCGATCTTAGCATCATACCGCCGATAGATTTTGCATAGCTTATGCTTATGGAAGCCGGAATTGAGATCATTGCGATCACAAGAATAATTCCAACCAGCTTTATTAGTATCACAATAGTAAGTGCAATAAGGCAAAGCAAAATCAAATAGAGTTTGCTAACCGGTAAACCGGCGGTTTTTGCATATTCTTCATCGAAGGTAATTGCCTTAAATTCTTTATAGTAAAAAAGTGTAATTGCAATAATAAGAATATCAAGACCCAGCATAAGAAAAATTTCTTCAGTGGGAACAGTAAGAATATTGCCAAAAAGATAGCTCGAAAGGTCCTGCTTGTAGCCGGAAGACATATCCATAAAAATTATTCCGAGGGCCATTCCGAATGCCCACATAATTCCTATAAGAGTATCTGTGTCTTTTTTCTTTCTGTTTTCAAAAAATGAAATAGCAGCTGCAGCAGCAAGTGCAAAAAAAACTGCTCCCCAAAGAGGATTTATTCCAAGAAGAATTCCGAGACCGATACCTCCGTAAGCAGTATGCGATATTCCGCCGCTTATAAAAACAATACGTTTTACAACAACATATGTTCCGATAATTCCGAAGGCAATGCTCGCCAGAACAGATGCAGCAATGGCTGTTTGAATATAACTATAGCTGAATAATTCTGTCATTAGTGTTTATGCTCCGGCAGTACTCTGTGAGGCAATCCGTGTGCAATAAGATCAACGGGGCATTGATAGGTGTCTTCAAGCATCTCCCTGGTAATTTCTCTGCTGTCGTGAAAAACAAGAGTTTTGTTTAGACATGCTATTTGTTTTACTGATTGAGATATAGCGCCTATATCGTGAGAAATCAGAATCAGAGTCATTTTTTCATTAAGTTTTTGGAACAAGTCAAAAATACTGCGGCCTGTTTGCGAATCGATGCTTGCAGTAGGTTCATCGAGAATCAAAATGTCAGGTTCGGAACATAAAGCACGGGCAATTAGCATTCTTTGTCTTTCACCGCCCGAAAGCCCGCTAATCATTCTTCCGGCAAGTTTTCCTATATTTACTTTTTCCATAGCTTCAGCCGCAAGTTCTTTTATATGTTGTTTTCTTTTATTATGTGAATTACCCATTTGCACAACTTCTTGAACAGTAATGGGATAATGCCTGTTATATTCTGAAAATTGAGGAACATAACCTATCTTGTTGCGACTTTCTTTTCGCGGTTTTCCGTAAACCAGAATTTCGCCTGAATCGGGAGAAAGAAGTCCGGCTAATATTTTTACCAGTGTAGTTTTACCTGCTCCGTTTGGGCCGATAATCCCTAAGAAGTCTTTATCCTTCACGGCAAAATTGATATCTTGCAGAATTATTGCTGAATCAATGCAGTAGTTAATATTTATTATTTCAAGAGCGTTCATTTTGAAAGTTCTTTCATCAATTCTTCATATACAGAAGTCATTCCTGAAATATAATCTTCAGGCAGCGGATCAAGTACTCCGACTTTTGCTCCAATTTCAGATGCAATTCTTTCTGCATGTTTCGGATTAGATTGTTTTTCAGTGAATATGGTTCTTATATTTTTTTCTTTTCCAAAGCGGATTATTTCTGCAAGGTCTCCTGCATTAGGAGTTTTTCCATGACGTTCAATAGATGTTTGAACCAAACCGTAGTCTGCAGCTAAGTAAGTCCAGGCAGGATGGTAAACAACAAAATCCTTCTTCTTTACACCGGAAAATCCTTTTGTAAATAAGCTGTCCAGCTTTCTTATTTTTTCATAATAAGATTTGTAGTTGGCTCGATACTTTCTTTCATACAAAATAGTTATTTGCATCTGAGAATTAATGTTTTCGAGAATTCGTAACACTCTTTTCGGTGAAAGCCAGATATGCGGATTTTCGTCTATAATATCAATTCCAATGTCTGTGTTAATGATTTTTAACTTATTATTAACACCGGCAGTTTTGCTTATCAGAGTATTTTCAAAGGCAAAATCGGCACCTACTCTAATATAGGCATCTGTTTTTTCAAGCAAGGAGAGTTGTTTCGGAGTCAGTTCGAAATGTTCCGGACTGCTTCCCGGAGGAACAAGTACATTTATTTTAACATCATTGCCGAATATTGCTTTTACAAAATCGGAATACGGAAGTATAGTAACTGTAATAACAGATGGCACCACCGGACCTTTAATCGTGATTGATTTAATTTCTTCGGTTTCTTCTTCCTTCTTGCAGGAACTGATAAGTAAAAACAAAGCTAATACATATATTAAATGTTTCATATATATCTCTAATAATTATTGAGTTTTCTTTTTGTTGCCGGCAATTTTTGCTTTCACAAGATTATAAGAATCGTCAACCCAGCCGAATATTATGTTATTCGGTATGTCGGCATCCAGACTAACGGTATTCCAGTATTTTTTATTCATGTGATAACCGGGAATAACACCATCATATTTTTCTCTGGCGGCAACAGCGTTTTCTTCTGTAAATTTAAGATTGACCCCTCTGTCTAAATCAAGACTTAAAAGGCAGAAAATCTTTCCTGCTACCTTGAAAACAAGTGTTGTTTCATCAAAAGGGAAACCTTCGGTCACCATTTCTTTAGATAAACAATAATCCCTAAATATTTCAATATCCATTGCCGGCAGTTTTTTGTATTTTTGACTTCAAAAATACAAAGATTCAGATTAAATACTATAATGATAAATGCTTCAAAAAATAAAAGGTTTTTTTATATGAGAATCTCGCTCTTTTTAGTAATAGCACTTGTAATAGGTTTTTCATTAAATTCTTATTTCGCTTCCGAAAGTATTAAAACAGAAACTTCACCGAGAGATACCTCTGCAGTAGTTAGTCCTACAAAAACTCAGAGTCTTCTCACAAGGTATATTAACAGTATTATGACTCGTTACAGCTATAAGAAAATAGCTGTAAATGATTCCCTTTCTGAAGTAATATTCGACAATTATATTAAGGGACTCGATAGAAACAAGATGTATCTCACAAATGCAGATTTTGAGGAATTCAAAAATTTCAGCGATGAATTCGACGATTTTTTGCTCCAGGGCGAACTTAGTATTCCCTATGAAATATTTAATCGCTTCAGAAAAAAACTTACTGCCCGAACTGAGTATATCAGCAAGGTACTCGAAAATGAATTTGATTATACTGCTGACGAAAGTTATTTGCCCGACAGGGAAAAAAGTCCGTGGGCTCTGTCTGAAAAAGAACTTGATGAAATCTGGAGAAAGAGAATAAAATCTGAAGCATTAAGTCTTAAACTTTCAGGGAAAAAATGGGATAAAATTGCAGAAACTTTAAATAAAAGATATGCGAATTTGTCCAAGGCAATTTCCCAATACAATGCACAAGATGTTTATCAGGCGTTTTTAAATTCATATACAGAAACGATTGATCCGCATACAAATTATCTCTCGCCGTCAACATCAGATAATTTTGATATAAATATGAAACTTTCGCTCGAAGGCATTGGTGCCCAACTGCGTACCGAAAGCGAATATACCAAAGTTGTGAATGTGATTGCAGGCGGTCCGGCTGCAAAAAGCGGTCTGATAAAGGCCGAGGATAAAATAATTGGTGTCGGACAAGGCGATTCGGGTGAAATTGAAGATGTAATCGGCTGGAGAATTGATGATGTTGTTGCCAAAATTCGAGGAAAAAAAGGAACTGCTGTCAGGCTTCTGCTCGTAAGAGGTGAACTAGGCGAAGCAAAGCCCGATACAATAATGCTTATAAGAGAAAAAGTAAAACTTGAAGAACAGGCTGCAAAGAAAAAAACATTTGAAGTTTTTCATGATAAGAAAAAATACAAGATTGGAGTAATTGAAATACCGGCTTTTTACAGAGATTTTGAGGCTATGCGTAAAGGAGAGTCCGATTTTAGAAGCACAACAACAGATGTAAAGAAACTGCTGATAGAACTCTCGCAGGAAGATGTGGACGGAATTATTGTTGATTTGAGAGACAACGGCGGCGGTTCATTAGATGAAGCAATTGAACTGACCGGACTCTTTATTGAAGACGGTCCTGTAGTCCAGGTAAAAAGATCAAACGGAAGTATTGAAGTTAACAATGACGAAGATCCGTCTCTCTATTATAAAGGTCCGCTTGCAGTTTTAGTTAACCGCTTCAGCGCATCTGCTTCAGAGATTTTTTCGGGAGCGATACAGGATTACGGAAGAGGAATAGTTTTGGGTGAAAATACATTCGGAAAAGGAACTGTACAGACTTTGGTGGATTTGGATAAAATGATTAATATTAACAGAGAAAAGCTGGGTTCGCTAAAAGTGACGATTGCAAAGTTCTACAGAATCAGCGGTGGAAGCACACAGCACAAAGGTGTTGCACCGGATGTGGAATTTCCCGGAGTATATGAGGCTGAAGACGTAGGTGAAAGTTCTTACCCTAGCGCATTACCATGGGATATGATTAAACCTGCTGAATACCGGAGACTTAACAATTTCGGAGAAATTGTTCCCAAACTAAATAAACTGCATGATGCCAGAATTAAGCTAGATAGAGAATTCGGATTTATTCTCGAGGATATTGAAGAGTTTAAAAAGAAAGATAATGAAAAAGTTATTTCTTTGAATGAGCAAGTTCGACGGAAGGAAATGGACAAAGCTGAAGCAAAGAAAAAGGAGAGAAACAAACTTCGGGGCATTTCGGAAAAGGATGCTGAGGTTGAGGATAAAGTTAAGGACTTAAATACAGAAGATCCGTATCTTTTTGAAAGCGGTCATATAATTGCTGATTTTATCAGTCTTTCAGGCAGATAAATGAGTAAGACGAATGCATTGCGCATAATAGAATCACTTGGAATTGAGTATGACGTTTCAAGCTACGAGGTAAATGACGATGAATTGGATGCACTTACTGTTGCTGCTAAAATCAATACCAATCCTGATCAGGTTTTTAAGACCCTTGTGACTCGTACTGATAAGAATAGTCTGTTTGTATTCTGTATCCCGGCCGGTTGTGAACTGAATTTGAAAAAAGCAGCAATTATCTCAGGAAGTAAAAGTATTGAAATGATAAAACAGAAAGAACTTCTTTCTCTTACCGGTTATATCAGGGGAGGGTGTTCACCTGTGGGAATGAAGAAATTGTATCCTTCATATCTTGATGAAACTGCTCTGCTTTTTGATTATGTTTATGTGAGTGCCGGTAAAAGAGGAATGCAGATGAGAATTAAACCCGATGACTTACTCAAAGCTGTTTCCGGAAAATATGCAGACTTGATTTAATTCCCGGAAAGTTTTAACTTTGATGCAAAGAAATATTTTTTTAAGTTTGAGTTCTAATTAATTGGAGATTTGTTATGGCTAAACAACAGACATTCAGCGATAAGGCTAAAGCTCGTTTGAAATCAGACAGCGTTATGGTGAAGTTCATTAAAACCGAAAAAACAGAAAAAGGTTCATATAAGTTTAAAGAATCAATGGTTAAATTACCTGATTTAACCAAAGTAAGCGATCTGAAATAGTTTTATTTTTAATTTTGAAGCCTTAAGAGTTTGCGGACTTTTTCCGTTTTAATTCTTAAGGCATTTTTGTTTTCGAGAATACCTTATAGGTATTTGTTCATTAAATGATGGAGGTGAGAATGATTATTCCTAAGGAACTAAAACTGTATAATGCCAGGAATTTATCAGAAATCCCGCAGTTCAAGAATCTTTCCGAAGAGTTGAAATCCGGCATTGATATTGTATCACATGTGCTGCCTTTCAGAACAAACAATTATGTTGTTGAGGAACTAATCGATTGGAGCAACATCCCGGATGACCCGATATTTCAACTCACTTTTCCTCAGAAAGATATGTTAATGCCGTTATTTTTTGAATTGATGGAAAATACCTTAAATAATAATCCCTCGCCTGAAAACATTCGAAATACAGCAGACCATATCAGACATTGCCTGAATCCGCATCCTGCCGGACAGTTAACAGCAAACGTTCCTGTTTTCAATGAAAAACTAATCAAAGGTGTACAGCATAAGTATAAAGAAACGGTATTGATATTTCCTTCAGCCGGACAGACTTGTCACGCATATTGTACTTTCTGTTTTCGATGGGCACAATTTGTCGGTATTGACGATCTGAAATTCGCAACAGATGAATCTCAGATATTTCTGGATTATATCCGTGAGCATAAAGAAGTTACAGATGTGCTGGTTACAGGTGGCGATCCCATGGTGATGAGTGCGGCTAAACTTGAAAAATATATCCGTCCGCTTTTGGGCCCGGATTTCTCGCACATCAGGAATATAAGGATAGGAACGAAAAGTATAGCATATTGGCCATATAAATATATTACTGATAAGGATTCCGATTCAATAATCAGGCTTTTTGACGATATAATTTCCTCAGGAAAACATTTGGCCATTATGGCACATTTTAATCATTGGATGGAGCTTTCAACACCTGCAGCCGAGAAGGCCATCTCGAGAATCAGAAATACAGGAGCAATAATAAGAGCTCAGGCACCGCTAATCAGACATATTAACGATAAACCTGAAGTCTGGAGCAGAATGTGGCAGGATGAAGTTAGTCTTGGTATTGTTCCTTATTATATGTTTATTGAAAGAAATACAGGTGCTGAAAACTATTTTGCACTTCCACTGGCTAATGCACTTAATATATTTATTGATTCATACAAAAGGGTTTCAGGATTAAGCAGGGGAGTACGCGGGCCGGTAATGTCCGCTAATCCGGGCAAAATCAGAATTGAAGGTACTGCTGAAATAAAGGGTGAAAAAGTATTCGTTTTGAATCTTCTTCAGGCAAGAAATCCGGAATGGGTTCGTAAACCGTTTTTTGCAAAATACGACGAAACTTCAACTTGGTTTGACCAGCTTGATCCTGCATTCGGAGAAGAAAAATTCTTTTTCCAAGATGAGCTTGATCAGATGCTTGACAGTAAATCGGATTTCACTATAATTTAGTGATAGACGTTTATTTGAATGGCTAATTGGCTTTTTTGTATTTAGAGTAAATGAAATTTTAGGTGCATACATCACAATTATGGCAAGACTCAGTTTCAGGAAAACCGAAATAATCCGATATATATATATTTCTGCAAAGAGTTGTGCGGTAATAATTAACAACAGCAAGCAGTTTAAGGTTGTCCTTTCTAAGCTTTTCATCTAATCGAGATTTATCCAGAAGTTCAGAAGGAAGTTCTTTTACAATTTTTAGATCTTTCTTCTCAAGACTTCCTTCAATAATACCATAGCGATCAAGCATTCCCAGAACTGTCTCAACACGAAAATCATTTCTGTCTTTAAAACTCATCTGCTCTCGTAAGAATTCAACACCCATTGCATTTGCTTTTTCAATATTATTTATAAGTATATCGTAAAATGCGGAATAGTAATCTGCATTCGGATTTGCCCATTTATTAAATTCCATCTGAGTGTAAATATCCTGCTGGTTATACATCAGTTTACACAATGATGGTTTCCCGTCTCTTCCGGCTCGTCCGATTTCCTGATAATATGATTCTATTGACGAAGGCATTTCCGCATGAAGAACAAATCTTATATCTGCTTTGTCTATTCCCATTCCAAACGCATTAGTTGCAAGAATCAGTTTTTCTTTTCCTTCAATGAAACTTCGGAGGACTTTCTTTCTTTCTGAGGAATCCAGTTTGCCGTGGTAAACAGAATGCTTATATTTTTTATCACTTAGAAGTTGAGAATATGTTTCAAGCGTTTTAATCAGAGAAAAGTAAATAATTCCCGGGCCTTTGTATTGGTCAATTATTTTTATCAAAGCAGCAAGATTCTGGTTATCATCCATAACTTCTTCAGCTTCCAAACGCAGATTCGGTCTTTCAATGCCCTGATGAAAAATTTTAATTTCTGAAGGGTTTAATCCGAGTCGAATAATTATATCTTTCTGTACTTCCTTTGTTGCAGTGGCAGTTACTGCAATAGTGAGAGGATTGCCTATTAATTTCCTGAACTCGGCAATTCTTGAATAATCCGGCCTGAAATCATGTCCCCATTCCGATATACAATGCGCTTCATCAACCGCAAGAAGTGAAATATCAATATTGGTTAGTGAATTAACAAATTCCGGTTTTCTGAATCTTTCCGGAGTACAGTAAAGTATCTTAACCTTTCCTGAACTGAAGTTGTTCATTATTTCAATACGTTTATCAGGTTGCACGGTTGAATTGATATATGCAGCAGGTATGTTTTTACGTTTAAGAGCCTCTACCTGATCTTGCATCAGGGCAATAAGCGGACTAATAACAATTGTCCGTCCCTGAAAAATCATGGCAGGAATTTGATAACAAAGAGATTTTCCTCCACCGGTAGGCATTAATAACAATGTGTGAGAATTTTCTTTAACCAGCCTGGTTATTACAGTAAGCTGTATATTTCTGAACTCATCATATCCGAAATATTTCTTAAGTATTTGCTCGGGAGTCATCAAACTAGTCTAAAATGTCGTTGATTGCTATTCAACATAATGTCCTATGGAAGCATATTTTTTAATTCTCTGACTAAGAAGCTTTACACCTTTAATCTTTTTCAATTGCAAAATCTCTTCAAGAAGTGCATTCTTCAAACTTTCGGCAGTCTGTTTAGGATCCTTGTGTGCTCCGCCTAACGGTTCAGGTATTATACGATCTATTATCTTCTGTTTTAGAAGGTCTTCTGCTGTTAATTTCAGTGCTTCGGCTGCTTGTTCCTTGTATTCCCAGCTTCGCCAGAGAATACTTGAGCAAGATTCCGGACTTATAACTGAATACCATGTGTTTTCAAGCATGAGAATTTTATCTCCGACTCCGATTCCTAATGCACCGCCGCTTGCACCCTCACCAATAATTACCGAAACAATGGGTACTTTCAACCTGCTCATTTCAAGAAGATTTCTGGCAATAGCCTCTGCCTGTCCGCGTTCTTCAGCTTCAATTCCCGGAAAAGCACCGGGAGTATCTATCAACGTAACAACAGGGATGTTAAACTTTTCTGCGAGCTTCATAAGTCGAAGTGCTTTGCGGTAGCCTTCAGGATTCGGCATTCCGAAATTTCTGAATATGTTGGATTTGGTATCTCTTCCTTTCTGATGGCCGACAATCATTATCTTTTGTCCGCCCATCATCGCAAATCCGCCAACAATTGCCTTGTCGTCTCCAAAAAGCCTGTCGCCATGAAGTTCATGAAATTCTTCGCACATATTATAGATGTAATCCAAAGTATATGGACGTTCAGGGTGTCTTGCAAGCTGAACTCTCTGCCATCTGGTAAGATTAGAATATATATGGTTCTTAAGTTGTGATATCTTTTTCTCAAGGTTTCCGACTTCATTTTTTATATCAAGATTATCCTGCAGCAATCTCATCTCTGCGATCTTCTTTTCAAGTTCAATTATCGGTTTTTCAAATTCTAAAATGGTTTTTGCCATATTATCCTCTGTTTAAAATAATTCTGATTGTCTTGCTTAAAATCTCTAAATCCAGCCAAATACTCTGGTTTCGGGCATAGTAAATGTTCAGCTTGTTTTCTTCTTCATCGCTAATCCTGCCTGCCTCGATAAACCATAATCCGGTAATTCCTTCTTTGCCAAGATAAGTGCCTGTTCCGGATGGAGCTACCCTTGGTCCAACCAGACTTTTACTGCCTAAAAGTATTTCAGGAATCTGCAAAAGCATATGGATGAGTTTTCCTTTCTTTCCGCATTTTGATAATAAATATACAAAAGGAAAGACTAAAATCAACAGTGTCAAAGAAATGGTTTTGTCGAAAACGGTTTTAGAGATTTTATGCGAGATTTCTGTAATATTAAGACTAAGTTTCATAAACGGAATGTTTTCAAGTACAGTAACCGAAGATTTCCCTACAAGGTATTCCATTTCATTACCTACAACTTTAAATTCTACGTTAAGGCCTTGTGACCTGCCAAGTACTTCGAACATTTTTTCAAAAGGTATTTCTTCGGAAGAGAATATCACCAGGCTGATATTTCGTTCTTTAATTATCTTGTGAAGATTCTCCAAAGTACATAAAACTTCAGCACCGCCTTTTGTTGTTCCGATTACTTCAGGAGTTAGTGAGGCAAAACCTTCAATTTTATGAATTGATGCAGAATTACTTCTTAGTTTTTCGGCAAGTATTTCAGCTTTTTTTCCTGTTCCTGCAATAATTGTTTTATTTCCAAGTTTCCCGTGATCCACTCCGATTCTAAAGAAGAGTTTTGCAACTGTACGCCATAATGCAAAAAGTAAAAATGCAAAAGTATAGGAAATCAGAAAAACACCTCTGCTATATCCGAACTGTTTGAAGAAAAATGTAAAGGCCGAAAGGAAAAGAAATCCGTAAAATAATGATAATACGGCTTTCCATACGGATATTTTATTCTTTGTGTAGGTTCCGGTAAAAAATGATATTGCAGTCTGGCTGATTCCCGGAATCAAGTAAACCCATGGTTTTACATTATCTGGAAATCCCACCCAATCGCTGGGTCGGTAAAGGAATTCACCTAAAGCTACCGAACCGGAAAACAAAATAAAATCCAGTATTGAGGAGAAAACTATCAGACTATATGTTCGAAGCAGTGAGGCCATTCTGCGGGCAAATATTGCCGCACGGAGTATCAACTTAACTAAAATTGAACCGGAAATATGTTTATCAACAAAGATTTCCATTGCCTTATGAAAAATCTTGTTCTCGTCAATACTGCTTCTTCTGGTACTTTCACCCTTATAATGAATTATCTCTGTTGTATGAAGATAGTAAACTCCATATCCGGCATCCTTTGCCCGAAAGCATAAGTCAAGATCCTCACCGTACATAAAAAAATCCGGATCAAATCCTTTTGTTTTTTCATAAACCTCTCTTCGGATAAACATAAAAGACCCTGAAATGGCATCAACTTCATAAGTTTTGAATTCATCAAGATAGGTGAGGTTGTATCGTGCAAATAAGCGGCTTTTTGGAAACAAACTGCTAAGTCCGGATATTTTTGTGAATGAAACCCAAGGCCCGGGGAAACTTCGCCTGCAGGCAAGTTGAAGTGTACCATCCGGATTAAGCACACGGCAGCCGGCAATTCCCGCAGTAGGGTTTTCTGCAAAAAATTCTATTAGCTTTGTGAATGTATCTTCTTTTACTATCGTATCGGGATTTATGAGTGCAATAAATTTTCCCTTTGCAATGCCTAGAGCCTGGTTGTTAGCGGCACCGAAACCAAGATTGTCTGCATTTGCAATAACTATTATTTGCGGGAACAATGAGCTAATGTATTCAACGCTTCCATCTGCCGAAGCATTGTCAACAACAATTATTTCACATTTTAACGACGAGGCGCTCTTTAAAATTGACTTAACAGAATTAGCCAGGAATTCTTTGACATTATAGTTTACTATTATTACGGAAAGATCAGTCATAATAATTTATTCGATTATTTAAGAAGTCCGAAAATGCTTTGAGCTCTTAATTTCCAAACCATTAATACAGCTTCCCGAACTATTTTCTTTGACATTTTTGAGTGTCCTTCAGTTCTATCCGTAAAAACAATCGGTATTTCCAGAACAGAAAAACCTTTTTTCCAGGCTTTATATGTAATTTCGATCTGAAATGAGTAACCGTTGGATTTTACTGACGAGAGATCAATTGATTCCAGCACTTTACGCCTTATGCACTTGTATCCGCCGGTGGCATCTTTAACCGGAAGACCTGTTATTATTTTTGTATATTGATTTGCAAACCAGCTTAAAAGAAGCCGGCGCATAGGCCAGTTAATAACATTAACTCCTTTTATATACCTGCTTCCGATAACAAGGTCTGCGGTTTTTATATTTTCAAGGAAATTTGATATCTCCGCCGGGTCGTGTGAAAAGTCGGCATCCATCTGAACAACAGCTTCATAACCATTGGAAATCATATATTTGAAGCCTTCAACATAAGCAGTTCCTAACCCAAGTTTCCCGGATCTCTGAATAAGTTTTATTCGAGAATTTCCAACCGACATCTCTTCAACAAGTTTTCCGGTTCCGTCAGGAGAATTGTCGTCAACTACAAGTATATCAATATCATTATATTTTGCAAGAAGTTCGGGAATAAGCTTTTGAATATTCTCTTTTTCATTATATGTCGGAATAATAACAAGATATCTCATCAGACCTCTTTCAAATTGGACTTTACATTTACCGGTTCAAAATTAAATAAATATTATATTATATCCCATCATAAAACAGATAGTGATTATATGCGAATCCCAATCCCGAGTCCGTCGCCAATCGGATAAATCATTGAATTAAATCTCTTGTCGGCTAAGAATATTTCATTGAAATTTCTTATTAGTTCAGAAGACCGGGTATATTTTAGCGGAACTTCCCCAGACGCCGCATAACCGTGCCAAAGTAGATTATCAATAAATATTGTTCCGCCCTGACTTACAAGAGGGGCAGATAACTTATATAATGCCGCATAATCTTCTTTGTCTGCATCAAGAAAAACTAAATCATAACTATCATTTATTTTCGGAAGTATATCTAATGCATCGCCTTCAATAATATTGATGATATTTTCGCAAGCTGATCTTTTTAAGTATTGAGAGGCAAGTTTAATATTATCCCGGCTTTTTTCTATTGTATCAATTTTTCCGGTATTCCCCGTTTGTAATGCTATTCTTATTGATGAATAAGCTATAGCTGTTCCGATTTCCAGAATTTTCAGATACCCGGCAGACTTAATGATAAATTCGAGAATTGCAGCAGATTGCCAATGTAAAATTGGTATTCTCTTATCAGTTGCGAATGCTTCCATTTCGGCAATTAAACCGGAAGACTGAGTTCTTAATGATTCAATATAATCTTGCTGTTCAGGGAAAAGTATGCCTTGCATATTATTTCACATAAATCATTTTACCGGTGAATACTTTTCCGACTGCTTCCACGCGGAAAAAATAAATTCCGGTTGCCAGTCCGGACGCATCAAAGTAATATGTATGTTTGCCCGAAGACTTATAATCTGCGTTCGCCAAGGTTCTTACTTTTTGTCCAATTTGATTATATACATTAATTGTAACATTACCATTCTGAGGTAAATCTATGGCTATCTTTGTTCCAGGATTAAACGGATTAGGGTAATTCTGATAAACCTTGAATTCAGACGGAATTACAGGCAATTCCTTGATATCTGAAGTGTCTTTGCCTTTAAATTCCTTAATTATTATTGGACTTCCTTTTGCAGAAAAATAAGCGTAGTCGCCTTCCGGTTCAGTAATTGATGCTCCTCCGGAAGTGTTGTAAGAGAAATAGAAATAAACGGAATCGGAATTTATAAGACTTTCGGCAGGATACTTAAAAACATTTCCTTGTTCTGACATAGCGGTTATTTCTGATAGATTGACTCCGCTGCCGCTGTATTTAAGTTTTAATGATGAAAGTACGGGAGTATCATTCAGGAAAAGACCTTTATATAGATTTCCGCTTCCTGTTCTATCAAATACCGGGTAATTAGCAGCCCTTCGTGCAGAAAGTATTCCATATCCGTAGGTGTTGTCAGGGGTTGAAAATCTATTTCCGGAGTACTTCAGAAGTTCGCGAAAATCGGTGTTGGAAATATACGGATGGATAGACATAATCTGAGCTGCAATACCTGCAACTATCGGAGCTGAATATGAAGTTCCTCCTCCGGAAGAAAAACTATTAATATCTACACTAAAAAGCTGCACTCCGGATCCCATGGCAGTAAGTTCAGGTTTAATTCTATTATCGTAAGTCGGGCCTCTTGAGCTGAAAGAAGTAATCGCTCCTGAAGAATTAACGGCTCCGATTGCAAGTACATTTTCTCCGTCTGCAGGTGCAGTGATATAATACCAGGCATCGTTCCCCTCATTTCCTGCAGATGTAATTATCAGCATCCCTTTTGAAAAGGCAATTTCTGCTGCCTTAGTGCATATTGCCGTTTTACCGTCCATATCTTCATAAGTATATGAAGTTTCTCCGAGATCAAATTCACTATAGCCGAGCGAACTGCTTGCAAGATCAGCTCCCTTTGCTTCCATCCACTCTAAAGCGGCGGCATAATTGTCTTCTTCCACATTCCTTTCAGTTAAAGTATTTTCGGTTTTAGCCAGAAGGAATGATGCTTTGTATGCCGGTCCTATTAATATACCGGATTTATAGCCTGCTGCAATCGATAAAACTGCCGAACCATGGAAATCCTGTCCCGCCGGGTCGCCCGACTGATTTTTTGTGATGCTGTCATTATTAACAAAGTCATATTCATCAATCACGATCAATGAATCGTAAACATCAGATGCATCCCATCTGAAACCTGTATCGAGTAGTCCGACAATTATTCCTTTCCCGTTAATACCATGTTTATGAAGTACCGGAATTTCAGACAAATTGTTCTGAGCGAACGAAGGACCATAGTTAATATCGGAAGTTTCGCCGGATTTGCTTAAGTAAGTTTTATACGGGTGTTTAGACTTGAGCGAGCGTACGGGTTCAATCTTCTCAATAAATGAGTAAGACTTCAATAATTCAATTTGTTTTTCTGATAAATAAGCAGAAACTGAATTAAACCATTTAAGTGTATTTTCTATTTTTATTCCGGCAGCTTCAATCTTATTTATATAGACAGTTGAAACCGGATAATCATCATAATTTACTGCATTCCGGAATCCGTTTCTTCGGATTCTTCTTTCCAAAGCTTTTTCTGACAGCAGACTTTTTGCCTTTTCAACCGATGCTTTTGAAAGAGTTACACGGCTTTTATTTTCAGTACCTTTGTCTTTGAAATAGATAAAATACTTATCTTGCGCAAAGAACACTATAGAACTTAAAAGCAGTAAAATTATAATGGATTTTATCATTTTACCAGTTTCCCTATTCTGTCTATTCTGACTGAGCCAAGTAGTTTAAACATATTTGAAAACGGAATTTCGGGGTCCCATGACCAATAGACCATAAAAGGCTGACCGAGAATTGCATCTCTTGGAACAAGTCCCCAGAAACGTGAATCTTCGCTTGAATCTCTGTTATCGCCCATCATAAAGAAGTAATCTTTTTGAATTTTGTATGAAGTGCTTTCAAGTCCGTTAATTTTAACCACATCACCTATAACCGAAACAACTTCCCGACCGGCTTCACGATTAATTATGGTTCTCCACCACTCAATATTATCGCGGTTTATTGGAATTACATCTCCTTCTTTTGGTACAACGTATGGACCGTAATTATCAGGATTCCATCCGCTTCCTTTTGGGAAAATTCCCATATCAATATCTTTCTTCCAGAATTTTGGTTTAACAATCGGATTATCATAAACAATATAAGGCGGTATTGGGGCTTCAGAGCCATTAATAAAAACTACTTTGTCAACTATTTCTATAGTATCTCCGGGCAATGCCATACAGCGTTTTACATAATTCAGAATGGCATCAGATTTTAGTTGATCGCGATGCCCCGGGTATTCAAATACTATAATATCGCCCCTTTCCGGTTCCGCAAGGCCGGGGAGTGAAAAATAGGGCAGAGCAATATCAGTGAATGGTATATTTCTCGGAGATGATGATCCATAAAGAAATTTATTTACAAAAAGGAAATCCCCAATCTGAATAGTATTCAGCATAGAACCGGTAGGTACTCTTGATGTTTCTATCAAAAAAGATTTTATGAGAATAACAATAATGATTATGTACGTCCACGACCAAATAAAATGTTTGATTTTCTGAGCCGGTGTCTTTATTGTATTTTCCTTAGGCTTACTTTTCTTTTTCAAAAAATCGAAGTTAATCACAACTATTCCTTAATTTATAGTATTAAAAATCCTGTTCCATCTAATATTGGAGAAATAATCTCCCACAAACGGACCTTGCTTTATGGGTTCAAGTGACCAGTATATCATCATGGCCTTTCCTAGAATTTTTCTTTTTGACACGAAACCCCAATAACGACTATCGAAGCTTTCTTCCAGATTATCTCCAAGAACGAAGAATTGGTCGTTCTTCACCTTGTATATGTTTATATAATTTCCATCAGCAAAAACCTTATTGTCTTCAACAACAATTTTCTTGTACATGCCGTCGTTCCTAAGCAGACATCTCCACTTATAAAGGTTTGAAGGATTTATTGTTATTTCATCTCCGGCTTTTGGAATTACTATTGAGTCTCCGTCATTTTTTAGCCATTCGTATCCTTTAAATACCCGTGATGGAAGTTTAAAGTAGGAACTGTCGGTTTTTTCAATTTCATCTATATTGAATATTTTTTTTCCGTTTATGAAGAAAGTTCCTTTCTTCATCACAATCATATCGCCCGGCACCGCAACACACCTCTTTACAAAAGTACGCAGATTTATCGTTAGAGAGTCTTCCGATTCATTTTCAAAAAGGATTATGTCACCTGCTTCGGGGTCCCAAATATCAAAGGGTCTTTGGTCGGGAAGTTCTATGTTTAAAAGAGGTAAAAGTCTTGGAAGTTTGGGTCCGTAAACAAATTTATTTACGAGAATATAATCACCTGAAAGAAGAGTGGGCTGCATTGATACAGTCGGGATAAAATAAGCTTCGACTAAAAAGAATTTAATCAGCATCAGCACTAAAAGCACAAGTGGCAGGAAGAGTATTACTTTCTTGATTAGTTTTCTTCGTTTTACCTTTTTCTGAATCTTATTGGCCCTGGCTCTTGCTGCGTGTTCATCCATTTTAATCATCCTCCAATTGAAGAACTGCTAAAAATGCTTCCTGGGGAATTTCAACATTTCCAACCTGTTTCATCCGCTTTTTCCCTTCTTTTTGTTTTTCAAGAAGCTTTCTCTTACGGCTTATATCTCCCCCGTAACATTTTGCAAGAACATTCTTACGGAGGGCTTTTACTGTAGTTCTGGATATAACCTTACTTCCGATTGCAGCCTGTATGGCAATTTCAAACATCTGGGGTGGTATAAGGTCTTTTAATTTTGTGGCAACTTTTCTTCCCCAATCGTATGATTTGCTTCTATGAACAATCACAGATAAGGCATCTACCTGATCTCCGTTCAGAAGAATATCGAGTTTGACAAGATCGGCTTCCTTGTAGCCTATAAATTCATAATCGAGAGAGGCATATCCTCTGGATATTGATTTCAGTTTATCATAGAAATCAAATATTATTTCGGATAAAGGAAATTCATATTGCAAATCTGCTCTGGTCGGATCTAAATAAGTTGTGTTTTTGTAAATTCCTCTTTTATCCATCGCAAGTTTCATTATGCTGCCAACATAATCACTTGGGGTTACAATCTGAGCTTTGATATAAGGTTCTTCAATTTTCTCTATAACGCCAACTTCCGGCATCTCTGCGGGATTATCGACCACTTTCATTGTGCCGTTTTTCAGATGGACATAATATTCCACGTTGGGCATTGTAGTAACTATGTTCTGATTAAACTCTCTTTCGAGCCTTTCCTGAACAATTTCCATATGCAGCATACCAAGAAAACCGCATCGGAATCCGAAGCCTAAGGCTGCCGATGTTTCAGGAACATATATAAGAGCGGAATCATTAAGACGGAATTTGTCCAGCGCATCCCTTAAATCTTCGTAGTCATCTGAGTTTGCCGGATAAAGTCCGCTGTAAACCATCGGCTTAATTTCTTTGTAGCCTGGCAGCGGTGTCTCTGCTCCGTTTTTGGTGTGGGTGATTGTATCCCCGACTTTGGTATCATGAACATCTCTTATATTTGCAATTACATAACCTACATTACCGGCGGATATTTCTTTTGTTCTTATCTTTGAAAGACCAAGAATGCCGACTTCTTCTGACTGAAATTCTTTATCGCTGACAAAAAAGCGGATATTCTCTTTTTCTTTTAATGTTCCGTTTACAACTCTTATATAGGCAATTGCTCCCCGATATGGATCGAAAACGGAATCGAAGACTAAAGCCTGCAGCGGCTTTTCCGGATCACCCAGCGGGGGAGGAATCCTTTTTACAATTTCAACCAATACCTGATCTATATTCAGTCTGGACTTTGCACTTATCAGAAGAATGTCTTCGGGTTTACAACCAATCAGGTCAATAATCTGCGACTTAACTGTTTCGACAATTGCCCCGGGAAGGTCAACTTTATTGATAACCGGAATTATTTCCAATCCGGCTTCAATTGCAAGATATAGATTGGAAATTGTCTGTGCTTCAACTCCCTGAGCGGCATCAACTACCAGAATTGCACCTTCACAGGCGGCAAGTGACCGCGAAACTTCGTAGGTGAAATCTACGTGGCCGGGAGTATCAATAAGATTAAGTGTATATTCCACATTGTCTTCGGCTGTATATTTCATTTGAATTGCGTGCGATTTTATTGTAATACCTCTCTCTCTCTCGAGGTCAAGGTCATCTAATAGCTGCGATTTCAGCTCCCGCTGACTAACTGTGTTTGTCATTTCAAGAAGACAATCAGCCAGAGTTGACTTACCATGATCAATGTGTGCAATTATGCAAAAGTTACGATATTTTTTCATTATTCTTTTTTTATTTTTAGCATAGAAATATATATATACACCGTGCTAATATCAATAAATAAAGAATTAAATACTTATATGTTTATTTAAGTCTAATAATTCGTATTTTTGAAAAAACAGTTATGCTTATTTAATAAATCGACAGGTTATATGAAAATATCAATCATTGTACTGCTTATTTTATCCGGAATTACATTCGGACAGGCAAAAAAAATCGCTTGGTTTAATAATACATTAGTTTCAGAAAATTCTGAAAATACTGCCTTTAAAGAATCTGTTAAGTCATTGGCTGATTTTTCTGAAATCGAGGTTGCTGTTTTATCCGGAAATCTTACATCTGAAGGGAAACTTTCTCAGTTTGAAATAATTAAAAATGAATTGGTAAATTCCAAAATACCCTATTACCTTCTACCGGGAGAAAAAGATCTTAAATGGAGTGAAATGGGAGCTTCAAACTTCAGTTCAGTCTGGGAAGAAAAGCGATTCGTGTTTCAGGTTGGCAGAACTTATTTTATAGGAATACCATCTTATTTGCCTTTTTATGAAACCGGACATTACTCTATCGAAGATATCGAGTGGCTTGCCGGTGAGCTTATAAACATTCCTTACGATGCAGATATTTTTCTTTTTCTTGATCAGGCACCGGTTCCTGCATTAACCGATAATTCGTTCAGGCTTGTAAATTTGTTGAATGACAGGCGTATATCATCTTTTCTTTTAGGGAGTTCTTATCAGGGAACAGAACTTACCGGGATTGCTGACTGTATTGTTCCGGCAGAATTAAACGGGCAGGATGGCGGATTTATTATTAACATAATTGAATGTCGGGAAGATTCAGTTTTGATTGACCGATATACAAAAAATGGATTTTCAGGGAGAATCTATGGTAAAAGACTACCCGGTAAAATGTTTTCTGCCAGACAGGAAACCGCATTATTCAGTAAGTTCAATTCGGATTTGATTTGGAAAACTGATATAAAAACTACCGTTATATCTCCCGTTACATTCTGGGATAACAGAGTTTTTTCGGTTTTCTTCAACGGAATAATAAGCTGCTTTGACTTAAACAGCAGATTCCTCTGGAATTATGATACTTATGGAGATGTTGTAAGCAGACCTGTAATCATTGACGGTAATTTGATTGTAGGTAATCTGCAGGGCGATGTTATCAGCATTGATGCAGAAACCGGTCAAACAATTCAATCAACAGGTTACGACGAGGCTGTCACTTCGCCTCTTAAAGCAATTCCAAACAGAACAACCAAAAATGTAGTAAACCATAGAAGAGGGGAATACGCTGTAGTTTTCGGTACTTCTGCCGGTTCGGTTATCTGCTTTGACGCTGATACATTTGAGGAGATTTGGCGCAATACTGATGCAAGAGGTCTTATTAGTTCTGATATCCTTTATTCTGATAACCGGATTGTGTTCAGCAGTGCTGATGGGGCAGTATATTGTTTGGATGCCAGGGACGGCATTCTGATATGGAAATGGCAGGAGTCTTTATCTCCTAATCCTCAGTATAGTAATTATAACATTGCCACCAACGGAAATAATGTTTTTATTGCAACAGTAAATGAAGTTTATGCAATTGATATTCAGATTGGCCGAACAATTTGGAAACAGAAAATTTCTAACTGCAATTCTGTTTCACTAACGGACGATAAAAGTAAGGTTTTACTTACGGAAAGGAATGGGAGTTTTTACGAACTTGCTGCTTCAGACGGGAAAAAACTAAATGAAGTAAGTCTTAAACAATACGGTTCTCCGAATCCGATTCCCGCTTTGGATCTGGAAGGGAAGTATTATATTGCTTTGAATTCCGGTCACATAATAAAAATATCTAACGGAAAAGCAGTGCCTGTCCTTTTTAACGGAAAGGCGGGATATAATTCTCTGACAGTAGTTAAAGATGAGTTCGTTCTTGCATCGAATGTTGACGGAAGATTCTTTTTGTTCAAATCCAAACGGGATTAAACCCAAATTTGTCATTGAGGAAGAAAGTAATGACAAATCGCCTAACAAAATCTAAATCCCGCAAAATGCGGGATAAGATTTTGTAAGGCGGGGTTACCCAAATTATTCTTTCTTTGCAATGGTATTCAGTGATAAAGATTTTCTAACGAATAATTTGGGTTAAACAGATTATTTTCCGCTTTGCATAGCTTTGAAAGCAACTGCATACAATTGTATTTGCTTCAGCATTGAACCTAATCCGTTTTTTCTTGTCGGGGAAAGATGGTTTTCAATTCCTATTGCTTTTAGAAAATCAGGCGGAGTGCTTAAAATACTTTCCGGCGTTTCACCTGAATATACTTTTACAAGGATTGCAATTAAACCTTTAACTATCATTGCATCACTGTCGGCAAGGAATTCGACTTTCCCATCCCTGAATTCGGCTTTAAGCCAAACCTGCGACTGACAGCCTTCAATCTTAAAAGAATCTTTTTTGTGTTCATCGGGAAAGGAAGCTAGTTCCTTTCCCAATTTAATGATGTATGCGTATTTTTCATCCCAGTCCGGCAGATCCTTAAATACTTCAATTATTGCTTTCTGTTTTTCTGTTATGTTCATTAGAGAATCCTATATGCAATTCCTAACTGAAGTGCTTCTTTCATTTGAGTTCTTCTTGACTGACTGATCTCGTGAACTAAAAGAAAATTGATATTTACATTAATGAAAGAATTCACCTTGGCTACAAGGTTATTATCCCACCTTACATCCCAGACATCAAGGCTTTCGAATCTGCTGAAAAGTCTTAATTTGCTCTTATAAGTTATGTTTTCCATAACTCCGAATTCTGCATCCGTTACTGATTCGATACCGGTTTCAAATTTAAACTTTTCAATTTTATTAGTTTCAGGATCATCTGAATATGAATGAAATTCATTTGTAAAAACTTCCTGAAAGGCAACACCCATTCTTGTAGTTACTTTTTCATACTGATTGTATGCAAAACCAATGCTTTGTGTTATATATCCGGGGTCGAAGAAATCAGCTATTGAAACAACAGGTTCAACTTTATAATCATAGCCTTTTGTTATTTGTGTGCGGACGGAATTGCTGATAAAAGGATCAATAGACCAGCCGGCTTGATATGACAGAACACTTTCAAGGAAGATTTCATTATCGTTGGTCCTGTAATCTGTTCCACCTATCTTTGTGCGGCCGTAAGCAGCTTTGAACTGATTTGCAAATCTCCAGTCCTGAGTTTTATATAAAAGACTGAAATCTGTGAATACTGTCCAGGTGATACTGTTATCACCTCCTTTAGACCAATTCTTAAAAGAAATCTGGCTTAGATTTAATCCGGTAACTAATGAAGGATGCCATTTGTAAAGAGTAGTATCGGTTTCCTGTGCTGATATCACGAGTGTTATCAAAAATAATAGTAAAAATATTTTTTTCATTATATTCCTTAAATTATTATGTGTGCAAAAATAACACTTTTTATTTAAATACTTAATATCGGAGATAACAATCCGCAAAAAAACAGCTCTAATGTCCGCTTTATCTTGCCGAAGGGTGTTGTTATCATTATATTCAGGTGCAGGAAAAAAGACATAATAACTTATTAGAGAGATAACTATGAGTAAAATAGAAGAAAGATTAATAAATAAATACTTGAAGAATTTTGATATAGCTTTAACCGGACTTATGGCATTAACGGGTGTTAAGTTATTAAGAATCGGTCTCGGAATTGTGTTCTTTTGGTTTGGGATGCTTAAATTTTTTCCGGGAGTAAGTCCGGCTGAACAACTTGTAGTGTCAACAGTTACATTTATTGATCCTGCAATATTCCTTCCAGTATTGGCATTGTGGGAATCAGTAATCGGACTTGGACTGATAACCGGGAAATTTATGAGGCTGACTCTTTTTCTTCTTTTTATGCAGATGCCGGGTACAGCTTTGCCGTTAGTAATGGTTCCTGAAGCTGTTTGGACAAGCTTTCCGTTTGCCCTTACTCTGGAAGGACAGTATATTTTCAAAAATCTTGTTATAATTGGCGGAGGAATTGTTCTCGGAGGAACTGTGCGCGGAGGTAAGGTGATTCCGGAATAATTATATCTTGCTTTTGTTAGTCGGTAATTATTGTTATTTTTACTTCAATAATTACAAATGGGGAAACTATGAGTAAAAATGAAGAATTTTTTAATCATATTGCTGAAGGATACAACTGCAAAGGAGAATCTTTAATACTTGGCTCGGCAATTCTTAATGGTGAAACTGTTTCAGGCTCTCATATCAAAATTCCGTTGAAAACCATAAACCGTCACGGACTGATTGCGGGTGCTACGGGTACCGGAAAGACAAAATCTCTGCAGGTGCTGGCAGAACAACTTTCAGAACAAAGCATCCCTGTTCTTCTGATGGATGTGAAGGGAGATCTTAGCGGCATTGCTATGCCCGGGGAAGAGAAGCCGTTTATTACCGAAAGGCTTGCGAAAATCGGATTGCAATTTAAACCACAGGGATACCCTGTTGAGTTGATGACAATTTCTTCTCAGAACGGGGTGCGGCTGAGAGCTACTGTTTCTGAATTCGGTCCTGTACTTTTTTCAAGGATATTAGATCTAAACGATACTCAAGCGGGAATTGTATCTATAATATTTAAGTACTGCGACGACGAAAAATTACCTCTTCTGGATCTAAAAGATTTTAAGAAGGTTCTTCAATATATCACCGAAGAAGGGAAAGCGAAACTTGAAAAAGATTATGGAAGAATTTCAACAAGTTCAACCGGATTGATTTTAAGAAAAGTTATAGAATTGGAACAGCAGGGTGCGGATATGTTTTTCGGTGAGATGTCTTTTGATATCCGGGATCTTATGAGAGTTGATGAGAATGGCCTTGGCTATATTAATATAATAAGGCTGACTGATATTCAGGATAAGCCGAAGCTTTTTTCAACATTTATGCTTTGTCTTCTTGCTGAGATTTATAACCAGATGCCTGAACAAGGTGATTCAGGAAAACCTGAACTGGTTATTTTTATTGATGAAGCACATCTTATTTTTAGTCAGGCAAATAAAACACTTCTTGAACAAATTGAGAATATTGTAAAACTGATTCGTTCTAAAGGTATAGGAGTGTATTTTATCACACAGAATCCTATGGATGTACCTTCGGGAATACTTGCGCAACTCGGACTCAAAATTCAGCATTCGTTAAGAGCTTTTACTGCCAACGACAGGAAAGCTATTAAAATGACTGCTGAGAACTATCCTTTATCCAAGTATTACAAAACTGATGAAACTCTTACTTCATTAGGTATCGGAGAGGCCCTTGTTACAGCTTTGAATGAGAAGGGAGTACCTACTCCTCTTGCAGCAGTAATGATGCGGGCACCTCAAAGCAGAATGGATATACTAAGCGATTCTGAAATATCTTCGCTTATTTCAAATTCAAAACTTGCAAAAAAATATAATTCGGAAATTGACAGGGAAAGTGCTTACGAAATTCTTAATAAGAAAATTGCTTCTGCAGAAATAAAAGAAGAATCGTCAAGAAAAGAAGACAGATATGAATATAGTATTCCGAAACCTGCCGGACGAATTCCCGCACAGAGACAGAGTACGGCTCAGAATCCAATAGTGAAAGTGGTTACAAGCGCCGCTTTTATCAGGGGTGTAATGGGAGTTTTAAATAAAATATTGAGATAGATAAGCTGAAGACTTGATGAATTGGCGCAATATTTGTATAGTATTATTAGAATCTTGCGCTTAGTCAGGTTCTAGGGCTTCGGTGATCCGGAGTAACTGGCCGCGGGAAAAACCTAAAACAGTTCTTTGGAGGCTTTAATGGTTCGAAACTTAAAGGGGACATATAAGAAAAACTAAATGCGAATTATATGTCCCCTTTTTTATTGCACTGTCTTCTCTTCATAATTTGCCTGCCTTTTCTTATTTTTGGAATTAAGAATCATAAATGTTTTAGTTTCTCTATTAATAGATATTTTCCGGATACTTTTCTGAAGCATTTTCGGATTTTCAGATAAAAATTTCTTAAGGATTCCGTTTGTTTATTCCAACTACAAAAGAAGAATTTACCAAACTCGGCTGGGAGAAGGCGGATATTATTCTAATAACAGGCGATACATATATTGACAGTCCGTTTATAGGTTCTGCGGTAATAGGTCAGGTTCTGATAAAGGCAGGCTACAGGGTCGGTATCATTGCTCAACCGGATATTGATTCAGATAAAGATATTTCGCGGTTGGGAGAACCTATGCTTTTTTGGGGTGTAACCGGAGGGAATGTTGATTCTATGGTAGCCAATTATACTGCCCTAATGAAGAAACGCCGCTCAGATGATATGACTCCGGGCGGACTTAATAATAAAAGGCCGGATAGAGCGGTAATTCGTTACACTAATCTTATTAAGAAATATTTCAGAAATTCGGCACCTGTTGTACTTGGAGGAATTGAAGCGAGTTTAAGAAGGATTGCTCATTATGATTATTGGAGCGATTCAATAAGGCGTTCGGTGCTTTTAGATTCAAAAGCTGATATTCTTGTTTACGGTATGGCCGAAAAAACTGTTTTGGAAATGGCTGCGGCTTTGAAAAGCAGAAAAGAAATTAAGGATATCAGAGGTATATGCTATATTGCTGATTCTGTGAAGGATGGATACGAAATATTGCCTTCCTATGAAGAAGTATCATCTAATAAGGATGCCTTTTCAGAAATGTTTATGAAGTTTTATGTCAATAATGATCCTCTTACTGCAAGAGGACTTGTGCAGAAATATGCCGGCAGGTATCTTGTTCATAATCCCCCTCAGTTAAATCCTTCTTCTGAAGAACTTAATCAATACTATGAAATAGATTACACAAGAGACGTTCATCCTTATTATAAAAAATTCGGGGATGTAAAGGCCCAGGATACTATAAAATTTTCTATTACAACCCACAGAGGATGTTACGGAGAATGCAGTTTCTGTGCTATTGCCGTACATCAGGGAAGAACAGTTATAAGTCGCAGCGAAGATTCGATTCTCGGAGAAGCGGAAAGTTTTCTTGGGAATTCTTCGTTTAAAGGAATTATAACTGATGCAGGCGGCCCAACGGCAAATATATACGGCTTTGAATGCAGGAAAAAAATTGAAAAAGGTGCTTGTCAGGATAAGAGTTGTGTCTTTCCGGATACCTGCAAAGCTCTGAAACCGAATCATAAAAGGCAGATTGATCTTTTGGCAGGAATCAGGAAGATAAAGGGAATAAAGAAAGTTTTTGTTGCTTCGGGAATAAGATACGATCTTATTGAAGGCGATAAAACTTGCGGAGATTCTTATATTTCTTGTATTGCGGAGCATCATGTTTCCGGACAGCTTAAGATTGCTCCTGAACATATTAGTCCGAGGGTTACATCGCTTATGCAGAAACCTTCGGTGAAAGGACTTGATTCATTCAAAAAAAAATTTGAAGAGTATTCACTTAAAGCAGGGAAGAATCAGTTTCTTACATATTATTTAATTGCAGCGCATCCGGGGTGTTCGGAAAAGGAAATGGCTGAGCTGAAATCCTATACTTCTGATAAATTGAAGATTAATCCGGAGCAGGTTCAGATTTTTACTCCAACCCCCTCAACAATTTCAAGTCTGATGTATTATACTGAAAAGAATCCCTTTTCGGGAAAGAAAATATTTGTGGAAAAAAGTCTGTCGGCAAAACAAAAACAGAAAGATATGCTTACAGAAAAAGTGCTGCAGTCTCCTAAAAAAAATTATAAAGGAAAACGGCAGTACCGCTGAGGATAACCTCCGCTGTATTATAATGAAGAAAATCCGGTTGCCGGGTAATAATATAGATTGAATTTGGTCTGAACACATTATGGATTTTACGGAAATAATTCTGATTTCTTTCGGATTGGCGATGGATGCTTTTGCGGTATCATTAGCTTCAGGATGCAGCGGTCTCCTGGGCAAAAGAGCTACATTCAGACTGGCTTTTCATTTCGGATTGTTTCAGTTTTTTATGCCTGTTGCCGGCTGGTTTGCAGGTTCGAAGGTGGCTGTTTATGTTGCTGATATTGACCATTGGATTGCATTTGCACTTCTGTCGTTTCTTGGCCTAAGAATGATAAGGAACGCAATAAGACCTGAAGAAGAGGAAAAGTGCGGTCAGGATCCTTCAAAAGGATTAAGTTTACTTTTGCTGTCGGTCGCAACATCGATTGATGCTTTTGCAGTCGGATTCAGCATTGCCATGCTTTCTTACGATATATGGATGCCGGCTGTAATAATAGGAATTATAACCGGTATTCTTTCGGTTATCGGTGTAAAAGCCGGAAAATCATTTAAAGGCATAAAACCGAAGTATCTTGAAATTACAGGGGGAGTGTTTTTGATTATTATCGGCCTCAAGATTTTGATTGAACATTTAGGAATTTTATTAAGGATATAAATGAAAGCGGTTTGGATTAAAAACGGCAGAGAAAAATCTGTTTTAAGAAAACATCCGTGGATTTTTTCCGGAGCTGTTAAAAAGGTTTCAGGTAATCCGGAAAACGGAGATTTAGTTGAAATTCTAAATTCAAAAGACAGCAGGTTAGGGATTGGTTTTTTTTCCGGGAAATCGCAGATTACTGTAAGAATGCTGTGCTTTGATAATGAAAATCTTGAAAAGGATTTTCTTCAAAAGCGGATTAGAACTGCGGTAGAATTGCGTACAGGTCTTTCTGAATATAATACTGAAGGCGGTGTCAGGCTCGTTTTTTCGGAATCCGATAATTTGCCCGGACTAATTGCAGACAAATACGCTAATCTGGTTGTGCTTCAGTTTCTTACTGCGGGTATGGATTTGCGCAGAGAAGAAATTGCCGGAGTGTTTTCGGAAATATTTCCGGATGCAGTCATCTATGAACGCTCGGATTCTGATTCCAGGGGCAAGGAGGGCTTAAAGCCTGCAACAGGATTTATCAAAGGCAGTTTAGATTTTCCTCTTGTAGAGATAATCGAAAACGGAATAAAAATTTTGGTTGATTATCAAAGCGGACATAAAACAGGTTTCTATCTCGACCAGTCTTCAAACCGTAAAAAACTTTCTGAATACTCAAAGGGTAGAACAATATTAAACTGCTTTTCATATTCCGGTGGATTCGGTCTCGCAGCCCTGAAGGGAGGAGCAGAAATAGTAGTAAATGCAGACAGCAGTAAGCCGGCACTGGATTTAGCAGATAAGAATTTTATTGGTAACGGGTTTGAGAAAAACAGATATGAACTTTGTCGTGAAGATGTTTTTGCACTTTTGAGGAAATATTCCGCTGAAGGAAGAAAGTTTGATATAGTAATTCTTGATCCACCGAAATTTGCAGATTCAGCACATTCGGTAAACAAAGCAGCCCGCGGATATAAAGACATAGCAATGCTCGCATTCAAAATTCTGAATCCGGGTGGATATTTGTTCAATTTTTCATGTTCCGGACATATAAGTGCCGAATTGTTTCAAAAGATTACTGCAGATGCAGCATTGGATGCCGGCAGGAACGCGCAGATTGTTGAATATATGACTCAGGCTGCGGATCATCCGGTATCGCTGAATTTCCCCGAAGCCCTTTATCTCAAAGGTCTTGTTTGCAGAGTAATAAATTAATATTGTAATTGGAGTTAAAATGAACCGGTTTTATTTGTTTTGTATTGTTTCATTATTTTTGTTTTTTGTTGTTTCCTGCGATAGCACAGAACCTGTTTCTCACAGCCGGCTAAAAGCAGTTATGTTTGCCCGGGGCACTACTTATGAAGATAAGGCATTTTTGCAGAATTGTAAGACAGGTATGGATAGAGCAATTAATGCATTCAATATATACTGCGATTACAGAATTTACGCCACAGATACTAATTATACTGAATTGGTTGATGCTGCTGCGGTGGATAACGATTTGATTATCGGGATAGGTTATATGTGGACTGAAGCAATATTTGAAGCCGCAGGAAAATATCCTGATAAGAAATTCATTCTTGTTGATGCAGAATTATCAGCTCCGGTTAATAATGCCGTTAGCATATTATTCGATGTTGATGAAGCTGCATATCCTCTCGGATTTCTTTCGGCCTGGTGGGCGGATTCAAGAAATGACGGAACCCCGGCAGTCGGGTATGTCGGCGCGGTTGATATTCCTCAAATAATGCTCTTCACAGAACCATTCATTAATGGTGTAAACAGATATAATGAAAAATATTCGGCTTCAGTAACAGCATACGGCAATTATGCCGGTACATTTTTCAGTAAAGAAGCAGGCGAACGAATTGCGGACAGTATTATTACACTCGGTGCAGATGTAATTTTCGGCGTTGGAAGCGAAACAGGTCAGGGCGCACTGGATAAGGCGATGGAAAGAGGTAAGGCAGGTATAGGCGTTGATGTCGATCAATATTATTCTGATCCGGAAGTTTCATCAATTCTAATATCTTCTGCAATGAAAAGATTGGATAATGCTATTTATACAATCGTTGAATCCGCCTCTAAAAATAGTTTTCCCGGAGGAACAATTTATAGAGGAAACCTAAGAAATAACGGAGTTGCAACTGCTCCGTATCATAATTTTGAAAGTCTGATTCCCGACAGCATCAAAGCTGAAGTTGAACAGATTAAGGCAGGTATCATTTCAGGCGAAATTTATACATCAGAATAGATAGTGCGTTTGCGGTATCTCACGCTGCATATAATAATTGCTTAGTTTCTTCAATACTTTCAATCAAATATGGATTTGATAAGGAGTTTTCCGTAATTAAATCAATTCTTCTGGAGAACAATTCTTCAAGTTTTTGATGTAAAAGAAAATAATTATCTGTGTATTTTTCTATCGAAATATTTTTAAATGAAACTAGTATATCGAGATCACTATTTTCTCTGAAGTTCTTTGTCACTGCCGAACCAAAAATGTGCAAAGACTTTACATCACACATTTCACACACTTCTTTCAGCTCTTGTAATTTTTCCAGAATGAACTTTTGCATTTATTTTCCTTTTTTCAAAGATAGTATTTGATTTATTGTCAATCAAGCAATTACTTGGTCTTTCGTGCATTTGCCTGTCCCTAACCAAAAAATAAGTAAATCGAATTTTATTTAATTAATATTGAAAATATTCTGTAATTTAATAGAGATGAAATGTAACAACTGTATATAGGGATATATGAATAATGGGTAATCAAAATCCTGAACAAATTGCAAGAGATAATATCGATAAGCAATTGGCTGCTTGTGGTTGGATTATCCAAAAGTATAAAGATAAAAATGTAAGTGCGGGTCTTGGTGTAGCAATTACTGAATATCCTACTGAAACAGGTCCGGCAGATTATGCACTTTTTGTTGAAGGGGAACCGGTAGGAATTATTGAAGCAAAGCGTGAGGAAGAAGGCTATAGAATTACTATTCACGAAGAACAAGCTGAAGAATACGCATTTGCAAAACTTAAATATCTGAATAATGAAAAACTTCCTTTTGTCTATTTAAGTACCGGTGAAGTAACTACTTTTACCGATTATCGCGACCCCAAACCGCGGGGGCGTAATGTATTTGCTTTTCACAGACCCGAAACATTAAGAAATTGGCTAAAGAAAACAAAATCGGTTCGTTCTTCATTGCAAGATTTATGCGATTTGCCGGAAGAAGGATTAAGAGATTGTCAAATTAATGCAATTACAAACCTTGAAAAGTCATTCAGAGAAAACAAACCAAGAGCATTAATACAAATGGCGACAGGTTCGGGTAAAACCTTTACAGCCATAACTTCGGTTTATCGGTTGCTAAAACTCAAAGACGATAACAACAACAATGTTGTAAGACGCATTTTATTTCTGGTTGACACTAAAAACCTTGGTGAACAAGCCGAACAGGAATTTATGAGCTATCTGCCGAATGACGACAATCGCAAGTTCACTGAACTCTATGGTGTTCATCGAATGAAGTCAAAACATATTCCTGACGATAACCACGTTTACATCAGCACTATTCAACGCTTATATGCCGTATTGAAAGGACAAGACCTTGATGAAAACTGCTGAAGAGGAAATAAATAACTATATAAAAATAATTAATCTAATGCTCAATGAATGAATCAATAATTCAATTAACCCCCGGGTTACTGGAACTTATTAGTAATACTGATTCCGGTATTACTCCCTTTAGGCGTGAAATATTTATATTGGAAATTGTTGTTGCCGGTACAAGTTATTGCAATGAAATAGAAAAGGCAGAGCCTTTGATTATTTCTGAAAAAGTTTTAACCATGAAACGTGAACCAAATAATGAATTCGATAAGTTTGCAATTGCATTGTATTGCGATAGTATAAGAATTGGTTATGTACCGGCAAGCATGAATCTTGTGTGCTCAAGACTGATGGATGCCGGTAAATTGTTCTTTTGCAGAGTGGTTTCAAAAAAATGGAAAAATGATTGGCTGAAAATAAAAGCCAATATTTATATGGTAGAGTAACAAATAATTGCTGCCTGCTATGGCAAAAAATAAATAGCTATTTGCGTTTTGATTTTCTGAAATCCCACGGTGCCATGGGATTTTTATCTGACCACAATCCGACTCTGTTGTTTCTCGCTTTTATTTCGAGATTGGCAAGAACCTGATCGTCAGAGTATTTTTTGAAGTGCCATGCAAATCCGTTTTCAACAAGTGCTTTATTAAGGCTTTTTCCTTCAACGGTAACATCACCTAAAATTCTTCCGTATCTGTCTTTTCCGGAAACAGCAACAGTAACAGTTTTACCGTAAACCATATCTGAAGTGAATTGCTTTGCTTTTTGTCCGAATGCCTGTTTCTTTTCCGGACAATCAATTCCGTTAAGTCTCACTTTTACGGATTCTCTCCCGATAAGAAGTTCTATTGTATCTCCGTCTGTAACACCGATAACTTTACCGGAAATATCCTTTCTCTTGTTTTCCCCGGCAGTGAAAGGAAGTGACGCAATTATTAAAAGAATGAGTATTTTAACAGCAAAATTCTTCAGCATTGTGTTCCTGTATAACAAGATTAGTTTGATCGGTTTAATTATCGAAGATAAGAAATATATGTTTAGGTGCAGAGTTAATTATTAATGCCGCTCCGGTGATTTAAGGCTCCCGAAGAATCGTGATGCGTGAAGCGTAACGCGTGACAAGTAACAGGGTAACAGAGTAACGCGTGACAGAGTTGAGGGAGTTTAAGAATTTTACCGCCGGGAAACGTGAAACTTGATGAGAAAAGGATTTTGCTAATACAGATGAATCAGCACCGTAGGTGCGGAATCTTAGTAACAATTGAAAATTTAATCTAATAAATCATTATAATCAAAAAAATCATACAAATCACAGTTCAGACAACAAATGGACGGAGGTTGAAACGAAGTGGACGGAGGTTGAAACCAAATGGACGGAG
>CAZOZP010000030.1:0-42939 GCA_964584325.1 uncultured Melioribacteraceae bacterium
GGGCGAATCTAGGGAATAATCTAAGGAATAATCTAGGGGCGAATCTAGGGAATAATCTAAGGAATAATCTAAGGGAAAATCTGAGAGATAATAAATTCGAATATTTCTCTACATATTTTTGGGGACAATTTGAGTTTTATTGGATAGCATTTTATTTATTCCCTGAAAAATATTTAGGAATAAAATATACAAATAATGATTCTGAATTATTGCATATTTTTGAAGATATATCAGATAATTCGATTGGTTTTTATCCTTTTGAAAATATTTGTTTTATATCAGAACGTCCAATAAAAATAAAAACAAAATTAAACGATAGACAACAGTATGTGTTACATTGTGAAGATGGTTCTGCTATAGAATTTAAGGACGGGTATAAACAATATTATTTAAATGGGGTTTATGTTCCGGAACAATTAGTAGAAACTTCAGCGAATGAATTAGATGCAAAAATTATATTAACAGAAAAAAACGCAGAAGTCAGAAGAGAGATTGTGCGTAAAATTGGTATTGAACGAATTGTTGCAGAATTAGACACAAAAGTTTTAGACGTAAAAGGCGATTATCAACTTATAAACATTAATATCGGCGATAATAGATACCGGCCATATCTTAAAATGAAAAATCCGTCAATTGATGTATGGCACATTGAAGGCATTCATCCTGATTGTAAAAGCGTGGATGAAGCTTTAAAATGGCGGAATGGAACTGAATTACAACCAATAGTTTTAACATAAAATAAGGTTTAAAAAATTGGATATAATAGAAATTCAAAAACAATTACAAAACGAGATGAGACAATTAGATAAAGCTTTGTCTCAGATAAAAGAACGGGCAGAGCATAAGAGTCATACTTGTGCTATTTATGAAAAAGAAATGGCTAAGGCTATTATTGGGCTTAAAAATGGAAAAAATTATAAATTAGAAGATGAAATAATTGTTAATCCACCCGCTACTTTGATTGAGAAGATAGCAAAAGGTATTTGTTGGAGAGAAAAGTTATCAATGGATGAGGCAGAAGCAAGCTATAAGAATTGTATACTAGGTTTAAATGCTACACAGACTAAAATTACGGCGTATCAAAGTATCAATAAGTATTTAGATAAAGTTTAAGAAAATAGGAGAATAATCTTTAATGAATAAAAAAAATTATATTTCAATAGATTTAAGATTTTATTTAGAAGTTGAAAAAGAAAAAGAAAAATCAAATTTAGAAAATATATCGGATGCTTTTTTAGAATATTTAGAAGATAAATTTTTTGATTTGGAGATAGATTATTTGCCGTATAGAGATTTAGAATTTAAAATAGAACAAATAAGAAAAATAAATTTTGAGGATAATAATCTTGTATAAATACAAAACAATAACTGAAAAAGATATTTTGATATGTTTTAGACCTAGAATTTTTGCTAATCAAGAAGAAGTTTTGATAGAGACATTAACTGAAATATTAAATGGGACATATGATTTAGAAGAAGCAAGAGAAGACGTATTAAGTTTTAGGAAGGATAAAAATGAAGCATAAAGCAATTCGAGTAGATAATTTAATGTATAAAGGCTGTGAACCTCATTGGGGTTGTGTTAATTGTGGTGAGTGTGTGCCTTTTCATTGCTATAACAAACAAAGTTTTGAGGCAAAAGATTGTAGAGAAGAATATTTAAAAGGTAATGGTTTTCAAAATATAAATATTATTACAAACAAAAAGCTATTAGAAATCCTTAAAAAGAAAGGAGTGCATAAATAAAAATATTAAATTTATATGCAGGAATTGGTGGTAATCGTAAATTATGGGGCGATGAACACGAAATAACTGCTATTGAACATGATGATAACATTGCAAAAATTTATAAAGATTTTTTCCCAAATGATAATGTTATTGTTGCAGATGCGCATCAATATTTATTAGAACATTTTAAAGAATATGATTTTATTTGGAGTAGCCCGCCGTGTCAGACACATTCAAGTTTTAGACAAAATATTTGTGTTAGATTTAGAGGAACTAAACCTGAATATCCTGATATGAGATTGTATCAGGAAATATTATTCTTAAGATATAATTTTACTGGTTTTTTTATTGTTGAGAATGTAAAACCTTATTATAGAAGTTTAATAGAACCTACAATTTGTTTGCAAAGACATTTATTTTGGACAAATATACCTATAAGTTTAAAAGAATTTGAAAAAGATAATTTGAGAAAATTACAAATAAAAGATTTGGAATTAAAATATAATTTTGATTTATCTAAATATAAATTAAAAAATAAAAGACAAATATTAAGAAATTGTGTGAACCCTGAAATTGGGAGGTCTATTTTAGAAGATTTAGATGTGTGTATAAAAATGGGGCTTTAGGAGGTTTTTATGATTGATATTTATGCAAAAACAACAGCCGAATTTAAACTTTTTACAGATGTATCGCCAACAAATTTTAATATAGAGGAGCCTAAAATGTGTAAAAAAAAAGTAACAGAATTATCTTTATATAAACAAATAAGAAATTTAAATATAGAAGTAAATAAAGTAGATAAAGATAAAATATATTTATGCGTTCCTTTTATTCATCTTGACGATTTTTTTTATAATTTAGATTTTGGAGAAGGCTTTTTTGATGATGGCGGTTTGGAAAGTTATATTTATAATGGATATGTCGTTATAAATGCAATTGATATTTGCAATTATTTTAATTTGAATCCAGATAATATTTTTGAAGAGGAGTTATAATCATGAGCGAAAAACATTGTGTTCAATGTGGCGGTAAGATAAGTAGAGGTTATGAAGTTTTACCTCCAGATGAAGACAAATATTGCTTTCTTTATGTATGTACAAATCCTAAGTGTCCAAATTATGGATTATTTGCGTTGCCAAGAGAGTTTATGCCTAATGAAAATAATAATTCCAACTAGTTTAACTTGTCTTAACGAATACATAAACGCAGAACGAACAAATAAATTTATAGCGTCAAAAATAAAGAAAAATAGCACTTCAATTTGTTGCTTGCATACCAAGAAGTATGCGGTAGAATTTTCAAAGCTTAAATTGCCTTTAAAATTAAAGTTTACTTGGCACTTAAAAAACAAAAAAAAAGATTTAGATAACATTTGTTTCGCTAAAAAGTTCATACTAGATGGACTCGTTGCGAGTGGTTGCATTCAAAATGATGGACAAAAATATATAAATGCTTTCGAAGATATGATAAAATATAGCGACACAGAATTTATAGAGATTGAAGTGTTAGAAAATTTGGAGGAACGATGAAATTAGGGACTCTAATTTGCGCCGATTGTGGAAAAGAAGTTAAAAGGATAGGGCTTGCGCAGAAGCGGTGTAAGTCGTGCAGTGATAAGCGAAGAAAAGAAAGATTAAAGAATTCGCAACGTAAATATAGACGCAAAAAGAAAATGAAAGAAATTTTTGGAGGTATTTATGAAATTTTTAAATAAGATAGAGTTGTGTATTTACGGCTTTATATTTGGTGTAGTTTTATTTAAAACTTTATTAATTTATGGATTTGTAAAATGAAACAATATATAATAAGGACACTTGTAAACGAACAATTTTGTCATCTAAAATGTGATTATTTACAACATAACAAAGATAATTTTATTTGCAAAAAATATCATAGAAAATTGTATTTTGAAAAATATTTATTTCGGTGTAGAAGATGTATAAGAGAAAACAACTATGAGTATGCGACTTAAAATGTCAGACTATTTAGCAATCCATATAATTTTAGTTAAATCTATACGTTCAAAAATTCAAAAAATTCTTGGGCATGATAAATTTTGTTTTAATGATTTACTTTTGAACGAGAAAATAGAGCGTGTTATTTATGACGGCACGAAGTTTAAATGTGCAACTATAAAAGGCAATAAATGTCCGTGCGAAGATTTAAAAGAACAAATAGACAATAACGGAATTTGTCGTTGCGGTGTTGTTAAAGGCAAAAAACAAAAATTAAATTTATTTAAATAAAAACTTGAAATTTAAAAATAAATAAACTATTTTTAATTAAATTCTCTATATAGTTTTACTAAACGAAACGAGCAGAGCAACGTCGGCGCTGACGACTCGAAAAACTTTAATATCAGCTTAGATAAGATATTAAAGAAACGCCTTGCCCTTTGTGGCTAAAAGCTTTCAATTTACAGTTCAAACAAAGAGAGCAAACACTCTACTATTGTCCATAGCTGTTTACAAACTAACACGGAGGCCTGGTTTGTAATTGACAAACATCAATTATTGAATTATCTAAGAGCAAAAAACCGAAAACTCTTTATACTGGGGTCAACATCAAAAAATATCGTTTCTAGTAAGTAAAATGTTTTATTTATTACATCATAATATTACTACGTATTTACTACGTCAGTAAAAGCGCTTTATTCCTCTTCTCATTACCTGGGGTTCTAGTATTTAATATAATATTAATAATATATAAACAAAATTTGAAATAATAAAAAAAAATTATTAAAATAATAAATAATTGTAAAAATGCAGAAAAATAATTTGGGAAAATTTTAATAAAGATATTATGCAAATAGAAAATAGTTAATTAAATAAAGGCAGTGGCGGAAGATAATCGTAGAGCAATTACTCTGTTATTGGGGTGCTAGGGTTCTTAAATAATTGCTAAAAAGAACTGAAAAAACGGATAACAATTAGTTCCTAGCTTGCAAGGGTGCAAGTCCCTTGCAAGCCTTTATTGTTAAAAAGGAATAAAAGCTTAAAAAAGGATTTAGAATAATGGCAAATGAGCAAAATCTTATATCTTTTGCTACGAGGTCACCACGAGAGCGTAAAGAAATTGCGATTAGAGGTGCGAAGAAATCACATGAGAATAGAAAACGACGTGAAACATTGAAAGAAACGTTGCTTTTATTGCTAGCTACAAACAACGCACAACAGCATATAACTACAGCATTGTTAGAGAAAGCTATGAGTGGAGATGTTAAGGCTTTTGAGACTATTAGAGACACAATCGGAGAGAAACAAAAAGAAGTTGTGCAACAGGAAATTAAAGCAGAAGTCAAAGCTAGTGTAAATGTTGATTTAAGCGATCGGATTGCTAATTTAATGGATAGTGCTAAAAAAAATAAATAGCTAGCAAGTATGTGGCTTACTTTGCGGTGGATTAAGTATACTTTTTAAGACGTGGGGTTTAGAGTGCTAAAAAATGAAAAAATATTAAATTTTTTAGTTAAAAAAATATTAGAGGATTTGTTGACTAATAAAAATTATTATGGTAAAATTATTCTAAAATTAGATGTTGTTGATAGTAAAATCACAAAAAGGGTTGAAATCAACAATCAAAATATTATTGTTGAATAACAATAATACGTAAAAATAGGATAATTCATAACTACGAAAGCCTATATTAAGTTATTCGGGAATACCGAACTTCTTAGTATAGGCTTTTTTTTGTTAAGGAAATTATGATTGATAAATTAAAAAAATTAAATAGAGAACAAAGTAAAGAATTATATATACAAGTTTTAAAAGACAATGACGTCGAGGCAATGCGAGAGCTTGCTAAGAATGATTTGTTCTTTTTACTACTTATAGTTTTTAATAGAAAAGATATTGATCATCCTTGGCTCTTTGATAGATGTAGGGAAGTGCAAGAAAATCCTGACGGATATTTAGATTTGTGGGCACGTGAGCATTATAAAGCACTTCCGTTAGATTTGCCAGTTCCAACGCCTTGTGGTTGGAAGAATCACGGAGACCTAAAAGTTGGGGATGAGGTTTTTGGGGCGGATGGATATCCTACTAAAGTTATTGAGAAGACTGAAATATTCAATGATACGGATTGTTATGAAATAGAATTTACCGATAGAACAAAAATTAAAGCAGGAAAAGACCATCTTTGGCAAGTCGGGAAAAGAAGTTATAAAAGAATAGTCGGAACAAATAAAAGAATTTTAAGAGAGAATATTATTTTAGATACAGAAACAATTTCAAAACATAATCATTATCCTGACAATAGATTATCAATTGATATGTCTTCTGTATTAGAATTGCCGAATATCGAATTAGAAATAGAACCTTATGTTTTGGGGGTTTGGTTAGGAGATGGATGCACTGATAGTTTAAGAATTACTTGTTCTTATAAAGATTTAGAGATAATAAATGAAATAAAAAAATATTATCCAGTAATAGAAAATAAGAGTAGTAATTTAAATAGTGGTTTATTTGCATTTGGAAATGGAATTTTAGGTAAAAAAGGGACTGGACTAACTCCAATATTTAGAAAATTAAATTTAATTGGGAATAAATATATACCAAATAAATATTTGAGGGCGTCAAAAGAGCAAAGATTGGCATTGTTGCAAGGTTTGATGGATACAGATGGACATTGTAATACACGAGGAACGGCTACATTTGTTAATATAAATAAAAATTTAGTAGAACAGGTCTTTGAATTATGTGCTACATTGGGATTAAATCCAAACAAATTTAAACATAAAATAAAGATTAATGGTTTAGATTATCCAGTTTATAAAGTTAGTTTTCAGGCTTATAAAAACAAACCAGTATTTAGGCTTAAAAGAAAATTTATTAGATGCAAAGAAGGGGACGCTTGGAATAGAAAGTATATTAAAAGTTGCAATAAAATTGAAAGTATTCCAGTGTCTTGCATTCAGGTTGAAAACAAAGATGGTTTATATTTAGTTGGTAAAGAGTTTTTATTGACTCATAATTCCACGATTATAACTTATGCTAAGAGCATTCAAGATATACTCAGAAATCCAAATTTAACGATTGGTATATTTTCGCATACAAGACCGATTGCTAAGGCGTTTTTAGAGCAGATTAAGCGAGAGCTTGAAAGCAATGAGTTTTTAAAAGATTTGTTTCCTGATGTGCTTTATAAAGAGCCACACAAAGAAAGTCCTAAATGGAGTTTAGATAGTGGAATAATTGTTAAGCGTTTACAAAATCCTAAGGAATGCACGATAGAAGCGTGGGGATTGGTTGATGGACAGCCTACATCAAAGCACTTTGACATTTTAGTTTATGATGACGTGGTGACAAGAGAGAGCGTGACCACAACAGATCAAATTGAGAAGACAACAGAGGCGTTAGGATTATCTTATAATTTGGGAGCAAAAGAGGGGATATGTAGATTTATTGGCACACGTTATCATTTTAACGACACATACAAGACATTGCTTGAAAGAAATACTGCAATAGCTAGAATTTATCCTGCTACTGATGATGGGACAATCCAAGGAAATCCAGTTTTATTGACCAAAGATAGATTATTGCAGAAATATAACGATATGGGTGTGTATGTTTTTAGTTGTCAATTATTACAGAATCCTGCTGCTGATAAAGCGATGAGTTTTAAGCCGGAATGGATACATTATTATAATGAGCTTAAAAATCATAAAAATTGGAATTATTATATTTTAGTTGATCCAGCTGGCGAGAAGAAAAAAAGTAATGATTATACTGTAATGGTTGTGATTGGATTAGGAGAAGATAATAATTATTATTTAGTTGATGCAATAAGAGATAGATTAAATTTAACAGAAAAAACAAATAAACTTTTTGCACTGCATAGGAAATGGAAACCATTAGCAGTTGGATATGAGAAATACGGTTTACAAAGTGATATTGAGCATATTCGATATGTGCAAGAACAGGAAGGATATAGATTTAATATTATTGAGCTTGGTGGTAAAGTAAGCAAAACGGATAGGATATTGGGTATTGTGCCAATATTTGAAGCGAATAGATTTTGGATACCACATAAATTGTTGTTTGTAGATTATGAAGCTAATTTAAAAGATTTTATTTGGTCATTTTTAAAAGATGAATATGAAGCTTTTCCCGTTTGTTTGCACGATGATATGCTTGATTGTATTGCTAGAATAAGAGATGTTAACTTAGGGGCTAAATTTCCAAAAATAAAAGAGAGTCAATTTGAAACAATTACAAGAAAAAATTTACATGGATCAGCAAAATCACGAAATTATAGCGGAAGCCAACGGGTTGCTAATTACACGTTGCCAAAATGATGAATTAGTAGATACGTTTGAATTTATAGAAAATGAAGTTTATTTTGCTGATTGTTTTGGTATTAAAACAAAAGAAGATTTTAGAAATAAAGTTTTGCCGATAATTATAGATGCTATTGTAGCAAGAGATAAAAGTGGCGAGATTGTTTTGGTATCGTATGTATATTTTCATTATTATAAAGCGTTTATGTTAAATGGCTATGCAAGAAAAGATTATAGAAACCCTAGATTTACAATTCCTGCATGTAGATTAGCTATTTTAGAATATTTTAAAAAATATGAAATAAATAGATTAGACAGTATGTGTAGAGTAGACAATAAAACATCTAGACTATTTAATGCAAGATTAGGTTTTAAAAGAATAGGCATAATTCCTAAGTATTTACCGCACAATAATATTGATGTTGATTATGTTTATTCAATAATTATGAAAGGAGAAATTTAAAATGGGCGGAGTTTTACATGGTAGTGATTGGCTTAACATAGGAACATTTGGGATGTATGGAGCAACTAAAACCTTAGAAAAAGTATTTACTGGAAAAGATTTAAATAGCAAAGATTGGTTTAATATAGGCACAGGTGGTATGAGTGGTTTAGTTGAAGATGTAGGCAAAGCTTTTTCTAAAGGTAGAGGTGGAGATGAATCTACAGAAGATACAACAGATATTGGACAATTTAAAAGTGATGTTCAAGGTATCAAGAAAAGAAGATTAACAAGTTCACGAGGATATTTATCTACAATTAGAAAACGAGAAGGTGCAGAAAATCAAAATTTACTTGCTAGTAGTCAGCAAGGAAGCTCTACATTAGGATAAAATATGATAAATAAATCAAACAAATTTTCAAAAATTGATAAAAGATTTAATGCGTTAAAGAACGATGCTAGTGTTTGGAGAGCTACTTGGGAGGAGTTGAGAGATTGGATTTATCCAACACGTGGAAAATTTGAAGGTGATTTAGAAAATGACGGAAATCTTTTTAACTATCAAAACATAATCAACAATGCACCTCAAATTTATGTAAATAATTTTGCTAGTGGAATGTCAAGTGGGATGACTTCTCAAGCGCGTAAATGGTTTAAAATAGACATAGAGAATATAAATGAGTATCAATATAGCCAAGAAATAAAAAAATGGCTTGAAAATGCAGAAAATAAGATTTATGCAGTATTTGCTAGTAGTAATATTTATCAATCATTATTTGCATTGTATGAAGAAATATCTATTTTTGGAACTGCTTGTTGTTTAATTGAAGAGGATTTTGTTGATATAGTAAGACTTAGAACATTTACAGCAGGCGAATATTTTTTAGCATGTGATAATAAAGGTAGAGTAAATACTTTTTGTCGTGAGTTTTCATTGACAACTTCGCAAATGGTTGAAGAGTTTGGATACGATAATTGTGGAGCGAATGTAAGGAATGCTTTTGATAGAAATGATATGGATATTAAATTTAAAGTTAGGCATATGATATGTCCTAATTTAAATAGAGATTTAGCAGTTAAAAATAATCGCAATATGGAATATTCGTCTTATTATTGGGAATTAGGGAATAATGAACAAAGTTTTTTGAGAGAGAGTGGATATAATACATTTCCAATTTTAGCACCTAGATGGGCATTGACTACTACGACAGATACTTATGGTAAAGATAGTCCAGGCTGGAAGAGTCTTGGGGATAATAAGCAACTTCAGCTTATGGAAAAGAATAAGTTATATAACATTGATCTGCTTAATGATCCACCAAAGATTATGGATTCTGATATTGATGACTATGATTTTAGACCGGGCGGTTTATCTCGATATAACTCAAATAATCCAAATGCAATGGGTGTTAAAAATATTGATGTTAATCCAGTTGGAATACAAGAATTAGAATATAGTATTCAACGAGTTGAGATGCGAATTGCGAAAGCCTTTTTTGCAGATTTGTTTATGATGATTACAGGCATGCAAGAACAGCAACGAACAGCAACAGAGATTAGAGCAAGAATTGAAGAGAAGATGTTGATGCTTGCGCCAGCCTTGATGAGATTAAATGATGAGGCATTAAGTCCTTTGATTGAATATACATTTAATAAATTATTAGAGTCTGGCATGCTTGGAGAAGTTCCAGAAGAGCTAATGGGAATGGATTATAAGATTGAATATATCTCAACTATTGCGCAAGCACAAAAGATGACTGGCACACAATCTATGGAGCAATTAGTAGCATCAGCAGGTAATTTATCAGCAGTTAAACCAGACGTTTTGGATAATATAGATTTTGATGAGTGGATAAATGAATATGCAGAGAAACTTGGAGTTTCAGCTAAGATAATAAAAGGAAAAGAAGTTGTAGCTGATATGAGACGACAAAGGAATATTGCACAAGCGCAGATGCAGCAAGCTGAAATGGCAATGCAAACAGCACAAGGCGCGAAAGTGTTAAGTGAAACTAAGATAAAACCGAATACAGCATTAACAGAACTTTTAGGGGGAGCTAATGCGTGATTTTGATAATGTAGATATTTTTAAAAAAGAAAAAGAACGACAAAAAAAAATAAAAGAGCAAGAAGTTATCAATAGACTGAATAATGAACAAAGAAATAATGATTTAAAAGCACTTTTAAATTTGCCAGCAGGACGACGAATAATTTGGGAGTTAATGGTTAATGATTGTTTTTTATTTAAAAATATTTATAAGCCTGGAGGAAATGAGACAACAATAACAGCTTGGAATGAAGGACGAAGATCATTGGCAATAAATTTATTAGAAGAGATTACAAATTTAGATAAAAATTTTGTTTTTAAGATGTTAAATGAATACGAAAGTAAACAAGTAAACTTATTAAAAAAAATAAGGAGTAAAACTAATGGAAACTAATGAACAAGCAATAGATAGTTCGAATGTTCAAGTTCCTACTGAACCTGCGCAAGAGTCTATTGAGACTACCCCAGCAGTAGAAACAAAAACACAAGAGCCAGCTATTAGCGGAAGTTTGCTAGATGATGCCAATACCGAAGGTGTTGTTGATGCAGAGGGTAATCCCGATGCAGAAGCTGATCAAGCAAAAAGTAAAGAAGAAAATATAGAATACTCTGATTTTGTCCTACCAGAAGGTATGACATTAAATGAGGGTATGTTAGATGAGTTTAAGCCTATTGCAAAAGAACTTAATCTCACACAAGAGCAAGCTCAAAAGCTAGTTGATTTGCAAACAAAGCATTTAAAACAAAGCGAAGAGCAAGCATTAAAAGAATTTGAAAAGCTTAAAGAAGCTTATAAACAAGAGTCTATTAAATTTCTAGGACAAGATTATAAAAAGGAACTTAGCTTTGCTAAAAAAGCAATGGATTCTATATTAACTCCAGAGGAGTCTAAAGATTTAAAAGTATTTTTAGATCAAAGTGGACTTGGGAATAAAAAAGAATTGATTAATTTTTTTATTAAAGTTGGAAAACAAGTTTCAGAAGATAGTTTTGTTGAAGGAAAAGAAATGACAAAAGAAAAATCTATAGCTGAAGTTTTATTCGGCGATGTAGCAAAAAACATAAAAAAATAAGGAGCATAACATGGCAGAAATTGGAACAGCGGTTACTCTACAGGATTTATCAAGAAGATTAGATCCGAATAATAAAGTAGCTAAGATTATCGAAGTTTTAAATAAAAGAAACGAAATTTTGGATGATATTCAATGGATGGAAGGTAATCTTCCTACAGGACATACAACAACAATTCGAACAGGATTGCCAACTGGTGCTTGGAGAAAACTAAATTATGGTGTTCCACAAGAAAAATCTACAACACAACAAATTACAGATACTTGCGGTATGCTTGAGACATATTGTGAAGTCGATAAAGATTTGGTCGAGCTTAATAGAAATACAGAAGCTTTTTTATTGAGCGAAAATAAAAGTTTTATCGAAGGGATGGGTCAAACATTAGCAACAACTTTATTTTATGGTGATACCGATACAAATCCTGAACGATTTCTTGGATTTGCACCTAGATATAATTTAATTTCAACAGACGAAGATAATTCTGGATATAACATTATAACAGCTGGAGGTTCTGGTTCTGATAACACATCAATTTGGTTAGTTGTTTGGGGTGAAGATACAGTTCATGGTATATATCCTCAGGGGTCTGTAGCTGGATTAAAAATGGAAAATCTCGGACAAGATACATCAGTTGATTCTAACGGTTATAAACATGAAGTTATTAGGACTCATTATCAATGGAAATGTGGATTAACAGTAAGGAACTGGAGATCAGTAGCTAGAATTGCTAATATTGATTGGTCAGATTTACAAACAGCTGGAGATACTTCTGATACTTCTGCTAATATCATTAAATATATGAATCAAGCTATTGATAAAGTAGAAGAGTTTATTCCCGGCGGAAAAGCAGTATTTTATATGCGTCCGGATGTAAAAACAATGCTTAGAGAAAAATTAATGGATAAAGGTTTTGCGCAACTTTCTTTTGGAGAGCTTCAAGGCAGACAAAATGTAATGTCATTTAATGGCATTCCAGTTAGAAGTTGTAGAGCAATTACAAAAGCTGAAAGCGTAATTTCATAGAATAAATTTAACGGAGGATAAAAAATATGATTAAAGATTATCAATTAGAATTTTCAAGATTACAAACTATAACAGCTTCTGCTGCTTCAACAAATTACATTAATCAAGGTGCAGCTGGTGATGCTTATGGTGGAGAACTATATCTAGTATGTAGAGTTGGAACTGCATTCGCAACCGGAACATCTTTAACAATTTCATTACAAACTGATACAGATAGTGGATTTGCTACTAATCTTGAAACATTAGCAACATCAGGAGCTATATTAACTGCATCTTTAACTGCAAATACAGAAGTGTTTAAAATTAGATTGCCGCAAGGTTTAAAACAATATTTTAGATTGTATTATACCGTAGCAGGTTCTAATTTTACTACAGGAACAATTGATGCGTTTTTGACAAAAGATATTAAGCAAGAAATTGTTTAAATATAGGAGTTAGAAATGGCAAATTATAGAGCAAAATATAATAGTTGTGGTTTTAGAAAACGATTCTGGTTTAAAAATGAAATAGCATATAATGTAACAAAAGAAGAGAGTTTGCTTTCTGAAATTAAACATTTTATATTGATTGAAAATAAAACAGATGAGTCTAATAAAACTACAATAGAAGAAGTTATTGAAACTAAAGAGTCAATATCGGATAGTGAAGGAACATTAGCTCTAGCTGCATATCAACAAGCATATCGTGAAAAATTTAGTAAAGAAGTACCTCCTAGATTTAAAAATGATATGGCTTGGATAAAAGATAAATTAAAAGGAGATAACGCATGAGTTTTAAATGGAGTAGTAATCTACCTAAAAATTTAAATAATACCTTTAATACAAGCACAGGGCATGATCATGATGGAACTGATTCTAAAATAGTAACAGCTATTGCTGATGATACTGTAACGTTAGCTAAACTTGCAACTACAGCTAAAAAACAAGTTTTTAGTTATAAAGTAGAAGATTTAGCAGCTGATGCAGATATTAGCACAAGAGCTATATTAGAAGTTCCTACAGGTCTAGTGTTTACTATTACTGCGGCAAAATTGATTTCAAATGGAACTGCAGCTGGTATTGATGATAGTAATACGTGTGTTGTTTCAATTTTAAATGGAACAAATGCGATTGCTACGGTTACTTACAATGCAACTACAGCGTTTCCGGCTGAGAATGTATCTGGTAGCTTAGGCACATTAAGTGCTACTTATAAAGTTTTGTCAGCTGGTGAAAAGCTACATTTTACAGTAACAAACGGAACAACAGCAAATCCACCTGCATTTCAATTACAAATTGAATATACAATAGCTGATGCATAGAAATAAGGCGGTTGAAATATACCGCCTTATATTTTTAAGGAGAATAATAAATGACAGATTTAGAGATATGTAATTTAGCTTTAACAAAGCTTGGCCAGAATAGAATAAGTGCATTTACTGAGAATTCTGAGCCAGCAAGGTTATGTAATATATTTTATGAGCAAACACGAGATATGCTTTTAAGAGAACATAACTGGAATTTTGCTACAAAGATTGAAGCTTTAAATTTAATCGCTAATGAAGAGATAATCAACTATGATTATTTATATTCTTTTCCTTCAAAATGTTTATTTATCATGCAAGTATTCGATGAGAATAAAACTGAAATAAACGAATATGAAATATTACTTACTACTGATACAAATACAAAATGTATTGCTTCTAATACAGAACTAGCCTATATAAAATATATCAAAAAGATTACGGACACTTCAAAATATGACAGTTTATTTATTGATGCATTAGCAAATAAGTTAGCTTATGAATTAACAATGTCATTGACAGGTTCACAAGACACTGCAAACAATTTTTTACAGCTTTATAATTTGTCGCTTAATAATGCAAAGAGAATAAATATGCAAGAGAAGCACAAAAAACAAACAAAAGTATCTCAATATTTAGAGGTTAGATAATGCAAAAATATTATGCAAGCTTTGGGTCTGGGGAGTTATCTCCAGAGTTATATTACCGAACTGATATTTTAAAGTTTAATAGCGGTTTAAAGACTTGTAAGAATTTTATTCCAAATGTTCAAGGTGGATTATCAAGAAGATTAGGAACTAAATATATTGGTCAAACAAAATATTACAATGATGCAGTAAAAAAAGTAAAACTAGTTCCAATGAAGAATTCGACAGGTGCATTTATTTTAGAATTTGGTAATTTATATTTAAGGTTTTGGAAAGATGATAAAATTTTAAGAACAAACAAAGATATTGGTTTTTTTGTTCCTGTTGGTGGATATACTGCGAATACTTCAAAAGTTTATATTAGATATATGATTATTCAAAAAGAATTTTTTGGTAATAAAATGCTTCAATTTTTCAGCAATAAAGTAGATACTTGGGATTGGGGTATTCAAGTATTAGCCAATACAAGTGATGATTTAGTTGTTAGAAAACACCCATTAGGATACAAAATTATTCAAGTATTATTAGCAAATACAACTTATTCTAAAAACACAGCAGTTTTAATTGAAACAGCAATAAAATTAGAGGGAACATTTAAAGACATTCAAGTTGGAGAAAATTTAGAATATGCAACAGAAAGATTTTTTAATTCATCAGAAGGACAATTTGAGCCAATATTTTTAGATAAAGTTTTTATTTGTAGACAGACATATCCTGTAAATATTAATGGAACAACTAATTTCCCTATATTAAGTTATTTAAATGAAAATTCATATGTTGTAAATACAGCTTACTGGGAAGAAGATATTTTAGATATTTTTGAAATAGAAACGCCATATTATTATGATAATTTAGAAAAATTAGAATTTACTCAATCAGTAGATACTTTATTTTTAACTCATCCAGATTATCCAATTTATAAATTATTTTGTAATGGGAATATAGATCCAGATGATAAAGATTATTGGGATTTTTCTTTATATGATTATAATGTTCCACCATTTATGTCAAGTAATATAGACGAAACACATACAATGACATTAAGCGCGATTAGCGGAACTTCGGTAAATTTAACATCAAGCACTAGTTTTTTTAATTCAGGACATATAGGTTCATATTTTAAGATTTATCACGATATAGGTGGACAGAGTGTAAGACAAAATTTTACTTCCACAGGTGCAAGTTCTACGATTAAATGTAAAGGAACATGGAGATTCCATACTTTTTTTAATTCTACAAGCACTCAAGAAAGTAATTTGAATATTGATATAGAAAAATCTACAGATAATGGTTCTACTTGGAAAACTATAAGAACATTTTCATTATTAAATAGTTATGCAGATACATATGGCACAGAAGATGAATATTGTTTGTTAAGAATGAATTGCACATCGTTTGCAGTAGCTATGACAGCAAGCTTGACAGCGGATGCGTTTAGTCATGCTGGAATTATAAAAATAACATCAAGAACAAGTCCTACTGTTGCAGTTGGACAAGTTTTAAGTGATTACATATTTGCAGACACAACAGCATCGTATGATTGGGCAGAGAGTGCTTGGTCAGCATATAGAGGTTACCCAGCAATTTCTAGTTTTTATCAAGATAGGCTTGTATTTGCAAATACATATTCTGAACCATCTACACTTTGGTTTTCACGTTCAGGAGATTATTATAACTTTGATGTTAGTGATGATATCCAAGACAATGATGCAATAAGTGTAATCTTGACATCTAGAAAACTAAATTCGATCAACAATATTATTCCTATGACAAACTTGATTACACTAAGCAACGATAATTCTTTTATTATAAATTCTAGCACAGGAGTATTAACTCCAACAACAATTTTATCTAATATACAAGAGAATTGTGAGGCGGATGATTTAAATGCAGTTATTGTATCAAATAGAGTTATATATATTTCGAATAAAGAAATAGTGAAAGACGTAGTTTATGACTATAATTCTGATAGTTATCGTGGGACTGATTTAAATATATTATCTAATCATTTATTTAAAGGGTATACAATAGTTGATATAGATTATAAAAAATCACAAAATAATCTGGTTTATATGGTTAGAGATGACGGAAAACTTGTAATAATGAACTATATGCCTGATCAAGAAGTAATTTCGTTTTCACAACATGAAACGGATGGAATAATAGAGAGTGTCGCAGTTTTAGATACATATACGAATGGTAAAGAGGTTTGGATTTCTGTATTAAGAGAAAATGGTAGATTTGTAGAAAAATTTATGGAAGAAGAGAGTGATGTTAAATTACAATGGTATTTAGATAGTGCAGTTTATAAATACAACGAGACTGCTTTTACAACGATTGATGATTTAGATCATTTAGAAGGCGAAACAATTGATATATTAGGCGATGGAAATGTATTTAAAGATTTAGTTGTAAGTAGTGGAAGTGTAGAGTTGCCAGTTGCGGTAAATTATGCAATAGCAGGGTTAAGATATATTAGTGATTTTGAGACATTGCCATTAAATTTAGAATTTCAAAATGGGACTATGCAAGATAAAAAAAATAGGATATTTTTTGTAAACGCAATCTTTAGAAATTCTCGTGGTGGATTTATTGGAGATAGTTCTATTGGAACGATTACGGATATAACGAATAGCGATAACTTGACAGAAGTTTATAATGAGCGTGAATATATGGATTTAGCGATTCCATTATTTAGCGGTAAAAAAGAGCATGTTATTAGAGGGAGTTGGGATTTTGATAAGACTTTATTTATTAGACAATATGATCCACTTCCGATGAATATTTTAGGAATAACATTTAATTTTCAGGTAGGAGGCTAAGATGGGTGGAGGATTAGCATTAGCTGGAATGGTATTAGGAACAGCTAGTAGTATTTATGGCGGTTATCAGCAAAATGAATATTATCAAGCTTTAGCAGCACAAAATGAAAAACAAGCTAACCAAACTTTAAAAGTAGCAGAAATGGAGAAAGGTTTAGTTTATGATAAAGCAGCACAACAATCTCAGCAAGCATCACAAGCATTATCTCAAACAATAGGAACTCAAAAAGCTGTGTTAGGTGCTGCAAATATTAGTGGTTCTTCTAAAACTGCTGAGGATATAGAACGTTCAAGTGCTAAACAGGAATTTGAAGATCAGCTTGTTATAAAATATAATGCGGATATTTCAGCATGGGAAACAATGGCAAATGCAAGGATCGAAGCGGATAAACTAAGAGCAGAAGCAGCATCATATAGAAAAGCTGGAAAAAATGCAAGAACTCAGGGTTGGTTAGGAGCTGGAAGTAGTTTATTAGGTGGTGCGGCATATTTTGCTTAAAATGATTTTTAATAAAAAGGAAAAATAATGGCAAAGATTCCTGTATATCAAAGACAAGTATTTAGAGAAAAATCAAATATTAATATTGCGGATACTAGAGCAAATATAGCTCAAGGTGCATATGGTATGGGTATTGCTCAAAGTTTAGGACAAATTGGTAGTAGTTTAGCGCAATTTGGCGAGGCTATGCAACGCAAACAAGAACAAGATGATATGTCTGTAATTATGGGGCAGTTAAATAAAGCAGAGTTAGAATTTCAAGATAATTTATATTCTGGACAAGAACAAGAATATGAACAGGCTGACGGAACAATCACAACCATGCCGAAAGGTTTAATGAATAGAAAATTAGCACAAGCAAATAATTCAGCTATTGATTATGATAATATGTCCGATATTGTAAGAACTAAATATTCAGAACCATTAAATGATAGACAAAAAGCAGCATTTAATAATTTATTTATAAAAAAATTATATAGTGCTAATAGAGAATCGATAATCCGACACGAAGCGAAACAACTTAATGATTATAAAGATGCGCAGATTGGTGCGTCAATTGATTTATCTACAAATAACATGGTTAATAATCCGAGTTTAGAGAATATTGATATTCAGTTAAAAACAAATAATGGGCTTGTTTTAGAGAGATATAAAGAATATCCAGAAGAGTTTAAATTAGCGAAGATACAAGATAATACTAACAAATCTATTGGTAGTGTTGTTGAAAGTCTTCTAGATACGAATAATTATGAGTTAGCGGAAAATATTTTAAGTAGTTATTCTGGTAAGTTAAGTGGCGATAAGTATTCAGATCTTAAAGAAAAAACTGATAAAATTAAGCAAGATAATATGCAAATTCAGTATAGTAATAATCTTATTGACAAGTTTGGAAAAGATACATTAAAAGGAAGAGAATATATTTTAGGCGATAATAGTTTAAGCAATGTTGAAAAAGAACAGCAATTAAGAAATTATAATGCTCAGCATAATGTTTGGACTTCATCTTTAAATGATAGAGAAAATATTATTGTTCAAAATTTATATAGCAATGCTCAAAATATTTATAATACAAATGGAGTTAAAGGAGTTGATAAAGCTTTAAGAAATGTAGACCTGTCGCCTTTGTATAAGGATGATAGAGAACGTGCTGAAAGAGTAAAAGATTTTATAGAGAAACAAATATTTGGAATTGGTGGGGGGCAAAGTGGGACTGGTGGAACTAATCTAGAAAAAACAAAAGCATATTTTAAAATAATGAATGAAATTGAAGTTGGTAAAGTAAAAAAAGTTGAGGATTTAATAAAAGATTATGGCGGGATGTTTACAACTAGCGATTATAAGGCTTTTTATGGTCATATAAATGCTTGGAATAAAGATATTGTTGGTGTTAATTTTACTAAAATAACTAATGATAAATTATCTAAAAATAGATTTGATGTTAATGAACAAATTGCATATTGGCAAAGTGTTAATGATGCAATGCAATTAGAAAAAAACAAAAAAGGCGCTGATTTAACCACACAAGAAAAAGTTTCAATCAGCGATGATTTATTAAATAAGGTTCTAATACAAAAAAGAAAAGTTGGAGATTTGCCATTCGTGCCAGCTGCGATTGAAGATAGATTAGCAAGAGATGTAAAAGATTATAAATATAAATTACCATATTATGCAAAATTTAATGAAGAGCTTAATATATGGACTATTAAAGATAAAAATGGCGATGAATATCAAATAACACCAGAGGATTTAGAAAAATAATGGCAATAAATTTAAATAATCCATCAAAAATAAAAAATTTAAGTGATATTATAAATGAGAATAGGCAAAATGATTTAGAACAATCTTATTATAATACGAAAGATATTCAGCCAGATACTTCTATCAATGATATATCATTATCTAAAAAAACAAAAATACCTACCTATGCTTTCGCAGGAAATGCAGAAAATCAAAAACAAGTTAAAGATATTGCTTATGAAGAAGACGCTAAAAAAATTAACTTTAAAGATATAGTTGATAATGCACCTAATCTATCTAATCAAATTCAAGATAGCATTAAGATGTCGGCTGTTAAAGATGATTTAGAAACACTTACAAATTTTGAAAAAGCAGTAAGAGCAGCTAAACAGATTGCTGATCCTCAGTTTGATATTGTTAGAAAACCATTAGTTAGGAATGCTGAGGTTATAGAAAAAGCCGTTCCGCAATTTCAAAAAGGGCAAGATCAAATTAGATTAGCTGAGGCAGTAGAACGAGGAACTCAAAGTTATTTAGAAACAGGATCATTTGATAATTTAGAAGAGATTGAAAATATTAGTAATAAAATTGCAAATTATCCAGAAGTATCTAAGTTTAGCGAAGATAAAATATTGGCTTTGACAGGCCAATTATCGCAGCAGTTACCAAATATGATGTATGGAACAATTGAAGGCGCGAAAGAAGCTTTAAAATATGGTTTGGCAGCTGGCACTATTGCTGGGGTTGCTGGTGGGGGTTTTGCCACTCCAATCACTGCATCTACTGGTTTTAGTGCTGGTGCTAAAGTTGGGTTTTTTAAAGGTAATTTTGATGCTGTTAAAAGATTAGAAAAGAATTTAGCATTGTATGATTATGCCCAGCTTGAAAATATCAATCCAAAAGAAGCTGAAAGAATGGCTGAGATTGTAGGAAATATCAATGGAGCGATAGAAGTCGGAAGCAATATTATTTTAGCAAAGGCAGGAGCAAGTTTATTATCAGGTGTTTATTCGCATGTTCCAAAATTTATAGTTAATACGATTGAGAAATTGCCTTATGGAAAACAGGTTGCAAGTTTATTGGCAACAAAAACTAACATGCCACTTAGAAAAGCTATTGCAATGTCAGTTTGGGAAGCTACAAAAGGTGTGGCAAGTGAAGTTGGAGAGGAAGTATCACAGGAAATTACGACTGCGATAGGTCAAGAGATACTAGAAAAAGGGAATCTTAAAGATGTTGATTTTGCAAAGATAACAAATCAAGCAATGCAAGTAATTGCGCCTACATTACAAGCAACCGTAATTCCAGCATTATTAGGTATTGGTGTTGGTAATATAGTAAATATAAAACAGCTTGGAAATTTACACGATAAAACAAACATTGCTAACAAAAATGCAGATGTTGCAAATGATATATTTAAAGAAGTTGCTAAGGGGACTGGGGCAGAAAATGCTTATGTTAATGTAGATAAACTAGAAAAAGCTATTGTTGATAGTGGTTTAGATTTAAACGAGACATTAAATAAACTAGGGATTACAGAGCTTTATCAGGAACATAAAAACATTTCAGATGAAGCAGGTGAGAATAATACGTTAGCTAAAATTAAAATGAATACTGCTGATTTTTTGACAAAAGCAAAGGCTTTAAAAGATGCAACAGGAATTGATTTAAGAGAAAAGTTGAATGATGATATTACTTGGTCAAGAGATGAATTAAGCGTTAACGATCAGAAAGAAGTTGTTAAACGTGTAGAAGAAGAATTACCGAAAGAGATTGAACAGCAAGCTGCAATGGTAGAAGAAGAAAACCAAAGGGATACTGAACGTGAAGCAATTTATAATGATATTAAAAATGAATTAGAAATTATTACTAAACCTGAGACTATGACGGATAGTCAATGGCAATCAAATATTGAAGCTAACTCTAAACTTTGGGCAAGTCATATTTTGACACAATCACAAATTAGAGGTTTAAGTCCGCAAGAAGTATATCAAGGTATGAAACCTCAAATAATTTCAAAGTCTATGCCGCAAGCACGAGAATTTTTATCAAGCAAAAAAGAATTTATAAAAGAAATTAGACAACAAACGCAAGGTAAAATTTATATACCTGAGGATGTTAGAGGTGATTGGGCAGAAGTAAAAAAACAAAATCCATTTTTATTTACTACCGATAAAGCTAAGGCTGGAATATCAACTGATGAGTTATCCAGTGCTTTGGGTATTAGTGAAGATGAAATAATAAATAGATTGATGACTGATACAATTACGCCGTTATATCAAGCAGGAAAAGATATTACTCAAACAGAGGAATTCAAAACATGGTTTGGAGATAGTAAAGTCGTTGATGAGAATGGCAAGCCGTTGGTAGTTTATCATGGAACTAGTGTTGATTTTAATGAGTTTAAATATGAATTTATTGGAGAAACTACTGGAACAGAAGAAGGTAGAGGATTTTATTTTACTAACGATATTGAAACAGCTAAAAAATATTCAAATGATAAAAATATTATAAATTCATATTTAAATATAAAAAAACCTTTATCATTAGATTCAAAGAAAATTACAAAATCACAATTATCTAAATTTATAAAAGCATATGATAAAGCTGAAAGAGAAATGTTTGATGGAGAAGGTGGAGGATATCTAGATAATTGGGGAGATATAAATTATGAAGGTTATGAAAAAGTTTTAAAAAAAGCAGTTGATGCTGAATTTGTAGTTGGAAATGATGTAGATATGATACATTCTATAATGACATCCAGTGGTATGGATACAGCTTTAATATATGATGTGTTAAATAAAACTTTAGGTTATGATGGAATAATAGCAAAAGATAGGCTTGGAAAAAATATTGATGTATATGTTGCATTCTTTCCTAATCAAATAAAATCAGTAGAAAACGTAGGAACATTCTCGCCAGAAACTGCAAATATATATCAACAATCAATTAAAGGCTCTGCACAATTTCCACAAGGAATGAAACCAATAATTACATTATTTGAGTCTGCGGATACTTCAACCTTTATTCACGAAAGCTCGCATGTTTGGCTTAAAGATGGATTTGATTTTTATAAGACAGGACAAGGCACGGAACAATTCAAACAGCTTTGGAAAGATTTAGGAACATTTTTAGACATTAAAGAAGAACAGACAGAGCTTACAACTGAACAACAAGAGAAGTTCGCTAGAAGTTTTGAAGCTTATTTAATGGAAGGTAAAGCTCCTAATCAATATTTACGTAAAGCATTTAGGCAATTTAAGAATTGGCTTATTAGAATTTATCGTTCAATAGTCGGTTTATCACAACAAGCAGGCTTTGAAATTAAGATGACTGATGAAGTTAGATATATAATGGATAGAATGCTTGCTACTGAGGATGAAATAAACTTTGAAGCAAGACGTATGAATTATCAAAATACGATAGATTTTAATTTATTGAGCGATGGAGTTAGTGAACAATTAGATAATCTAAGACAAATAGCTTATGATAAAGCGTATGGGATAATGCTTAAAAGGCTTATGCGTCAAGAACAAGATAAGCAAATTAAGGCCATAAAAAAAGAACGCAAACCGATTGTATTAGAAAACCTAAAAAAAGAGCCTATTTACGCTAATTCTGCAATCATAGAAGAAAAGATGAAAGGTAAGGCTAAGACATTAGCAAATAAGTTTTTAGATTTATTAAAAACTACTGAGCATACTGAAAAACAAAATGAGTTTTTGCTTGAATATAATATGACTTTGGAAAATATTGGACAAGATCCAATTGAGTTTTCAAATATTATTGTTAATAATCCTAGCTTAGATGAGGCAGTAAATATAGAGCTTAATAATTATATTGAAGAGAATCATTCTGAACTTTTAGATATTGAAAATTTTAGAGAAGAAGCAATGAATGCTTTGCATAATGATAAGAGCGTAGAAGCATTAGGCTTAGAAAAGGTTATACTTAAAGATTTGATAGCTAAATCGGAGAATAAAGCACAATTAGAACAATACAAACAAAAAGTCAAAAGTTATAGAAAATCACAAATAGATTTTGAGACTGAGACTGCAAGAGTTAGAGCTGATAGACTTATTAATAATATTGCGGTTAAAGATGCTGGAAAGTTTATGCCTTATTTTACAGAGGAAAGAAATTATTCAATTAAGGCAGATAGGGCATTGCAAGAAAAAGATTATGTTAAAGCGTATGATTTTAAGAGCAAGCAGATTATGAATTTTGCTTTGGCAAAATCTAGTTATCAAGCTAACTTAGAAATTAAAAAGAATTTGAAATATTTAGATAAAGTTGTGAAGAAAGATAGAAAACTATTTAAAAATGAAAAACATTTTTTTGAGGTTGCAAATTTGCTAGAAAGATTTGGATTTTCAAGACGTGATTATACAAATCAAGATAGAGAATTAAGAGGCGAAGCAACATTGCAAACTTGGTTAGCTGGATATGAAAATGAAGGTCTAGAAATAGCAGATTGGTTATTAGATGAAAGAGCTTATGATTATAAAGAAGTAAGCTTAAATAGATTTAGAGATTTTGTAAATGCGATTAAACAAATTCAAAAAGTAGCAAATAATGAGAATAAATTATTTAAGAATGATCAATTTGATACATTGACTGAATTAGTTAATAGCGTAGTTCCTCAAACTTATGAGAATATTAAAGATGCAAAAAGGCAAAAAATAAAAATAAAAGGCGAAAAGCCAGTAAGTAAGTTGCAGTTTACTAAGCAAAAATATCAAAAAATAATTGATACACAAAAGGCTATGCTTACAAAACCTGACATTATATTTAATATGTTAGATGGTTTTAAAGATGATGGAGTTTGGCAAAAAACTTTTATTGATAGAGTAAGAGAGGCAAGCAGAAATGAAAGCAATATGTTGCTAGAAAAGATGAATTCGGTTAATGATTTATACGATAATCTTTATACAAAAAAAGAACAGAAAAATTTAAATAAATATGTATATTATCCAGCCCTAGATCAGAAGTTTACAAAGAATGAATTATTGTCTATGGCTTTAAATTTAGGAAATGCTGGTAATAGACAAAATTTATTTAGTGGATTGTTTGATTTAAGAGATAAAAATATTGTTTGGAATGAACAAGTTGCTATGGAATTTTTGCAAGCTAATTTGACTAAAAACGATTGGTTATTTGTGCAAGGTGTTTGGGATGTAATGGAAACAATGAAAGAACCAATCTCTGTAATGTATAGAGAAGTAAACGGATTTACTCCACAATTTATAGATCCTCTGCCTTTTAAAGTAAATTTACAAGATGGGACTCAACTAGAAATGAAAGGGGGATATTATCCATTAGTAGAAGATAAACGACAAAAACTAGGCGAAGCATTAGAAAATTTAGAAGATGAGCCTTTGTATACTGAGCCAAATCAGAATTTAAGAGCATATACTCCAAATGGATTTACAAAACAAAGAAGCGGGGCATTGTATCCAATTAGACTGGATCTAGGTGTGATTGCTAATCATTTTTTACAAGTAATTCACGATTTAAATTTTAGAAAACCAATAATTGATTTTAATAAAATTTTATACAATAAAGATATCCAGAGAACTATTACAGAAAACTTAGGCAATGAATATTATACAGAGCTTCAAGAATGGATTAAGGCAATAGGTTATGGCGATAGAACTAAACTAGCAAGAGGCGATATATACGCTTTTGTTAAGAGTTTAAAGAGCAATATTACTTCTGCAACTTTAGCTTATAAAATTCCAATTTTAACTCAAAATATTGCGAACGTTGCTTTATATGCAAATGCAGTAGACGGATTTACTCATAAAGATGCGTTGCAAGGTATGATGCTTGCATTGAAATATAACACGGATTTTTTTGTAAATAGAGATGAATATTTGACAATGAGAGGAAATGTTTATGATAAATCAGCTTTGATGAGAAATAGAGCTATTTCTCCAGATATAACGCTTAAAGTTAAGGACAATGTTTTAAAAGAATTTGGTGTTAGACTTATGTCTATTACAGATGAGATATTTGCAATACCGATGTGGATAACCGCGTATAATAAAAAGATTTTAGAGGGAGTTAGTGAAACAACAGCTATAAATTATGCGGATCTTTTGATTGAAAGAACATTAGGTAGCGGAGATAAATATTTTACAGCATCTAAATTAAAAACAAAAGACTGGCAAAGTTTATTTATTATGTACATGAGCTTTTTTAATACACAATTTAATAGAATGATTAGAACGAGCGGTCAAGTTTTTAATAATAACGATTATTTAAAAGCTGCAGATTATGCTATAATGACAACAGCATTCGTAATTATGAGTGAAATTTTATTCGGGAATTTACCTGAAGATGATGAGCCATTATGGCAATGGGCAATAGATGCTATAGTTAGGTATCCTTTTGGAGGAGTCCCAATTGTTAGAGATGTAGTTAATTATGGAATTCCAAGATTAAGGGGTGAAAGAGGCTTTGATTTTAATGTAAGTCCGTTATTAAGTGTTGTTGACGATATTTTAAAAAATACAGTTGACGGAAGCACAGCATTTATGAAAGGTAAAAAACAAGGAAAAGATTTTGTAGAAGGATTAGTAAAATCAAGTTTTTATATAACAGGATTACCTATGGCTGCATCAAATACATTCTTTAATTCATTAGATATTTTGCAAGGAGATATGAATTTTCAAGTAAAAGATTTATGGAAAAGACGCCCAAAACGCGAAAGGAGATTTTAAAATGCCATTAAAAAGCGGAAGTTCTTCAAAAACTATTTCTAAGAATATTTCAAAGTTAAGAAAAGAAGGATATAAACAAAAACAATCAATTGCGATTGCTTTAAATAAAGCAGGCAAAAGTAAAAAAAAGCGAGGTAAAAAATGACAGTATCTACGCAGACAAATAAAAATACTTTCAGCGGAGATGGTTCTACTAGAACTTGGGGTTATACATTTGATTTTGATACTAATTTAAGTGATGACTATATTAAAATTTATGTATCATTAGATGATGAAACCTCTACAGAAATTACTTCTAATTATGAACTTGATAAAGAATCTCAAGAAATTACATATCCAACTATTGCATCAGGTTTAGATCCACTCACCAGTGTTGATAAAATTACGATTATTAGAGAATTGCCTTTAACACAAGGCACTTCATATACTACACAAGGTGCATTTCCAGCTACATCAATTGAAGAAAATGAAGATTTGGCAATTTTAAAAATTCAAGATTTAAAAGAACAAGTTGATAGAGCATATAAAAAAGATTTGAATACTGAGTATGGAGAATTAACAAATGTAAAATCTATAACTTTTGAAGATGGAAGCACTATGGAAAGTGCAGATGGTGGAAGTGTGGATGCTATAAGTAATAATACAGATGTTAATATTACTATGAATGCTAATGGAGAAGCTACAACTCCTAAAATAAATTTTAATAATGCGGCAATTACAAAATCTTATATAGATGAAGATGGAAAATTTAATGGAGATGTAACAGGTAATGCAGATACTGCTACAGCACTTGAAACAGCTAGAACTATTGCAGGTCAATCTTTTGACGGAACAGCTAATATTACAATTGCCTCAACTGATTTAACTGATACATCAAATATAGCTAGATTAGATGTAGATAATAATTTTTCGGAAAAACAAACTACGGATATAATTGGTGATGTTTATGCAAGTAATGGCACTTCAAAGATATTAGATAATGGCACTAACGGAACAGATGCAGAAATTACTGCGGATGTTGTAGCTGATGATATTACTACACGAACTGCATCAGGTAATCTTTTAATTAAAAATTCTGCAGGGTCTACAATTACAACTTTTACAAATGCTTTAACAATGCAGGGGACTTTAGAAGGCACAATGAAACTTATTCAAGAAATAAATATTACTAGTAATACTACTGATATTGATATTACTGGATTAAATGGAGATGTTGATGAATATTATGAATTTGTTGTAAAAGCAAAATTAAAAGTAACGTCCGGAACTGGGACTCTACGATTAAGAATTAATAATGATTCAGGAGCAACTAATTATAGAAGACAAAGAACCAGTTTCAATTCTTCAACATTAGAGGGTGGCGTATCGTCCCAATCATTTATTGATTTAGGATTTGCAACTTTAAATAATGGAATTTCATTCGGTAAATTTAATTTAACTGCAAAAACAGGCGAGCAAAGATATTTTACTGGGAATTATAATGATTCTAACGGACCAACAACAAATATTATATCAGGTTATTGGACAAACATTGCTGATAATATTACTTCTATGAAAATTATAGCTGGCGATAGTTCAGGAGATTTAGCATCAGGTATTTTAGCAGGAACAAAAATATTGATATATGCTAAAAGATAGGTGAATAATGAAAAAAAATAATATAGAAAAATTAGATTGTGGATGTGAGTATGAAATCTTTGATGGGTATAAAATAAGAATAAAAAATTGTGATAAACATATGCCTAAAATTGATATTGAAGAATTAAAACAACAAAAAATAAAAGAAATCGAAAATAAAGTAAGCGAAATTATTAAAAATAAATTTGGAAGTATTACAAGACAATTTAATATTATTAACGAATTAGGATATGATCCTCAAAGCAAAAAAGAATATATAATTTTTACTAATCAAGCAATTTCACAAGAAAAAAAATTTATTTCGCAAGTTTTAGATACTAAAAACTTAGAAGATTTAAAAAAATTTAATTTTGAATTTATTATTAAAAAATAAAGGATAAATAATAATATCATGAATTATGAGAAGAGAAATTATGATGAACATATAGCAAAATTAGAAAACATGGTTGGTAATTTAACAGTAAAAGTTAATGAGATTGATAAAAAATTATTTATTGGAAATGGGAAGCCAAGTGTAATGACATCACTTGAATTACAAAATATGGAGTTATGTTATTTAAAAAATGAGTTTATAAATCATTGCAATAACGATAAAGAAACAAAAGACGCAATCGTCAAACCTTTTTTAAGTAGTGGTATTGGCGCTATAATTGGCGCTATAATTTCAATTATTTCTTTAAAAATTAAATCATAAGAGTATAATATGTATAAATGTAAATTTTTTAAGATTAATGAGCTTGTTCCTGTGGAACTTTTAAAATATCAAGAGTCTGTTTTATGGGGTTTATTTGACGATAGATTATTAAAAGCAATCGATTTTTTAAGAGATATTTATGGTTCGATTATAATAAATGATGAAAGATTAGGTTTGAACGAATGTGGTTTTAGATTGAAGCCTATAGGCACAGCTATTTTTAGCCAGCATTTATTTGGACGTGCTTTTGATTGTCATATAAAATTTATTGAAGATAAAAATCTCCCAAAAACAGAAAAAATAAAAGAATATAATAATGTCCGAAATTATCTTCGAACGTTAGAATTTTTTAATGATTTTAGGTTTGAGGATAATGTTTCATGGCTGCATATAGATCGCGGTAATTTTATAAATAAAGATTTTTGAATATATGAAAAAGAAAAAAATAAAGTTTAGATTTTATATTAGCGATAATTTTTTTACTAAAATGATTGGCTGGCGGATCTATTCTCAGTTTTATCATGTAGCAATTGAAGTAGATGATTTGTTGATTGAAAGCCGGATTAGTAATGGGCATCATGGCGTCATTTGCACTCCCGTATCTTCCGTATCTGATAGAGGTAAATACATAACAATCGAGGTTTGGATGACTAATTGGCAATCTTGGTTTTTATTTTTAAAAGAACAGATTGGTAAAAAATATGATAAAAAAGCAATCTTTAGTTTTTTACGTAATAAGGAAAAACAAAAAAATAGTAGATGGTTTTGTTCTGAATTAGCCAATACTTTTTTTGAATATGAATTAACAAATTATAAAACTGAGAGGCTTGTATCGCCTCAATCTTTTTATGATATGTTAAAAATATATTCATTAATAATAAAAAAATAGGAGAAAGAAATGTTAAAAATGATTTTAAATTTTTTGTTAACAAGTGAAGTAGTATGGACAATTATCTTGATAGGTGTAGGCTTTTTATTATCTTTTTTATTAAAAAGATTAAAACGTCTTGTAGAAAAGACCCCAAATAAAATTGACGATGCGCTTTTTAATTTTATAGTAAATGATATTTTTTTAAAGGTTGAAAAAGATAAAATTCAGAAGTTTGTTGATAGTATTCCACGCCTTAAAAATAAAGATAAAATCGGAAAAGCGGTAGAAATTTTCAAACAAGTTTATAAAGAACAAACAGGCGAAAATGCCGATGAAAATATAATCAACCAAGCAAAAGCAGTCTGGAGTGAACTAGCGTTGATTTATCCCAGCAATGCGCAGAATAAACAGGATAATTAAAATATATTCATTCTATAAAAAATCAGATATGAAACTTAAGTTTGGAACTTTTGAGCAACCTATAAGCAAAGAAAAATATACTGGTTTTCAATTGACTTTTAAGTTTTAATTTTATAAAGTTAATTTGATGCTTTTCCTACTAGCATCCTTCTTTTATTTGTAGCAGGCAGCCCTCTCTGCCTGCTATTTTTTTTGTGTTAACCCTTGACAAATCTTTTTTTTATGTTTTATTTATAGTGAGGGTTAATATAAGGAGGACATAAAAATGTTTAACTTTAACGAAATTTCAAAATTTAACAAGACAATTTTTGAAGAGGTGATTAGAGAACACCAATTGAAAAAACAAAAGAGTAAAAAAAAATCAAATCATTATCACAATTATTTACACAGGCTCGAACAAATAAAAAGAATTAAATCTTTACGAGAAAATCCTTTAAATTTTTTATTCAGTAAGATTTCTAAAAAAAATGTTTTTTTAATGTGAAAAATGTATTAAAAATGTCTTGACAATGTTATTTTAATGTGTTATTATTGTATCAAGAGCAACAAATAAGTTAGCTCAAAAGGGAGGGAACAATGTGGGAAAATATAGAAACAAATAATTTAATTCAAGCAGAAAGTGAAAAAGCGTTTTTATTGAAAATTCCAAAAGAAGATTGGTTGTTTTGGCATCCTAAAAAATTAATTAGATTTAGTGGTAAAAATAATTACAGAATGAGTTTTGGAGTTTGCAATGATATGAAATTTAAAATATTTAAAAATGGAAAAGGAAGATTCAATAAATTTGAGAAAATTTCAGAAAAAGAAATAAATTTAGATGAATTAAAAGAATATTTTAAAAAAAGTATGGAAAATTTTTAAATGAAAGTAAAAATTAAATATCAAGATATTATTGCAAATACAGAAAAAGCAACATTATTTTTACTAAGAGGAAATGAAAAACAATGGATACCTAATTTTTTATGGAAATACGCAAAAAATGGAAAATATTTAATTGTAGATAAATCTTTTGCAGTAAAAAATAAATTATATTTTAAAAATTACATAAATATTCCGATCAAAATTGAGCCTATTTATAATCAAGAGGTTATAGATGAACTTAAATATTAAACAAAAATTAGCTTTTGAAAAATTGAAAAATTTAAAAGCTGGAGCATTGTTTATGAAAATGGGAACTGGTAAAACAAAGGTTGCACTAGATTTAGCTATAAGTAGACAATATGATTATGATTTTATTGTTTGGATTGCTCCGGCTTCTTTATTAAAAACACAAAATTATAAAAATGAAATATTAAAATGGTCTAAAAATTTAAGAAATAAAATTAAGTATTTTTCTATTGAAGGAATTTCTGCATCAAATATTCATTATTTTAAATTAGTTAAATTAGTCGATAATTATAAAACATTTTGTATAGTAGACGAAAGTATTACTATTAAAAACACAGAGGCAGGCAGAACAAAAAGACTTTTAAATTTATGGAATAAATTTAAATTTAGACTTATTTTAAATGGGACTCCAATAACAAAAGGATTGATTGATTTATATTCACAAATACAATTTATTCATCCAAATATTTTAAAAATGACAGAAGCACAATTTGCAAATAATTTTTTAATTTATTTTAAGGATGGGTATAAAAGCTGGAAAAGGTGGAGTAAGCCTGAAAATGAAAAAGCTTTAATTGAAATTTTAAGACCATATATTTTTGATAGCAATCTAGATTTAAATAAAATTATAAATAAATTTAATTATGAAATTTATTTAAATCATGATGAATTAAATAATTATAATTCAGTAAAAAATAACTATTTAAATAATAATGATATTTTAGAAATTAAATTTTTAGAAATGGCACAATTATTTCAATCACAATATACATTATGTGAAAATAAAATTGAAAAATTAAAAGAAATTTTAAATAAAATAAAATTAAGGAATGAAAAAGCAATTATTTATATTAAATTTTTAAAAGAATTATATTTTTTGCGAAAAAATAATATTGAATTTTTAGAATATACAGGTTTAACTAAAAATAGAAATAATATTATTGATAAATTTAAAAAAGAAAATAATCTTTTAGTTAGCACTTATGGGGTTGGCAGTTTAGGATTAAATTTGCAATTTTGTAATAACATAATTTATTTTTCGCAAACATTTGATTATAAACATAAAGAACAAAGTTTGCATAGAATTTATAGAAATGGACAATTGAAAGATTGTAATATTTATAATTTTTGGTGTAATACTGGATTAGAAGATATTATTAAATTAAGCTTAGATAAAAAGCAATCATGTTTTCAAAATTTAAAAAAATATATACAAAAAAGAGAATTTACAACATTATGAGTAAAATATATTTAGATAAAAATGTTTATGATACAACACAAGAAAGAATAAAATTTATTTTTGATAATTTTAAAAAAATTTATGTTTCTTTTAGTGGAGGCAAGGATAGCGGAGTTTTATTGAATTTATGTATAGATGAAGCTAGAAAAAGAGGATTAAAAATTGGATGTTTATTTATAGATTTAGAAGCATTTTACGCGCAGACTATTGATTATATAGAAAAAATGATGTTTGATAATTTAGATGTTTTAGAACCTTATTGGATCTGTTTACCTATGGAAAGCCCGAATTCTTTAAGTTATTTTGAACCTATTTGGAGATGGTGGGATGACGACAAAAAAGATATTTGGGTTAGAGAAATGCCAGAAAATAAATATGTAATAAATTTAAATAATCATAAATTTGATTTTTATAATCAAAATATAACATTTGAAGAGTTTGTTGTAAAGTTTGGTGAATGGTATTCGCAAGATGAATTAACAGCTTGTTTATTAGGCATAAGGACAAATGAAAGTTTAAATAGATTTAGAGCTATTACTGGTAATAAATCTACTTTTTTAAGTAAAAAATATTCAACAAAAATAAGTAAAAATATTTTTAATTTCTATCCGATTTATGATTGGGATGTTAAAGATATTTGGATTTATAATTCAAAATATAAAAAACTCTATAATAGAATATATGATTTATTTTACAAGGCAGGTATTAGTATTCATAAGATGCGGATAGATGAACCTTTTGGAAATGAAGCTAAGGCTGGATTAAATTTATTTAGAGTAATAGAACCAGAAACTTGGAAAAAGGTTGTTAATAGAGTAAGTGGTGCAAATTTTGGAAATATATATTCAGGAAACAAAATAATGAATAGTAGATATGATTTACCTAAAAATCATAGTTGGAAAAGTTTTACTAAATTTTTATTGAAAACATTACCAAAACAAATAGCAGATAATTATAAAATAAAGTTTATAAAATTTATAAAATATTGGAATAAGGTAGGATGTCCTATTTTAAAAGAGCATTTAGCATTATTAGAAAAGGATTATTCAAAATATATTTATAATACAAAAAAATTTAGTAATAGAGGGAAAGGCGATAAAGAAGTTATTAAATTTAAAAAAATAATTGATGAAATACCAAAATTGGATTCAAAAGACGATTTCTTGACTTGGAAAAGATTAGCAATGTGTATTATTAAAAATGATTATTATTGTAAGTCATTGTCCTTTTCAATAACTAAAGAACAGCTATTAAAACAGAAAAAATTATTATTAAAATATAAAAATTTATAAAAAATAAGGGGGACTGAATGTTTATAAGTCCAGTTTATAATGTTAAGGCGATACATCTTAATAAAATAAAAGCGAATGAATACAATCCTAATTCAGTTGCACCGCCTGAAATGCGGTTATTGTATAAGTCAATTTTAGAAGACGGGTATACGATGCCCGTTGTTGTTTTTTATAATAAAGAAGAGGATGTATATGAGATAGTAGATGGTTTTCATAGATATACAATTATGTTAAAATATAAAGATATTTATGAAAGAGAAAAAGGAATGTTGCCTTGTTCAATAATAGAAAAACCAATTACTGATAGAATGGCATCTACTATAAGACATAATAGGGCAAGGGGTAGTCATGATGTAGATTTAATGAGTAATATTGTAGCCGAGCTTATAGGTTTAGGAAAGAGTAATGCTTGGATTTCAAAAAATTTAGGTATGGATGTGGATGAAGTTTTAAGATTAAAACAAATAACAGGATTGGCAAATCTATTTAAAGATGAAGAATTTAGCAAAAGTTGGGAATAATTTAACAAAAATGAGTGAGAACATGAAAAAACCAAAAACAAAAAAAGATTGGGCATTGTATCGGGCTATTTTAGCATCCGAAACTGGAATTAAAAAAATAGAAGAGTCAGAAAATGGCGATATAAATACTTTGAACTATTCTATTTTTTATTTATTGCTAGCATTAAATGGTCTTGCTACAGCATTTTACGAGGAGGAAAAATGAAAATTAATGAATTATTAAAAGACGAGTCTATTTCTTATAAGGAAATTGCAAACCGCTTGGGCGTATGTAAAAGCACTATTTACAAATATGCAAAAGAACTAGGTTATAAAAGAAAATTAGGACGTAAAAAAATAAATTTTGAGAGGTTAAAATGATTAGAAATTGTAAAAATTTTAAAGAATATTTGATAATAACTTTAATTTTGATTTTGTTTTTATCTTTAATTTATTTTAGCTTTAAATTTATCGAAAAAGACTATGATTTAGAAATTTCGCAGTCTGAAATAGATAATACAAATAAAGTTCAAGCTGATAAAATTTTAGAAAATTTATAGGAGTGAAAAATGTTTTACGATACAGATAAAATAAAAATTAATAACATGCTTAAACATGCTTTAGCCTATCTTAACCAAGCTAAATTAATTTCTCAAAAAAGCAAAGTGGCTGATAATTTTGCAAAGCTTAAAGATTTAAAAGATATAATAAAAAAAATAGAAGAATTAAAAAATTCTAAAAAAGAGGTAGAACTATGTTAATAGATACTGAAAAAGTTATCGTTCCCAATTGGTTTAATAAAATACAAATTGAAGACTCAATCGATGAAAAATTAACAAGCAAACAATTTCAAGAATTTAAAAATTATCTGTTAAATAGCGAAATTTCAAACGATGTATCTGATTTGATTTTTAATTATTATCAAGAATTTAAGGAGTTTACGCAAAATGCAAAAAAATGAATTTTCAGCCATCGTTTTTTTGTTTAGTATGATTTGCTTTGTTTTTTTTCTTTTTAGCTTATTTGTTTATTTTCAGCTTAAAAATGACAAATTAATGAATGAGTATATGAATTCATTGCAATACCAACAAGATTTAAAGGAAAATTCAGAAAATTGGAATTTGAATTAATAGAAATAATATTTATTTTATTATTTTCAGTTTTATTTTTAATTGTTTTGTTTTTATATTTTAATTAAAAAAAGGGGGATAATTTTTATGTTATCAATTATTTTAATAATAAGTTTAAGTTTAATTTTAATTATTTATTTTTTATTTAAAGATTTAAAATTTTTAGATAAAAAAGATACTTCTGAAATTTTAACTAAAAATAAAAAAAATGATTAATAAATAAGGGAGAAGATTTATGAAAAAAAATTTATTATTAATTTTATTGATAGTTTTAATTTTTAATTCAATTATTTTTGCTTGCGAAACTTTAGCTTTAAAAAGTCATATATCAGAAATCTCTAGTGAACATCAAAAATTTGCTGATATTTTGAAAAGAGATTATGGTTTAGATGTTTTGTCAATAAAAGAATTATCAGGTGGAAGTTGTAATATTAAGCCTCTTTTGATTACTACTTTAGATGGTAAAAAATACGTTTTTAAATTTTTAACTTATCATAAAAAAGATTTATTGTTCTTTTTAAATTTTAATTTACATTTGCAAAATAACGGGATAAATATTCACAAAATCTATCCAACCAAAGATAACCAATATTTTAGCCATTATAGCTCAAGGGTTCTATATTGCTTGTTTGAATACTTTGACGACTTCAAAATCGAGCCATTTAGCGATTATTTCAAGGTCGGCAATATGTTAGCTAGTCTAGATAATATAATGCTTAATTTTAGATATCAAAACCCTAGACAATATAAAAGTCGTATTCAAATTATGAAAGAGGTTTTAGTAAAAACTTTTGACCCAAATCAAATATTAGATATTGTAAAAATAATTCAGTTTTTGGATATACATAAAGATAAATTTTTAAAATTGTGTATCCATAATGATTTACATTCTGAAAATGTAGATGTAAATTTTAGGATTATTGATATAGGGATTGCGCAGTATGACTGGCGAATTTGTAATTTTATAAATATATTTTTCAGCCGTGGAAATAGTAAATTTGATAATTTAGAGCTGATTAGATCAATCGCTGGTTATAATCAAATTGCTCTTAAACCTTTAAATTTTCACGAAATGTTAGGCATACTTTATGTCTTAAAAAGTCGTGTTTATGAAGATTTGATTTTATGCAAACAAACATTTTTAAAAGGGATTGATTGCAATGTTTTAGAGAAATATCACTATGCTGCTTTGGCGCTTAAAAGCAAAATTATTTATCAGCCACTAGAAATGGACGAACACGAAGGGCAATTCGATATTGAAGATAAAGTTATATATTTTAATTTTTGGCAGATGCTAAGATGTTTGGTTATCATAAAAGATGGAAAATTTTTTGATATTTACGGAAATAAAATAAATACTAATTTTAGAGAGTTTAGATGGCAAGGTGTTCGTTACTTTTTAAACTCGACAAAGTTTGTTATGGATGTTTGCGGTAACATATTTCTAACAACAATAAAAGATATTACTCATTTGAAACATAGCCATTTCTTAGCTGGCAGACCAGTTGCGCATGCTGGAATGATTGATGTCACTGATGGAACTTTAATAACGATTGATACTGATTCAGGACATTATAAGCCGAGAAACTTTCATGCACTACAAGTTGCACATTGTTTGCTTAGTCAAAATACTAAATTGTTTCAAATTAATCATTTATTTGATAAATTTTTAGGAAAAGAAATTACTTTGATCACAGAAAAATTTTATGATTTTAGATATAATTCAATGAAAAAGATAAATCAATTTACAATAAAAGAAATGATCTCGATTTGTAATGCTTCTTAAATTAAAAAGTCTCAATAATATAATAAAAGAGAGGATTAAAAATGAAAAACATTCTAAATAATTTAGCTGTCGATCGCAAAAAACTTTTGAACATTGCTGATGAAATATCAAAAGGAATTTCAAATGAAAATATTATAAAAGAACTTTTCAAGGTGGCTGATAATTTAGAAACTACTCGGATGACATTATCAAGTTTACGAAATGATATGAACGAAATTTTGTAAGGATGAAAATATGAAATGTAAAATATGCGGATGCGAATGTTCAACTGAGGATTTATGGTTAGATACTTTTTGCCAAGAATGCTGGGAAGCAGAGTGCGACAAAACTTGGTGGGAGTATATCAAAAGTTTATCAAAAATTTTGTTTAAAAATGACTTTACAAATTAAACAAATATTTTATAATATAAACATTATCGTTATGCGATACGCATCCTCTTAATCTGTTCGAGAGGGGTTTTATACAATTTTATCCGCCAAAAAATAAAAAAAGAATGACAAATTTAAGACCTGATTTTATTCAGGCAAGGGAGTTAGTATCTTGGCGGACACTAACTTTTTTGTCATCCCCTTGTCTGTATAAAGTTAGGTCTTTTTTTTTGTAAAAAGGAGTTAATAATGTTGAAAATAAAATTTAAAAATTATAAAATATTAAATAATAATCGAGGAACGAGAAATGAATAAAAATGAAATAATAAAACAATTTTCTAAACATTTTAAAAGGATTGAAGAAGACTTGAATCAAATTAATGGATTTACTCCATTAATGAAAAAAGTAATATCTTTAAACATTAAAAATTTAGAAAGTGATATTTTAAAATTAAGCGAGGAACGAGACTATGAGCAAACCAACCGATAGAACTAGTTTTGTATTTTACAAATCTTTTTATGATTCAATAAAAGACTTGCCAAAAGAAAATCAAATAGAAGTTTATAATTTAATTTTTGAATATTGTTTTTTTGGAAAAGAACCAAATTTTAAAAATACTTCAACCGCAATTTTTAAACTAATAAAACCAAACATTGACGCAAATAATAAAAGATATTTTGCAAACATTAAGAATGGGAAAAAAGGTGGACGTCCGTCTAAAACAAAAACCCAATCAAAACCCAATCAAAACCCAATCAAAACCCAATCAAACCCAAACAAAACCTTTAATGTAGATGTTGATGTAGATGTTGATGTAGATGTTGAAAAAAGAAATAATAATAATATGTCTATCCAGTTTGAAATTGAGCAAATCTGGAAAGAATATCCAAGAAAGGAAGGCAAAGCTATCGCCTTTAAGAAAATCCCACGAATACTAAAAGAAATCACAAAAGAGCAATTACTACAGGCGATACGCAATTACAAACTAGACATTCAAACTAAAAAAATCGAGCAAAAGTATATCAAAATGGGCAGCACATTCTTTAATGGCGGTTATATGGATTACTTAGACGGCGATTATCAGGCAAGAAAAAAAATGTTAGAAGAAAAAGAGTTAGACGATGCAGTAAAGGCGGCCTTGATATGATTTGGCAACAACGAATGCAGGAGCTAGGCATACAAGCTCGAAGCACAGGCAAATATTTATGTCCGCAATGTTCAAACAAACGGAATAATAAAACTGACAAATGCTTATCTGTTAGCTTTAACAACGACGCTATATTATACAAGTGCCACAATTGCGGTTGGAGCGGAAAGATAAATTATTCGCAATCAAATATTAGCTATTTTCCAACAAAAACGTATTTTAAGCCTTCAAAACCAGTGGTAATGGATAATAAGGCTAAGTTAATAAATTATGCGCTAAAAAGGGGTATTTCTTGCGCTACAATTGAAAAGTATAAGCTAGAACTAAACAACAAAAACGAAATTATATTTCAATATTTTAAAGATGGCGAGCTTACAAATGTAAAATATAGAACAAATTTAGGCAACGGAAAAAAGAATTTTCGTCAAGAAAAAGACACTGAAAAAACTTTTTACGGAATGGATGAAGTAAAAGATGAAACGAAAGAATTAGTAATTGTTGAAGGCGAATGGGATGTATTAGCGTTTAGCGAAGTTGGAATCGATGCTGTAAGCGTTCCACAAGGCGCGAGCGAAAATAAGCTTGAATGTATCGAGAATTGTTGGGGGTTTTTGCAAAGATTTGAAAATTTTATTATTTGCACGGATAATGATGATGCTGGCGAGAAATTAAAACATAATCTAATAAACAGACTTGGAAAAGAAAAATGCAAAGTTGTTGATTGGAATTTAGGTGAACAATTAAAAGCAAAGGATGCTAACGAATTGTTGCTAATCGATAAAATTGCTCTTAAATTTCTTATTGAGAGTGCTAATTTCTTGCCAAGCGAATATATCCAGTGTTTTGGAGATTTTGAAAATGAAATATTTGATTTTTGGAAAAATGGATATGTGGAAGGTTTGTCTACTGGTTGGAGTGAAGTTGATAATATATTTAAAATCAAATCAGGCAAGTTAATGGTTATAACAGGTATACCAAGTCGCGGAAAGAGTTTTTTTACCGATAATTTATTATTTAATTTAACTCGGTCTAATCAATGGCGGCATTTAATTTGCTCGTTTGAAATAACCAAGACATCACATTTTGCTCGAATTGCATCGATGTTTTGCGAAAAAGCATTTAAATATTTAACTGAAAGCGAACTTAAAAACTCGATTAAATATTTGAGAGATTATTTTTTTACTTTTCAAGTTGACAGATTGTGGAATGTTGAACAGATAATCGAAGAGGCAGAAATTGCTATTAAGAAATACGGCATTAAGACACTTGTTATAGATCCATATTCTAGACTAAACAATGAATTTAAAGAGCGAGAAGATTTATACATAGGCAAAATTTTAACTGAGCTTATTTTATTTGCAAAAAGGATGGACATTTTGATTATATTTATTGCTCATCCGCAAAAGATACGCGAGGCCGACAGAGTTCCGACAATGTATGACATTTCAGGCAGCTCAAATTGGTATAATCTTTGCGACTATGGAATAATCATACACAGGAATCGTAATAAAGAGACATCGCAATTAGAGGATGCTTGCCAAGTAATTGTTGCAAAGGTTAAGGATTTTGAGCTTGGAAATCCAAGCGGTGGGGTCGCTAAACTTTTTTATAACAAAAGTAAATTTAAATTGGAAAATTTAAAATGAATAAATTTTATTATACTACAAAAATTGGAAGATTTATTTTTAAAATTATTACTTATTTTAAAATAAAATTTAAATAACCATTTTTCCGACATCGGCAAAATGGTATCGATTTGCTGGTATCAGAAAAACGAAAAGGAATGAAATATGAAAATTCCGAAATTTATTGCTTTTGAATATAAGACGAAAAAATTTTACAAAAACGTAAAGGAAATATATTTTGGAACAAAAAAAAGACATAACATTTCATTATACTCAGGATGCTATGGTAAAAGATTTGATTAGTTTAATTCCTTTTGAGTTATTTGATGTTGCTCTTGATGCTGGAAGTGGTAAAAATAAAGTTTGGCAAAAAAACTGCCCAGTAAGATGTTATGAATGCGAAATTGAAGATGGAAATGATTTTTTAGAATGGAATGAAAAAATTGATTGGGTAATAGGAAATCCACCATTTCATATAAGCTGGAAATTTACAGAAAAAGCATTAACTATTGCAAATAAGGGCATAGCTTGGCTTGTAAACAATCAGGGATTGAATAGTCAATTGACTCCGAGAAGATTAGAATTTATGAAAGAAAAAGGATTTGAATTAAACCATATTAGAGTTGTTTCAGATAAAAGATGGTTTGGCCGTTATTATTTTTTAATTTTTGAAAAAAAGAAAGGATTTTTAACTTGGAAAACAAAGTCTTTTTAATTTCTTATCGACAAACTAACATTTTAAAAAAGTTGACAATGTTGTTTTAATGTGTTATTATTGTATCAAGAGCAGCAATAAAGCTAGCCAAAAGGGAGGGAACAATGGAAAAAGAAAAAGAACAAAAGCAAGAGATTGAAAAAGAGGAATTTGATGTTGACAATGCAGTTGATAGGCTGCGATATAAACGTAATTTTGAATATAACGATAGATTACGTGAGATTCAGAATTCTTATGATTCGAGGTGGGATTGATGACTTTAGAAACAATTAAATATACCTTAACAGATTTAATCACTAAAACAGAAAAAGAATTTGGAGAAAATTTTATAAAAAAGCAAATTTTAAATTATAGAGAAAATAAAAGGGATGGATTTTTAGAGAGATATTATAGATTTTGTAAGGTGTTAAAAAATAAGAGAGGGAATTAAAAATGGAAAAAATGAAAAATTTATTACAAAAATTAAATGATTTTAGGCAAATTGTAGGGAATGTAAAAAAAAATGCTACGAATCCATTTCATAAAAGTAAGTATGCAACTTTAGAAAGTGTTTTAGATACAATAGAAGAGCCGTTAAACAAAAGCGGAATTGGTTATCATCAAATAATAAAATTAAATGAAGGATGTTATTATTTAGTAACTACTATTTATGATTTAGAAAATACAACTGACATTTTAGATAGTTGGATTCCTTTGCTGTTTGTATCAGATATGCAAAAGCTGGGCAGTGCTATAACTTATGCTAGGAGATATGGACTTGTAAGTATTTTAGGATTAGAGCAAGAAGATGATGACGCTAATTTAACATTACAAACACAGCTTTATAAAAAAGAAGATGTTAAAAATACAAATCAAAAAATTATAAAATTAACAGACATACCAGATAAAAAAGGAAAAGATGCTGGCAAAACTTGGTCTGAGTTATTAGATGATGTATCAAAATTACAAAGATTAAATAGTTATAAATCTTGGTGGCAAAAAGAAAAAAATGTTGAAATAGTTTTAGACAATGATTTCCAAAAATTAGTTGATGATATGGAGGTTGGACTATGAAAAATAAAAAAATGACTCCACAGGAAATACACGAAATTTTAATTGAGCAGGATAAAGAACGAAGAAAATTTGAAAGACAGCAAAAGAGATGGGTGCTTGAACAAATACAAAAATATTCAAGTTTAAAGTTGATAAATACGTTATAAAAAGGAGCTTAATATGGAAAAAATTAAATTTTTACAACAAGGGGATGTTTTAATTAAAAGAATTGATATATTACCAAAACAATTAAAAAATAAATTTGACGCAAGAGGATTTGTATTTGCTGAAGGTGAGGCAACAGGACATTATCATGCAGTAAAAAATAATGATAAATGCCAATTATTGGTTGATAAAAATGGAAAAATGTATTTTAAAAATGAAATTCCAGTTGAAATACAACATCAAGAACATCATACAATAGAAATTCCTTCAGGTATTTGGGAAATTGAAAAGGTTCGCGAATACGACCATTTTAGCGAAGAGATTAGAGAGGTAATAGACTAATGATTAAAAAATTTACTCCATTGCAAGAACAGCAATTATTAGAATTTAAAAAAGAATGTTTGTTAAAAGGTTATAGAACTGACAATATAGATAAAGAAAAATTAATTAGGGATATTTCAATTTTATATAAAAAAATAGATAAAAAAATACCTTATTTTTGGTTTTGCGACAGTCCTTTTCAAATTCAAATTTTTATAAATTTATTAAAATGGGCTAATCTAGGGAATAATCTAGTGGCGAATCTAGAGGAGAATCTAAGGGAGAATCTATGGGAGAATCTAAGGGAGAATCTAAGGGCTAATCTAAGGGAGAATCTATGGGCTAATCTAGTGGCGAATCTAGGGGAGAATCTAAGGGAGAATCTAGGGGAGAATCTAGGGGAGAATCTAAGGGAGAATCTAGGGGAGAATCTAAGGGAGAATCTAGATACTAATCTTGGGGCTAGTCTAGTGGAAAATCTAACTACTAATCTAAGGGCGAATCTAGGGAATAATCTAAGGAATAATCTAGGGGCGAATCTAGGGAATAATCTAAGGAATAATCTAGGGGCGAATCTAGGGAATAA
>CAZOZP010000031.1:0-35768 GCA_964584325.1 uncultured Melioribacteraceae bacterium
TTGCCGAGAAAAGATTATAATCAGCGGTAAAAAATACTTCGTCTTCACGATCTATTTCAATAATTGATATATACGGGTTTTTATTCAGCCTTAATATATCTCGCAAGTTAATCTGCGAAAAGAAGTTTTCTGTAAGAACTGCTATACCTTCATCTGAAGTAACCCATATCTGACCGTAATTGTCTTTTACAAATCCGTTAATAAGCGTGTATGGAATATCTTTTATTTTTGATATGGTTTTGTCGGCAGGGTTAAAATAGAATGCACCATCTTCCCTTGTTCCGATAAGCAATAAATTTCTATAGTCTTGAACCGAAGTTACATTTTTTATATCAGAAATTCTTGAGAGTTCAGCTGAACTGTAGTCAGGAGAAAATGAAACAAGGAAAACTCCGTCAGTTGTAGCTAAAAGAATACGGCCATCGATATGTTCCAAAGCTTCTATAGTAAAACTGCCTTCTTCCTTGAAAGAGACCGGTTTTATTCTATCGTTTATTCTGTCGTAATGAAGGAGGTAACCGGAGAATGAAGCAAATATAAGTTCATTTTTTTTATCTTCAATAAAACTGTACGATTTAACATAATTTTCCGACTTGTATCTGGCGTCCATCCGGTATTTCTTAAAACCGCTTTTATCTAATTTTGCAAGATCAAACGGTTCACTAAACCACAAAGTACCGAAATGGTCTTCATATAGTGCCTTAGGGAAATGCAGCAATGAATCTGCATTATTTATTGAAGTTGCAATAATCATTTTAAATTCCGGTTCTGAACCGGGAGTTTCCATAATAATACCAAGGCCAAGATCAGTGAGAACCATTACCCTTGAATCCTGAAGTATTGCGGCATCTTTTACATAAAGTGTAGGGAACCCTTTGGTAATTGAATTAAAATTTATACCGTCATATCTCACAAGTCCGGCATCTGTTGCAAGCCAAACGAAACCTTTTTTATCCTGCACCAGGTCTTTGATAAGATTACTTGGTAACCCATTCTCATTACTGTAAAAAGTGTATCTGAAGTTCAATTTCTGTCCGGCAGTCTGCACTGAAAGCAAAACCGCAAACAGCATTAAAAAGTATTTGATATTCTTAACCATATTGAATTTCAAGATAGTACTTTCCCGATAAATTTTCAACAATTATTAATTCACTTTAACTATTCTCTTGCCGGAATTCCGTTCCCGTTCTTTTTATGCTGGTATCTGTGATAATAAAGTGCCAGATAGAATATTATCACAATAGATACCATTAAATATAAAATTATCATAATCTTGGAAAGCAGGAAAGGAGAATAAATTTCGAAAGAGTAGCTTTCAACATCGCTCCACAGATAACCCATTTTTTTTGCTTTTATTTCAATAGTATATTTTCCCGGAGATAGATTTGAATAAAAGACTTCTTTTGTGTCTGAGTGGTAAGTCCAGTTTGAATCAAGTCCGAGCATTCTGATTTTATATATAATTTTATTTACCGGGTATTGAAGCGATGAAAATCTGAATTTAATGTTAGTCCCGGATTTATATTTAGCTTCAGCGTTAACATCAAAATCTTCACCTTTTAATGAAGGAATTATCTGCAAAAACGGCCTGATTGTTCTCTTTAAGTCGCCAACAGCCGCGTACCGAACTGTAACTCCTTCTGCTGTACCAACCCAAAGATTGTTTTCCTCGTCAATCTCGAGTCCCTGAAATGTAACAGATGGATGTACAAAACCATCACTAATACTGAAAAATGCGTAATCCTTATCCTGAACACAGAAAAGTCCCTTTTCAGTTCCAATCCAAATTCGGTCTTGCTTATCTATTGCTATTGCTTTGCAGCCAATATTCATATAATCTTCAATAACTTTCAGTGTATCAAGTTCATCCGATTCTCTCCTCATAATATAAACGCTTCTGTCTGTTGCAAGATATATCTTTCCTTCAGAATCCACAGCCGCATCGTTTACTGACAAATCATGTTTTATTTTTAGCCGTGCGGATAAATTCTCGAACTGGTCATAGTGAGAGTCATAAGAAAATATAAATGCATTAACTCCGCGTCCGCCAAGATAAACTTTTCTATCATTCATCATTTTTATAAATTGAATCATCTCAATGTTTTTTGAGTAAAGATCATAATTAACCTGTTCCAGCTTTTCATTGAATTTGAAAATCAGAGGTCTGTTCTCTATAATTCCCCAGAAATTACCGTCATCGTGAGCTGTAAGTCGGGCAACTCTGATTGAATCAGTAACTGCAAGAGTGCCTGTGACATTCCCTGAAGCATCCAGGACTTCCATAAATCCGTTTTTGTAAATTGCATAAACCTTGTCGTTGTAATAAGAAAAGCAAGCCAAATCTTCCTGTTTCCATTGTTTAAAAAGCAGGGGTGTGAAGTAGCCTGAATTGTCTTTACTGATTTTTATTATTTCTTTCTGATTTGTTGTCATAAGTCCGGAAGGGAGCATTCTATGCATAAAGGATGTATATGGATTAGTTACCGAAGGGAAATATGCACCGGGAACAAAACTCTGAAAAACCTGCAGATTTAGCAAAAACAGACCATTATTAGTTCCAACCCATAGTGATTGTCGAAAGCGGTCATAGAACAAATTGTTTATTACGCTTTTTTCAAGTCCAATTGATTTAATGGAAATATCTGAAAGATTCACGGTAAACAACCCGGCATTCCAAGTGGACATATAGAGTCGGTTTGCACCATCGTATTCTATTTGCGAAATATTATATCCCGTGAATAATCTGTTAACCTTCATTACCTTGGTTACTTTGTCAAATTTCATAGTGAACATACCGTCAACAGTACCCAGATAATACATCGAATCAACTTTACAGACTGCACTTATTGCCATTTTATTATATAAATCCGGCGAAGGAATCTGAACCATCCTGTCTTCTTTTTCGTTGTAATAACAGAAGCCGCCGTTATGACTTAATGCATATATAACTCCGTCTTCTTCAAAGCAGAAGAAAGATCTTTCCCAGCTTGAATTTGAAAGAAAGGTCTTATATTTCTTGAATTTGCCGTTCTCCCATTTGGCCAGGTGATTATATTCTCCTATCCAAATCCTTTTTTTGCTGTCAACAAATACTGATTTCGGGTAGTGCACGCTATTCGGAAGTTCTGTGTTATTCCCGAACACTAATCTGGATTCTTTTATATTGTGATTTTCTACTTCAAGTTTGATTATTCCCATATCATAGGCAAAAATGATATTGCCCTGTTTATCGGATGTAACCTGTTTACAAAACTGATACTGTACACCGCGGAAATTAATTCCGTTGTATCTTAAAACACCTCCGTCTGTAGATACCCATAGGAATCCGCTATCATCAACAAAAATACTTTTTATAAGGTTACTATAAAGTCCGTCATCATTAGTAAATCTGGTAATCTGATAATTTTGAGGAAAAAGAACTCCTGCAGCTATTACCATTGTAAGAATTAGTTTAAATGCAAATTTGCCGTACATAATCACCTTTTTGGTTAAACCGCTACTTCAAATTTTATTTTGTCATGATGTTTATAATTTAAAAGCTTAAAATCATCAAATTGGAGTTCATCAATAGGTTTTCTTGCTATTTCCAGTTTAGGAAGTTCCAAAGGTTCTCTTTTCAGCTGTTCTCTTAGTCCATCAGTATGATCATACTTCTCCAGTTCCGTTCCTTTATCGGCAACATATATATGGGCATCGATTATCGTATGCGCAAATTCTCCAAGTTCCAATCCGGTTTCCTGTGCAATTATCTGAGTAAGCAGTGAATATGCAGCAAGATTGAATGGAATTCCCAAAGCAATATCACCGGATCTTTGTGTCAGGTGGCAGTTTAGTTTTCCGTTATTTACATTAAATGCGTATGAATAATGGCAGGGCGGCAATTTGCTGGATATAGCATTTCCGGGCTCCCAAGCTGTTACAACAAGTCTTCTGCTGTTGGGATTTCTTTTAATCTCATCAATTATATATTGAATTTGATCAACTTCCTTTACTGTCCAGTTACCGTTTTCATCTTTCTGTGCACTTGGAAATCTCCTCCAGTAATAACCGTATGCTGTTTCAAGATTTCCTTCACCATCAGCCCAGGCGTCCCAGATTTTGGTATGTTTGCGTAAATTTCTAATATGGTTTTCGCCCGAAAGGTACCAAAGTACTTCATGAAGAAGTGATTTCCATTGCATCTGTTTTGTTGTTAATAGAGGAAATCCTTTATTTAAATCAACTTTGTAAAATGCTCCAAAATATGAGATTGTATCAATTCCTGTACGACTGGATTTCCTAAGGCCATTTTCCAGAACCAGCTTAACCAGGTCCAAATATTCTTTCATCTTGTCCTTATATTTTATTTTTTATTAATCAAATTTGTTTTGTTCAGTCAATTCAATAGGCAAACTTTTCGTTACCTAATGATGCAGATTTTTCAATTCCGCAATAAAAGCTTTTTTAGTTTCAAGTAAATCCTGCGAAATGATCTTTACTTCACCGATTACAGGCATGAAATTGGTATCGCCGTTCCAGCGCGGAACAAGATGAAAATGAATATGCGCATCTATACCGGCACCGGCAGCTTTTCCTAAATTTGCACCAAAATTATATCCGTGGGGTTTAAGGAAATTATCCATCACTCTTATGCTTGTTTTGCTGAGTTCCATAATTTCATTAAACTCTTCCGGTGTAATAAGTGTTAGATCACTGAAATGTCTTTTGGGGATAAATAGAATGTGTCCGCTGTTGTAGGGATAAAGATTAAGCATAGCATAACAGTGTTTCTGCTGAACGATAACGAGGTTATTTTCATCTAATGGATCAGACTCGGCAGAATTACAAAACACACAACTTTTGTCAGATTTTTCATCCTTGAAAGATTGAATATAATTGGCTCTCCAGGGAGACCATAGTTTTTCCATTTCTTACCTTAATAATAACAAGGGCTGCCTTATCCGCATTTTACTTACGGATGGCAGCCGCTTAAATCTTAAAGAAATTATTCTTCTTCTTTCAGTTTCTTAAATTCTTCAATAATCTTGGCTTCTATTTCTTTCGGAACTTCTTCATAATGAGAGAATTTCCTTGAGTACATTCCCCTGCCCGAAGTAATAGAACGAAGATTAGTGGAGTATTTATATATTTCTGCCAACGGAATTTTTGCTTTTATTATCTGGAAAGGTCCTTCGGAGTCCATTCCCTGAATCTTTCCTCTTTTTGAAGATATATCACCCATAACATCGCCCATAAATTCTTCAGGCACTTTTACGGTAATTTCATAAATCGGTTCAAGGATAACCGGCTTAGCCATCAAATAGCCTTTCTTGAAAGCCTGAGAAGCGGCAAGTTTAAATGACATTTCATCAGAATCCACATCATGGTAGCTTCCAAAAAACAGAGTAGCCTTAACATCAATAACTTTGCTGTTTGTCAGAATACCTTTGCCCATTGTTTCGATAATTCCCTTTTCAACTGCAGGAATAAATCTGCCCGGGACAACACCGCCAACAATGGCATCTACAAATTCAAAACCTGTACCTCTGGGCAGAGGCTCAAGTTTAAGATGAACATGGCCAAACTGTCCGCGTCCGCCTGATTGTTTTTTATGCTTATATTCAGCATCGGCGCAGGCACCTTTAATTGTTTCACGATAAGGAATTCTTGGTTCAACAAGGTCAACTTCAACTTTATATCTGTCTTTGAGAATTTTTGCCGCAAGAGATAACTGTAGTTCTCCCTGTCCGGAAATAATTGTTTGTGCAAGTTCAGGATCATAGTTAACAACAAGTGAAGGATTTTCTTCGTGAATGGTATGAAGACCTGAGGATATTTTGTCTTCATCGCCCTTGGTTTTCGGAGCAACGGCTGCGCTCATAACAGGTTCAGGGAATACAATTTCAGGAAGTATAACCTGATAGTTCTTAGAAGCTAATGTATCGTTTGTATGAGTATCTTTAAGTTTTACAACCGCGGCCAAATCTCCGGCAACTACTTTTGCAAGTTCTTTTCTGATTTTACCGTTAAGCGAAAATACCTGACCGATTCTTTCAACTTTATTTCCGTTTACATTTATGAGGTCCATTCCCGGTTCTATTGTACCCGAATAAACTCTGTAAAGAGAAAGTTCACCTATATGCTGTTCAGAAAGAGATTTATAAATGAATAAAGCAGGTTCGCCTTTAGCGTCGCAAGCAACTTTCACTTTACCTTTCCCTGAAAGTTCGGCCTCAACAGCAGGCATATCTGCAGGCGAAGGGAAATAGGCTGAGATAAAATCCAATATGGAGTTCATTCCTGCTCCTTTTACCGCACTGCAGGCAAAAACCGGATTAAGGCTTTTTGATGTAATCCCAAGTTTAATTCCTTCCTTCAACTCTTCTTCTGATAGTGTTGCATTTTCAAAGAAATTATTCATAAGGTCTTCAGAAGCCTCGGCGGCTTTTTCGATAAGCTCTTCTCTAAGTTTATCTGCAACTGCCTTTTTATCGGCAGGAATTTCCGATTCTGAAAGTTTTTTCGTTCCGGCTGCATCATATGTAACAGCCTTCATTTTAATAAGGTCAATTATCGTATTGAAATTTAATCCCTCGTTAACCGGGAATGAAACAATAACTGCATTAACCGAGAGTCTTTCTTTAATGCTCTTGAAAGTATCAAAAAATTTTGAATGTTCGTTATCACATTTATTAATTATAAATGCTGACGGAATACCGGCTTCCTTTACAAATTCCCATGTGCTTTCGGTACCTACTTCAATTCCTTCGAAACTTTTAACAAACGAAACTGAGGTGTCAACAACTTTTAGTGCGCTTTTTACCTGACCGGAAAAATCAAAATATCCGGGTGTATCAAGAATATTAATTTTAGTATCATTCCATTCAAGATGCAGAGGAGTTACCGACATTGAAATTTGTCGTTCAATTTCATTAGCGTTATAATCAGATATTGTGTTGCCTTCTTCTACCCGGCCTATACGGTTGGTTTCCCCTGCGGTGAAGAGCAATACTTCCGACAGAGATGTCTTTCCGCTTCCACCGTGGCCGATAAATGCAATGTTGCGAATTGACTCAGTGTTATATACTTTCAAGTTACCTCCAATAATTGAAAATCTTTTCCAGATAATTATTTAACAAACAACTTTTCAACAAAAGCTCTTACTCCTCTTATTATCCCTGTTATATTTTTAATAAATCCGAAAGCGGGCATATTGGAGAAAAAAGCAGATTTGAATATACTGAAATTCTGCACTTTGTTTTTGATTATGTCTAAAAAGCTGTTGAGAGTTGTTAACTGCTCGGTTGTTTCATTTGTAATTCTTGCCAGGTTGCTGCTTGTCACTTTAAGATCATCAAGTATAGGATGAACCTTCTCGGTTATCCGGGCAATTTCATCCTCTACTTTAATCAATGTTTTTGTAACATTTCTAAGAAAAAGAATTACATAAATACAGACCCCCGATGCGAGAATAAGCAAAAGGGCTAGCAATATATAATTTAGATCCATATTCTTTAGAATTCCTTTTCGCCTTTATAGGCATCAACACCAGCTTTAACGGCATTTTTAATCTTTTCGCCTTCTTTGGAAACTACATCATAACCATCTTCATATAATTTACCGGTTTTCTTTTTTGCTTCGCTAAGAACATTTTCCGTTTCTGATACTAAATCAGCTATTTTAGCTTTTGCTTCAGACACAAGTCTTTCTGATTTTTCTTTACCGGCATTAATGATATGAGTAGCTTTTACTTTGGCATTATCAAGTAGTTCTTCTGCATCAGCAATATACTCACTGGATTTCTCCTTAATATCCTGTCTTAGTTCTTTTCCGCTTTTAGGTGCGGTGAGAAGAGCAATCACAGAACCAATCAAACCACCTGTCAGTAATCCAAATAAAAGTCCTTTTCTGAAATCATTATCGTTTGACATCACAGCCTCCGTTTAAGTTGTTTTTACTATATAAAATTAAATATACACACAGCCAAAATCAAGATTATAATAGAATGTGTGTTACATATTCTTGATTATTTCAGAAGCAAAGCCTGAACAGGACAATTCGGTGGCTCCTTTCATAAGTCGAGCAAAATCGTATGTTACTGTCTTTGCCTTTATTGTTTTTTTCATTGCCTTTTCGATTATGTCAGCAGCCTTTTTCCAGCCGAGATATTCAAGCATCATCACGCCTGAAAGAATTACACTTCCCGGATTTACCTTATCAAGCCCTGCATATTTAGGGGCAGTTCCGTGTGTAGCTTCGAACAAAGCAAAGTGGTAACTCATATTTGCACCCGGTGCAATTCCGAGTCCGCCCACCTGGGCAGCACACGCATCTGAAAGATAATCGCCGTTAAGATTAGGAGTTGCTAAAACTTCATATTCATTTGGTCTGAGAAGAACCTGTTGAAACATACTGTCTGCAATCCTATCATTTATTAATATTTTTCCTTCCGGAAGCTTTCCACCGTAATTATCCCAGAGTTCCTTTTCTGAAATTGTTACATCCGGATAGTATGTCTTGGCTGTTTCATATCCCCACTCGGCAAATGCACCTTCGGTGAATTTCATTATGTTGCCTTTATGCACAAGTGTAACACTGCTCTTCTTATTTGTTATTGCATATTCTATTGCTTTCTTTACCAGTCTTTCTGTTCCGAATTTACTTATCGGTTTTATTCCGATTCCCGATGACTTCCTAATATTCTTCTTAAAGGATGAATTAATGAAATTTATTATTTCATCTGCTTCTTTTGTTTCTGCCTTAAATTCTATTCCTGCATAAACGTCTTCAGTATTCTCCCTGAAAATTATCACATCAAGATCCTGGGGCCTTTTAACCGGACTAGGAGTGCCGGCATAATATCTCACCGGACGCACGCAGGCAAATAAATCCAGCCTTTGCCTTAGAGTTACATTTAGACTTCTTATTCCGCCTCCGATGGGTGTAGTAAGCGGTCCTTTAATAGCAACTATAAATTCTTCTATGGCCTTAAGTGTTTCTTCCGGCAGCCACTGATTCTCTCCATAAACCTTCAGTGCTTTTTCCCCTGCGTAAATTTCCATCCACTCAATTCTTTTCTTTCCCTTGTAGGCTTTTTCAACAGCCGCATCGAAAACCATTCGACTTGCATTCCAGATATCAGGACCTATTCCATCCCCTTCTATAAATGGAATAACCGGATTATTTGGTACAACAATTTTGTCTTTTCTAATTTTAATTTTTTCGCCGTTTTTGGGTACTATTACCTTTAGATATTCGTTCATTTGAACCTCGTTTTTATATAAAATTACTTTTCTTTTTAATCCAGACTCCTGATCCTGCAATTATCCCTGTCCATAAAGTAAAAAATCTGATAAGAAATGTTACTGCAACTGAATTTCCCGCAGCGAATCCCTCTTTCATCAGCAGAACACTCAGAGAACCTTCCGTTACACCGGTTCCCCCGGGAAGAAAGGATACAGAACCGGTCAAAACTGAAACCGAATATACAAAAGAAGATTTAATTACTGAAATGTTTTCATCTGAAATGTTGATTATTAGAATAAAAAGCAATATTTCTAAAGCCCAGATCAGCAAGCCGAGCAGGGTCATTTCTACCAGACTTCTTCCCTGAATCAGTTTTTTGTTTTCTAATAGAATTTCCTTAACTGTAGTTGAATATTTCTCTGTAAACCTGAACTTTGCAAGAAATCGGGAAAATACTGATATTGCTTTTCTGCTCAGAAACATAATCAAAATCAAAAAAATAATTGAAGTGACAATCACAGATACCAAAGATCCTGTTTTTACAATTACAGCCGTGATTGCAACAACAAGAGCCAAAGCTAAAAGTTCAGTAAGTTTCTCGGCAAAAACTGAAGGAGACGTTTTTGATATGTTGTACCCGAATTGTTTCTTCAGTAGCCAGCATCTGTGAAAATCGCCTACCTTTCCCGGAGTAAATGCCCATACCATCCCAATCATAAATATTACGCCTGCATCTTTGAACTTAACCGAAAAGCCCAGTAATTTCAAATAATACTGCCATCTGAATATTTTTATAATTGTTATTAATGCTGCAACGATAAGCATGGAGAAAATGGCAAACGGATTTAAAAAAGCTGCATAATCTATTGAAGGAACGCCGCCAGAAAATATAAATACAGCTATGTATGCTGCTATGCTGAGTACAATTGCTGCAGGAATGTGCTTTTTTATTCCTTCAGACATAATTACAAAGCAGATTTTATTGAAGAATATACCTTTGCAAGCGGTAAGCCTACTACGTTATAATAACATCCTTCTATCCTGCTTACGAAAACAGCTCCGAAATCATCCTGAATTCCGTAAGCACCGGCTTTGTCCATTGGACTTCCGCCATTAATGTAATCAATAATCTCTTCATTATCCAGATTTCGGAATGTAACTAATGTTTCTTCGAAATCAATGATTTTTGTTCCGTTTGATGAATTAGTTATACAGAACCCAGTAACTACTTTATGAGTATTGCCGCTTAATTCTCTTAAATAATTAAATGCTTCTGATTCGTCTGATGGTTTCCCCAGAATTTTATCTCCCAAGGCAACAAGAGTATCAGCTGTAAGGATAATTGAGTTAGGTCTTAAGAGCAAAGCTTCCTGCATTTTTACTTCTGCCAGTCTAAGTGCTGCCTCAATGGGAGTCTCTCCGTTCAGGATAGATTCGTCTGTATCAACTGAAAATGTTTGAAATTGAAAATTGAGAAGTTCAAGGAGTTTTTTTCTTCGTGGTGATTGTGATGCAAGAAAAAACGGAACGGGAAACTTAAGCATAAAATCAGCGGAACAGAGACTTAATGCTGCCCCACGTCCTCTTAACGCTTGAAACTTGATGGCTCACATTAACTTCTGCAGAATAAGTGTAACTGTTATCGCTGTCTAACAGCTTAATTCTGTAAACATAGATTGCACCGTCGTTCTTGTATGCGGTATAATCCATAAATTCGTAGTAGTTTTTGTTTTCTGCGGGAATTCTTCCGATTTCAGTATAGTCACCATTTAATGGTTTTCGCTCTATGCAGTAATTCTTGAGGTTGGTTTCGGAATTAACGTTCCAGGAAACTTTTACAACACCTTCATCGCTTTTAGCTGATACATTCATAATAGAAGCACCCGCAAATACAAGTGCTGAAATTAGAATTATTATTACTGCTGATATTTTTAGTCTTGAAATCATAGTGCTAATATATCTCTTTGAAAAGATAATATCAAATATTTTATGCTTTTTTTATAAATATTTTTTCTGTACGCCAGTTACCGTATCTGAACAGAATAAACATAATTAAAGAATAAAAGAAAACATATATCGGGAGAGCAGCCCATGTCCAGATTATGCTGTTATTATAATAAACACCAATGAAATATGCCGCGGGTAAAAATATACCCCAGTTTGCTATCAGCTCAGCAAGCATAACCTTTACCGTCTTTCCTGCTGTTTGAATACCGAAAGAAAACACAACGCCGAACGCATATAATATTTGTCCCGCTCCTGCAATTTTAAGCAGCGGAACAGCATTATTAATTATATTTCTGTCTGTTGTGATAAGAAGCAGCACCTGTGAAGGAACAAAATAAAAAAGCAGAAAAATGAACAATGTATATATAAGAGCAAGAAATGACGTCTGATACCCGTAATAGAGTGCTAGCTTTATCTTCCCTTTGCCCAGCTCTTGGCCCATTAAAGTCTGAGCCGTAATTCCGAATGCGTAACAAGGAAGAATTGAAAGGAACAAGGCAGAAACAACCGCCTGACTTGCAGCCATCTCAGGTGTACCGATTAATCCGGTAATTGCAATGAATATTAAAAAACCTACGAGAATAAAAATATTTTGAAAGGAAACCGGCAATGCAATTTTAATAATATTGTTTAAAATCGGAAACTCTAATTTGATATTTTTGAACAGCGAATATTTCTTTCCATAAATCCCTGTAGATACAATCAGGATATAATAAACCATATCGATAAATGTTGCAAGCGTTGACCCCAATCCGGCTCCGGCAAGACCCATTTCAGGGAAACCGAACGAACCGTAAATGAAAATATAATTGAAAATGATGTTCAGCAGATTTACTATAATGCCGGAGAACATATAGATTTTTGTTTTGCCGATACCGAAAAAAAATCCTCTGAAAGCAACTGTTACCATAAAGAACGGAATTCCCATAAATCGGTAAAAAAGATATTCGCCGGCTAACTGTCCGACCACATAATCCTTTGAAAAGAATTGAGCAATATGTGATGAAGCTGTGATAAGAATCACAGAAACAATAAGTCCTATAAAAAAGAATGATATTACCGATGTTTTAAGAACCACTCCACAGAATTCAATCTCCCGACATCCATAGTTTCTTGCTATCAAAACCTGAGTTCCCGTAGCCAGACTGGAGAAAAAGCTCACCAATGCCCAAGTAGCCAAAACACCGATTCCCATTGCCGCAAGGGAATATTCCGGATTAGCGGTACGTCCTACCATAGCCGCATCCACAAGAGAAACTATCATCTGAGTGGAAAACCCGGCTATAAGCGGCACAGCTATTTTTAAAATATACTTGAATTCGGTTATTTGAAATGATATATTCAATTTAATAAACTATTTGATTAATTTAATTCTTAAAATATTAACTTTTATCGTAACTTTCTAATTTAAAATGGATTATTTATGGCTCCGGGCAAACGCGAAGAAATCATTGAACTTATTAAAACTCTTGGAATTAAAGTCTCATGGCTTTCAAAGGAAATCGGACTTAAAGAATACACGCTGGAATACCTTCTGTATAACAGTCCGAAATTTGACGAAGATTTATATTCCAGACTCATTGAAATAATAGAAAACTACCAGTTTGAACTTGATTTTAAGGATAAAACCACTGACGACACACCTGATCTTTTCGATGACAATGCAATAACAGGAAGAATTGGCGAAAGGATAAGAATCTTTGCCAAAAGAAAATTCGGCACTTCAAGAAAACTTGCCGAAATGATGAATATGTCGCCTCAACAACTTCAGCAATATATAAGCGGAAAGCGTGAACCCGGAACTAAAATATTAATCAAGCTTCTCAAACTCGGATGCGACCTTAACTGGCTTCTTGGGAGTCCGGAGCTTCTGGAAAATATGATTGATTATAATCCGGAAACAGATTTCCGCAAATATCAGAAAGCCTTTTCGGAAATTCAGGAAATATTCAGGAAATATTCATTAACTAAATAAATCCGGAATCTTCAGTTTCTCGATTTTAAATTAAAGACATAGATAATCTATGTGCTGTCAGACTATGTTTTTCCAACATAAGTGCAGTTGTTATTCTTCTTTTTAACATAACACTTATTGCTTTATGAGAATATTCTCATTATTTTTGTTATAACTTATACTATTTACAACAGAATAATGATTACATTCGGCCCTGTACCTTCTCGTCGTCTTGGACGTTCCTTGGGAATAAACAATATTCCTCCTAAAAAATTAAAACAATCCATAAAAATCATAATTGTCTCTTAAATCAAGGATTTATTATTAATGGAAAAATGTAAAAACAACCTATCAGATATAACTACGGAAAATAGCAGCTTCACTGAAATGATTTTTCGGGTAAATACTTACGATATTGACGTGGCAGGTCATTTAAATAACATTGTATATATAAGATGGCTTGAAGACCTTCGAATCAAGCACTTTTCAAAATTGTGCGATCTGAAAAAACTGCTTGCAAATAATTATTATCTTTTCGTTGTTTCCTCCGAAATGAAGTATAAACTACAGATAAAACTATTTGATAAACCGGTTGGATGTGTTTCGATTGAACGAACATCCCACGGAATAATCGATTTCAAGTATGAAATAAAAGTTGAAGGACAAACTGCATTTACTGCAATGCAGAGATGCACATTAGTGAATCTTGACAACAATAAAATGTATTCCGGAAATCTTGACAGTTTTATCAGCAAATTGAAATAAGGAAAATTCTTCAAGTTATATGAATTTTCTTTTTATATATAATTATTACAGATGAATTATGGCAAGAAAAAGAATATTTCGCAAAATAGTGACTCCTCCGGCTTTTAAGGGCTTTAAACCTTATGGTTGCAGTTGTACAAATAAAGAAAGCATTCACCTTCTGTATGAAGAATATGAAGCTATTAAACTCGCTGATTATGATTTAATGAATCATTCAGAAGCAGGAAAGCTTATGGGCGTTTCGCGTGCAACATTCGCGCGGATTTACGAAAGTGCCAGACGGAAAATTGCCACGGCATTTGCAGAAACAAGAGAAATAATTTCTGTGTTCGGACAAGCCGTTTTGGAAAACGGCTGGCTATTCTGTAAGGATTGCAATTCGCATTTTACTAACCCGTTTAATCAAGATAAAATTAAATGTCCGGTTTGCGGTTCCGAAAATTTAATCTCATCTGATAATATATTGGAGTTGAAATGAAAACTGCAATTTCATCTCAAAATAATTTGATTGATTCCGGATTTGAAAGAAGATTCGGAAGAGCCGGCTGGTTTTGTGTTTTCGATGATATAAACGGAAACACTGAATTTATTAAAAACACAAACTCCGAGTTAAAAGAAAATGCGGGGATAAAAACTGCAGAAACTTTAATTAACATTGGTGTGCAAAGAATCATCTCCGGCCATTTCGGAATTAATGCCAAAGAGTTACTTATGTCTTCCGGAATTCAATTAGTTATTCTTTCTGATGATTTTTGTCGGGTGGATGAAATTATTGCAAAACTCAAGGCAAATACTATTTCTGATTCTCAGCAAAAAAACCTAAGGACACAATGATGAAACATGAATGTTATGCATGTCACTTAAATACAGTAAATAAATTAGCCGATAAATTTAGTCTAAATTCAACTGATAAGGAATTCCTTTTTGCAGAAGCCAAAATTCTGCTTGATGAAAAACAAGGGACTGATAATCCTCTTCTTGCTGCTCATATGCATAGACTTCTCAGAAATAAACTGAATAATCCGGACCCTTACTCAGATGAAAAGAAGCTTTCTAACAAAATTCTTTTGAGCGAATACCATAAGTGGAAAACATTTACAGAAAACAGCCCGGATCCATTTGCATCAGCCGTTAAACTGTCGATTGCAGGAAATGTAATTGATTACGGGGCGCATGCGGTTAAGAACGATATTTCTGCTCTGATTGAAGAAACTCTGAACAAAGAGCCTGTAATAAATGAAACAGCCCTGCTTCGTGAAGAAATCCGGAATTCAGAATCAATATTATTTCTTGGAGATAATTCCGGAGAAATTGTTCTCGACAAGATTCTAATCGAAACAATTAATCATCCTGACTTAACATATGCCGTACGCGGCACTCCTGTTATAAATGATATAACTATGGAAGATGCACTGCAGACAGGTATGCATAATGCATGCAAAGTAATATCAAACGGCAATGATGCTCCATCCACACTGCTTGAGTTTTGTTCGGAAGAGTTTCTTCAGGTATTTAATAACGCCGGTTTGATAATTTCTAAAGGGATGGGAAATTTTGAAGGACTGATGAATGTAAAAAATAAAAATATCTTTTTCCTTTTTATGGCTAAATGCAATCCCATAGCAGGTATGATGAATGTAAATACCGGAGATTTAATAGTATCAGGAAACCGTTTTAACCAAAAACATTTCAATAATTAGTTTGTTCCGAGGAAAACAGTATGAAATTAACTGTACTAGTCGATAACACCGCAGGAAACATTTACGGGGCTGAACACGGTTTATCCTATTTCATTGAATATGACGCAATGAAAATTCTATTCGATACCGGTCACAGCCGTTTGTTTCTGGATAATGCGAAAATGCTGAATCTTGATTTGCATAAAGAGATTGATTTAATTGTCTTAAGCCATGGGCATTGGGATCACGGTGACGGCCTCAAATATATCTCAAGCAAACCTCTGATAATGCATCCGGGCGGATTTATAAAAAGATACAGAAAACAAGGTACCACAAATATCGGCCTTTCTTTAAGTCGCAAAGAAATAGAAAATAAGTTTAATCTAAAACTTTATGAATCCCCTTATTTCATAACAGACAAAATTGTTTTTCTTGGTTCTGTTCCTCGTTTAAACCATTTCGAAGCAAAAACAACTTCATTCATTGATGAAAACGGGAATGAAGATTTTGTTCCGGACGATTCAGCACTTGCTTTTATTAAAAATAAAGAACTTATAATAATTTCAGGTTGCTCTCATTCAGGAATCTGCAATATCTGCGAATATGCAAAAAGCGTTACCGGAATAAATAATATTCTGGCAATTATTGGCGGATTTCATCTAAAACGCATTGACTCTCAAACTCGTAAAACAATCGAATATATAAAAAATGAGAATACGGCAACAGTAATTCCGTCACATTGTACTGAACTGCCTGCTTTAGCCGCATTCCATTTTGAGTTTCAAAGTCGTCACTTAAAAACCGGTAATATCATAAACTTATAACAAGGGAAAGAGATGAGTAAAACAAGAATTGTTATTATAGGTGGCTCTGCCGCAGGCCCAAAAGCCGCAGCACGAGCCAGAAGAATGGATGAGTTCGCAGAGATTACAATCTTGCAAAAAGCCAATGAACTTTCAATGGCATCCTGCGGTTACCCTTATTTTGTAGGAGGATTTTTTGATGACCGAAATAAACTCTTATGCACACCTGCAGGAGTTGTACGCGATCCTAAATTCTACTGGAATGCCAAAGGAATTGCAGCAAAGAACAACACTGAAGTTATTAAAATAGATAGGAAATCCAAGAAGGTTGAATACCGGAATCTGTTAACCGGGGAACCCGACTCAATGGAATACGACAAGCTTGTAATAGCAACAGGTGCAAGAGCAAACTTGCCCCCGGTAAAAGGAATTGACCTTGAAGGAATAACGACACTTCAGTCAATGCAGGACGCAGATTTCCTGAGAAAAATCCGCGACGAAGGTAAAATTAAAAAGGCCATTGTAATTGGAGGGGGGTTGATAGGTATTGAAACACTTGAAGCTCTCCACCTTGCCGGAATTGAACTGACTTTAGTTGAACTTCTGCCTCAGCTTCTAACTTTCCTTGATTGGGATATGGCCAAACTTGTTGAAAACTATCTAAAAACTAAAACTAATGTGATTACGAAGAACGGGGTTTCCGAATTTCTTGGAGAAAACGGAAAACTTACAGGTGTAAAACTTCAAAACGGTATCGAAATTCCCTGCGAACTTGCTGTTGTGGCCATAGGCGTGAGACCAAACATTAATCTGGCAAAAGAAGCCGGTATTGAAATAGGAACTTTAGGCGGAATAAAGGTAAATGAATTTATGCAGACAAATGATCCTGACATATACGCTGTTGGGGACTGCTGTGAAATCAAGAATCTGATTACGGGCAAGAATGTTCTTGCTCCTTACGGCGATTTGGCAAATCTCGAAGGCCGGGCAGCGGGCGAAAATGTTATATGCGGAAACACAGCGGTATTCCCCGGAACTATTCAGACCGGAATTTGCAAAATATTTGATTATGCAGTAGGAATTACCGGTCTTTCAGAAAGCAAAGCAAAAGAAAACGGCTTCGATTTTGAAAAAGTACTTAATGTTAGTCCCGATAAACCCGGCTTTATGAACGGCAAACTTCTCTATACAAAACTGATAGCCGAAAAAGGCACGAAAAGAATTCTAGGGGCTCAATGCCTTGGGCCCGGCGATGTAAGCAAACAAATTGCCATCTGGGCTACAGCAATAAAGGCAGGAATGACAATTGATGATATGATAAATGCCGATCTGCCTTATGCTCCGCCGTTTTCTCTTGCCATAGATCATAGCATCGCAGGAGCTCATATTCTTCAAAACAAAATGCGAGGGTTATTTTCAGGAATTTCAGCAACTGAACTAAAAGAAAAGATTGAACGCGGCGAAAAGATTTACCTTCTTGATACAAGAGGTCCGGATGAATACGAACAGACCCGACTTGGTTTAGGAGAACACCTGATACCTCTTGGTGCTTTACGAAACAGACTAAATGAATTGCCTGAAGATAAAGAAACAGAAATCATAGCTTTTTGCAAAATTTCATTAAGAGGATACGAAGCCGCAGTTATGTTAAAAGCACACGGTTATAAAAATGTAAAAATTCTTGAAGGCGGAATTGCCGGCTGGTTATTTGAAAAAGAAAAATAGTCATATAAATGATATATTATAAACAAAAAAACCTTGTAAACTATTCATTTACAAGGCTTTTCTTTGTGAGCGCGGGTGGGCTCGAACCACCGACCCTCTGCTTAAAAGGCAGATGCTCTACCCCTGAGCTACGCGCCCAAAATTTCAGACTCCAAAATTAAGATATTTTCCTTCAGGATGCAACAATATTTTGATTTTTTTTACCCTTCCGGATTTTTGGGTATGACATGATCGAACAAAGCTCTTTCTTCAGGAGGCATTTCAACATTCTCTCTTACAGTATAAATTACTACATTTTTATTGTCTTTAAGGGCTTTGATTTTCTGAGCAAATAATTTTTCATTCAATAACGGAAGATTTTCACCCAAATATACAACAGTCGGCTTTTCATCCATATAAAGTCTTAATCCGTCAGCTCCGTTCTCTGCCTGAAGTACTCTGTATGTTGCAGACATCTGCTCAGCAAATTTTTTCCTGAATACTTCATCTTTCTCAACAACGAGTAATTTTTCCCTGTTGTCGTTTTCCGGAGCACGTCTTGGTGAATCCTGCAGCCTCTTCTTCCTGATTTCATCAAATATTTCTTTGAATCTGTTATAGGCTGTATCATAAACGAGTGGTTTTAAGATGTAATCTTCAACATTAAACTCCATTATTTTCTGAATTACCTGCCGCTCGCTGACTGCCGTAAGCATTATTATCGGAATGTCATCCCATTTGGGTTCGGATTTAATAGCTTCAAGTGTTTCAATGCCGTTCATTACAGGCATAGTAACATCCAGAAAAACAATTTCAAACTGAGGATCCTCTTCCTTTAATTTTGATATGGCTTCTACTCCGTTGGAGGCTGAAACTACCGTGCAATTAAATTTCCTTGTTAACAACCTGCTTATGAACAAGTTTACGTTTGGATCGTCGTCAACAACTAAAATTTTAAACATCTGAACCCTTAACTAATTTTTTTTATTCATGCTATAAAATTAAAAAAAAATACGCTCTTTACAAGACATAACATTTATTTTCTCGTATTATTATCGGAATTAGATAAATGTTTTTAAGATATATGGTTAGAGAAATGCTATATTTTTTATTATATTTTGCATCATAATGTTAATGGGTGTTCATGCTGCGAAATACGCGTATCTTAATTTCCGATGATGACGAGACACTTTGTTATTTACTTAAGGAAGAACTCATTAATGAAGGTTTTATAGTTGATGTGGTTTACGACGGTCGCGAGGCTATTGCATCACTTCAAAAAAATCAGTATGACCTTCTTCTGCTTGATCTTGAAATGAAAGAAGTTCAGGGCGATGAAGTTCTGCGCTTTGTTAGAGAAAACATACCCGATTTAACCGTTATTGTGCTTACTGCTAATGCAGAATTACGAACAGCAGTTAATTGTATTAAACTCGGAGCTTACGATTTTATTACAAAACCTTACAAATTTGAACAATTGCTAGTGCTTATTGAAAGAGCCCTTCAACACAGAGAGCTTCTGATTGAAAACAGAATATTGAACGAAAAAGTTTCTAAGGATAAGCCTTCAAAAATTATTGCTGAGCATAGTTCTGTTATGAGAATTCTTCAACTATCTGAAAAAGCCGCTCAGTCTGATTCCAATGTTCTTCTTGAGGGCGAAACAGGAACAGGTAAGGAATTATTTTCAGAATTCATTCACAACAATTCTCCCAGAAGTTCTCATCCATTTGTTGCTATTAACTGCGCATCGCTTCCTGATCAGCTTATTGAAAGCGAACTTTTCGGTTTTGAAAAAGGAGCTTTTACCGATGCTAAAGCCGCGAAACAAGGTCTTGTTGAAATTGCTAACGGCGGAACTCTTTTCCTTGATGAGATTGGTGAATTAAGTCTTATGCTTCAACCTAAACTTCTCAGGTTTCTTGAAAACGGTGAATTCAGAAGAATCGGCGGTGTTAATACTCTCAAATCAAACGTACGGATCATTGGAGCTACAAATAAAAATCTGTTCGAAGAATCCGAGAAAAAACTTTTTAGAAAAGATCTGCTCTTTCGGCTGAATGTTATAACTCTTGAGATTCCTCCGCTGCGGGAAAGAGGATCAGATATTCTTCTTTTGGCGAATTATTTTCTTAATAAGAAATCGCCGTTTAAGAGTCCGAAAACTCTGTCTCAAAATGCTGAGATTGCACTTTTGAATTATTCTTTCCCGGGGAACGTTCGTGAACTTGAACACATTATTGAAAGAGCCATCATTTTTTCAGACGGCAGTCTGATTAAAGCTGAAGATTTAAACCTTCCTGAGAAATACCTTTCTCAGCCTTTAATAAATTCAACTTCATCCGATAATAGTACTGATAATAATATTGTTTCACTGGAAGAGGCCGAGAAATTTTTAATCCGCAAAACTCTCGTTAGTAATAATTGGAACAGAGAGGTTTCTGCACGGGTACTCGGAATCAGTCAGAAAACACTATACACTAAGATAAAAAAATACAGTATAAAATGATGTTTTTATCAGATAATGGTCAAGATTCTTTACTGAACGCCATAATTAATTCTTTCGATTATCCGGCAGGTGCTACGGATAAAGATTTTATGCTTGTTCATTATAACAAGGCTTTTGAAGAAATGCTTTACGAACTCGGAAAAAGCGTTGATGATGCGAAACAATCACCATTAAATAAGTTTTTCTACCCTCAACTTAATCCGTTTAATTTCAAGCCACTTAATTTTGGCGATTTTCTTGCAGGATACATTTTCAGTATTCCGGTAATATCTGAAATTCAGGCTAAAGCCGTTATACATGATTTTAATAATATTTTTACCGGATTAAGAAATAGTGTTGAACTTCTAAGAAAGAGACTTCCTGATGCAGAATCTGACTCCTATCTTTTGAAAAACATTGATACATCCGTTTTAAAGGCTGCTGAAGTTATTTCTCAGATAATGCCGGGTTCTTCTTCTGTTAATGACAAACAGAAACGTTTTTCTGTTAATGCACTTCTTGCTGAAACAAAAGACTTAGCTGAAGCATCCCTAAAACCTGATGTTGTTTTTGTTGTGAAACCACTTGAGCAGGACGTTTTTATTTTCGGTAAAACAAGCCAGATGATTAGAGTTCTTCTTAATCTTATTATTAATGCTCAGGAATCATTCGAAAATGAAGGGAACATACTTTTAAGTGCCCATCCGGTTTTTGATAATCATGATCATTTTCATAAGGTTTTGATTAAGGTAACTGATAACGGCTGCGGAATTCCTGACGAACATTTAGGCAGCATTTTCGACAGAAAGTTTTCCACTAAAAAGAAAAACTATGAATCCGGGATTGGTCTTAATACGGTGAAAAGTATTATCAGTGAGCACAACGGATTGATTGAAGTTATAAGCAAAGTGGGAGAAGGAACTACTTTTTCAATTACTCTTCCTGTCCTTCAGTTAGAACGAACAACTACAGAAATTAAAAGCATTCTAATTGCTGAAGATGATGAAATGGTACGGGAAATTCTCAGTGAGCTGCTTGAATCGCATGGCTTTTTAACAGCATCGGTTCAGAGCGGAACTGCTTTTTTGAATTATATTAAAAAGACCAAAAGCGATTTAATTATTATTGACAGAAAAATACCTGATATAGATGGAATTGAATGCATACGGCTATTACGTGAATCCGGGAATGAATTAATACCTGTTATACTTGCGAGCGGATCGCCTTCAATATTGGAAGAAAATCTTTCCGGATTAAAAGTGAACTGCGTTTTACAAAAACCTTACGATTTTGATGATTTAATTTCTATTATCAATTCATTAATCTAGTTTAATCTCATCATCAGCCTGCGATAAGTCAATCATCTTAGTATCATTGACATATTCCGTGAATACTGGTTTTCGTATCGAAGTAAATCTATCCAGAATATCCACAATTTCTTTAGTAGCTTTTTCGATGTATTCAAGCCTTGTAGAAATTTTTTCTCTGTTAATGTCTTCTTTCGCTATTTCTCTTTTGAGTGCTACAAGTGATAGATTAATAAGAGTAAGTGGCTGTTTGATTTCATGGTTTGCAGTAACTATTGTTGCCGCATAAGTTTTTACTTTTTCTATGTCAACAAGCAGTTTATTGGTTTCTGACAGCTTCAAGGCAGAATTAATTCTTGCAAGAAGTTCAACTCTGTTGAAAGGTTTCTTTATATAATCAAAAGCACCCGCAGCTAGTCCTTCCTTTATATCATCAGTACCTGTGAGGGCAGTAACAAGAATAATCGGGATCCCTTTTGTATCTTCATTTGCAACCATTCTGCGGCAGACTTCAAAACCTGACATCCCGGGCATCATAACATCAAGAAGTACTAAATCCGGCTGTTCTTCTACAGCTTTCTTAATTCCGGTTGGACCGTCGTAAGCTGTAATGGCTTCATAACCCTCATGCTCCAACCTATCCTGAAGAATAAATACATTATCCGGTTGGTCATCTATTATTAAAATCTTTTTCATATATTTACTCCGAAAGTATTTTCCGAATTTTAGTCAAAACTATTTCTGTATTTATTGGCTTTGTAACTATATCATCAAAGCCGTTTTTATCTAGTACCGATTTGTCGTCAAGCATTGCGTGTGCCGTAAGCGCAAAAACTTTCAGAGTCTGCATATTCTTATCCCGACGAATTCTCTTTATTGTTTCGAATCCGTCCATCACCGGCATCATAATGTCTAAAAGAATTAAATCAAACTTACCAAGCCTTAAATGATTTATACACTCAAGTCCATTATCAGCTGTAACTATTTCGTAACCTTCAGCTCTTAGAATTTCAGATACTGTATATTGTGCATTTTTATCGTCATCAACTACCAGAATTTTGCCTTTAGCTGCTGTCGCTTTGTCTTTGCTTCCGGTAAAAAGGTCACTCTCTTTGTCATCATCAACAAGCAGTCTTTTGATTATGCCCGCATTCTCTTTTATCTTTAACTCATCCCTTATTATTCTTAAAACATCAAAAGGATGATAGTTAAGTTCTGCAATCCTCGCAGAAAGCTTGTTATATAACATTTCCTGATTACTTTCAGGTAATTCTTTAATAACTACAAATATGCTTGTGTGCCTTAATTCTCTTACTTTGCGAATCTCTGTTAATAAATCAAGCTCATCAGAATTAATAAAAATAAGATCCGGAATACTTATTACAACATTTTGAATATCCAAATTTACGAATTCTAATTCAAATGAACTTGTGTTTATTGAATTTATTAATGATTTAATTTCACTTTTACAGGAGATTCTGACTTTTTTGTTTTCTCCATGACTCTCATTTAACCATGAGGATATTTTGTCCGGTATGTGACTCTGTAATATATAATCTTCAACTGCAAAAGCATAACCGTTTTTTAGACTATCGGAAAATCGCACTACCAATATTTTAATATTTGAATTTACCTTTGCCCTGCGGATATTACCTATAAGACTATATGTATCAGTAATGTTGTCTTCCAAACTGATTATTATAGTTGAGTAATCCTGCAGTTTCTCGGCGCTTGTCTTATAATTATAATCAGTAATCAGCTCAAGTCTGTAATTATTCGATTCTAGATAGTTTCCTATCAGACTAAATATTTCGTTGTTCTTGCTAAACAGGGCAACCCGGGAAACTGTCTCCTTAATATTAGTCTTCTTTCCAAGTTCTACAGGGATAGAAAATGTAAATGTAGAACCAATCGACTTTTCGCTTTCAACTTTAAGCTCACCGTTCAGAAGTCCAATATATTTTTGTGTTATTGCAAGACCGAGTCCGGTTCCGCCATATTTTCTTGATGTTGAAGAATCTCCTTGTCGGAATTCCTCAAAAATCAGACTTAATTTTTCAGTTTCAATTCCGATTCCGGTATCCATTACAGATACTACCAGATTTCCGGCTTTATAATCAACTTCTGTCTTAATAAATCCTTTTTCAGTAAATTTAACTGCATTACCTATAAGGTTGGTTAATATTTGGTGCAGTTTATTCTTATCTGTCCTTAAAATATTTACTGGCGAGTTATTTTGTATAATAAGTTTCACTGGCTTTCCGGATAATAAGCCTTCAGTAAATATTCTAATTTCGGAAAGAAATTCATCAAGATCGAAATCTATCTTGTTTATTATAGTCTTTCCTGCTTCAATTTTGGATAGTTCAAGAATATTATTTATAAGAGCAAGCAGTGTTTTTCCGCTTTTGTAGATAATGTTCAGTTTTTCATCTGCCGACTTAGATAGGGACTTTTCCTTCATAATGAATTCTGTTAAACCGAGTATCGAATTCAGCGGTGTACGAAGCTCGTGAGACATACTAGTCAGGAACTGTGATTTCAACTCGCTCAGTTCCAGCGCTCTCTGCTTTTCAATTTCAAGTTCATCTGCTTTCTTTTGTAATTCTTTCTGAAGATTTACTAATTCTTCATTTTTTAGAGATAAAGTGCTGTTGGTATTTTCATATTGAGAATTAATTTCTCTTAGGTCAGCAACCAGCTTCTGTAATTTCTCTCTGCTAATGCTGTTCATTAAAGCAATACCAATTTCGTCAGTGATATCTTTAACATATTCATAATTAATCGGATAATTTTCAAATGAACCCAGCTCTATAACACTGATAACTTCTTCACCGTAAATCACAGGAATTATTATAATTTTTTTTACTGATATATCAGCCATCCCTGATTTAATTTTAGTTAAACCGAACTCATTTTCATATACTTTAATTTCTTTACTTTGTATTACTCCTTTTAGAAACTCTTTTGAATACTCCTTATCAGAATTAAATAAACCATACGAAGAAATCATTTCTACTTGATTCTCATCTGTTGTGAGATAAAGTATTGCAAGATCACTTTTAAGTGAATTACAAATTTTATAAAGTACTGCATCAGCTAAATCTTTAAGTGCACCTTTTCTATTTAATATACTAATAATTTGCGAATAGTCTTTATCCTCTTTTTCCTTTTTTTCTATTACATCGAGCATATTGTTAAAAGTAAACGCTAATTTTCCGGTTTCATCATCCGCAATAATATCAGCCCTCTTTGTAATTTTTCCCTGAATTATTTCACCTGCTATCTCTTCAAGATTGGAAATTTGTCTTCTTAGCCGAAATGTAAACAGAAGAATAAATATTATCGAGAAAGGTAATCCTGCTCCAATTACAATAAGTGTCATCTGAAGCATATTTTTCTTTAACTCTGGTACTGAAGAATCACGCAAGTAAACAACAAAATATAAATTATTTGAAGTTGAAATTATATTCATAGGCCGGAATACCTGAAATATTACTTCTTCATTACCATATTGAAGACGCGAGGGATTCTGAATGTTATAAACATTCTTGGGAAGTTTTAAAATATCCTCAGGATTCAGGAAAGACGGATTTCCGGCAAGAATTTGTTCATCATTAAAAACTAAAACATCGACATTTATTTTTTCAGAAATTCTTTGAAGTAATGCCTCATCTAGCACTTTCCCGTAGAAAAAAGATATTCCATTTACGGAATTAAATTGTTCGAGAAGTATTCCAGGATTTTTTCTTCGAAAATCATAAAATGTTTTGTTAACTGTATAATTTATTTTCGCAGCATTTATCGCTTCAAGCTCAAAAAGGCTATCAGTTTTAATTCTGAGAATCAGATCCGGACGAACAATGATTTTCGTACTGTCCGATAGGTTTTCCTTAATTTCCTTATTATGATTGGTAAGTTCTCTTTGAACTTCTTCAATTATACTTTTAAAGTTATTATAAGAGGAACTGAATACCCGATTTTGCTGGTTTGTTACAAGTGTAACTGCTAATGAAGTATATACAAAGGCACTGACTACAGTCAGTGCCAATGCAATTGAAAAAGATATGATTATAAGGCGTAGATTAATTCGCATTTTCGTTCTTATTCAGAACTTTTCTCATAGTTAGGATTAATTCGTCCAAGTCATATGGTTTATTTATGAAATCAGCCGCACCAAGCCTTGCCGAATCAATTGCGCTTCTTACATCTGCATAAGCCGTAAGTACTATAACTTTTGTATCTATCCCGACTTGCCGCATACTTTTAAGAACATAAAAACCGTCCTTATTAGGCATCTTCAAGTCAAGAAGAATCAAATCAACATCATTGCCTTTCTGAAGATAGTCTATTGCTTCTACGGCACTGGTAACATAAGTTGTCTTAAACCCAATTTCATTGAGTTCTTCCGAAAGAACCGTGCATAATGCAAGATCATCATCTACGATTAATACATTTTCCATTTATCAGTCTTCCTTAGCTGCTTGCTTTGATTTAATTTTATACTGATTTATATAGTCTTTATTTTCCTGAATATCATTTTCTATAATATTACCGTAAACTTTTTTCTTTTCTTTCAATGAAGGCAGAATTTCTGTCTTAACCAAGATAATTACTTCTTTCTGAACTATTTGTTTTGAATCATAACCTGTTAGATATTTTATACCAAGAACCCACCATGGTAAATCTCTTAAAAACGGAATACCTCTTCTTACAAAATTTTCCTCATTAACATAAAGACCGCCGATAATTGTTTCATCGCCGCTGCTCATGAGAACATCAGTTGAAGCAATAGTTTTCTTGATTTCGGTACTTACTACATCGGGGTAACCGGTACTTCTTTCCACAGAAAGTTTAAGAAGTATATAATCCTGATTATCCTGAGTATAAACATAAGGAACAACTTCTATAATTGTACCTGTAGATACAAATACATCAGTCACGTTACCCGAAAAATCTCTTTGCTTAACTGATATATCCGATCCAATCTGAATTCTGCCTTTTTGTCTGTCGCGCACAGTAACATTTGGTCTGGCTATAATTTCACCAAGGTTTTCTGTTTCAAAAAACTTAAAAGCGCCTTCTGCAGTACCGTCATAATCGCCTGCTTTGAATGAGGAACTTGCTTTGGTCATATTATCTGGTGGTGTTTCAGTGGCAGTTTGAGAACTAGCTTTCCCCTCAACATCACCTGATAAAAATGATTTAAATTCATTCCCAATTGAAAAATCCTGACCGCTGAATAATACTTTCCAGTTAATACCCCTTTCTCGAAGCTCGGTTATGTTTGCTTCAAAAAATAATGCAGATATTTTAACTTGTTTGGCATCAATTGAGGCATAAACATCCTCTTTCATGCCCTTGGTAGGATCGTCTTTACTTTTGATGACAATTACATTCTGAGTTTCTTCAAAAATTAAATTTTTATATTGAACTATTATCAGAAGCGCTTTTTCATAAGGCATTCTGTCAATTTCAATCCCAATTGGTTCATTAATTGAAATAGTTGATACAATTCTTTTCCCTTTCATTTTTTCGCTTATCTCACTAAGAGCTTCAATGGCTTTTTCAAATGAAATATTTGCTGAAAGCGAAACTATTTCCTGAGGGTTAACATAGCCGCTCAGTTGTTTTTCAAGCTGTTTCTGTGCATAATTAACACCAACAATTGTCAGCATCAGGCAAAATAGAATGACTTTTCTCATTTTCTTTTCTCATTTTTATTTTGAACATCATCAATTGATAAAACTTCTTTTTCTATCAGACCACCCTTATTCAATATAAAGGTAGCTCTTTTTTTGTTAAAATCTATTTCGGTTAAATAACCTAAATATACTTCATCACCTTCCCAAAGCATAAAAGACTGTCCGCTTGCATCTGTCAGCAGTGCGCCGTCCGGAAGTATCGCAAGCAATTTTCCGGTCTGGGCATCAAAAAGATTATTGATATTAGGCGGTATTTCTGTTCTTATGAGAGGGAAAAAGGCATCATACAAACCGCTTGTTACTAAATTGTTTTCCTTAGCGTCTTTTGATGAAAATCGATCATTCTCAGCATATAATACTTCTACCGACATTGTAAAATTTACAAGGAAATATGGGACATTATCATCATCAACTTTTACGAAATCGTTCAAACTCATTTGGCTGATTTTCTTCAGTTCCTTACTCTGCTCCACTGCATAAATTAGCTTATACATATCGCTGTAAGTTGCCGTTCCGCTCAGTTTATAGGAATAAACATTAAAGTCTTTCAATTTTTCAGACTTTTCATATTCAACATTAGCAAAAGAATGTTCAGAAAATGAACTGGTTGCATTAGTCACAAAATCATAAAACTTTGACTGCGACAAAGCCATAGGAATATTAAATTTTCTTGCGGAAATAATGGAATCCAGTCTGATGAATGCTTCATTCAGCGAATCACGCCTTGCCAGAAGTTCATTAGTGTCATATTTTGTTTTTTCCAACTCATTTAATTCTTTCATCCTGATATCGATTTCGCCTGATTGGTAAACAAAACAATAGAGCACACCGGCAATCAGAATTACAATCAAAATCGACAATAATATTATGGTATTTAATAGTTTACGATCCATCAGGGCACCATTTTGTTTTGTTTAACTTGATAATTTAATATATATGTGTATGTATTTTTAGACCTGAGAGGATCATAAAGTATATTCTTTAACTCCGATGAATTATTGTACTCGGCAAATTCAGTAAGAGCTGTGCGATTTAAGGCATACCCTTCTATAGTAACCTGACTGCCTTTAGATTCGAGTCTATTAACCCAGAAATTGCGTTTACGCTCAATAAATGTACTTAAATCACTTAAACCGTTAGTCCAGACTTCAGCACCATCTGAGGCAGCATCCAATATCTTCACTGTTTCATCAAATGCCGCAATTCGGTTCTGTTTGTCTTCAATATCAGCTAAAATTGCCTGATTAGCTACTTTTTGAGAGGTAAGTTCATCAATTTTTTGTTTTAGTTCTTTCAATTCCAACGAATTTTTTTGTGCAGTAAAAACAAAAAACAATGAAATAAAAAATAACGCAACTAATGTAACCCAAGTATGCCAGCCTACCTGAATCAGTTTCTGGTTTTCCTTGATAAAATTAGGCAGAATTCTGATACCTTTATATATCTTATCTTCTTCGTGGAAATATTCAAGACCTGCTGATATCGGTATAGTAAAAGACGAAATGTTATCTTTTTCTTCAGGAGAAAGATCTTTGATATTGATTCTGTCAAAAGACAACTCAGTTACATTTGCTTCAGGAAATGCTCCGTAAAAGGATAAGACCAAATTTTCCGATTTATCCTCGCCGCAAAGAATTATATTATCAAGACGCGGGATACCGCCATTTTCCATCTCGAGAAGAATTTTTGAAAAATAAACATCATAAGTGTGAAGATTTGTTGTACCTATGTCCAGAGTAGGACCTATATGCTTCAGTTTACTTCCTTCCAAAAATATCAGTTTGCTGTATTCTTTGGCCGTATATAAAATTAAACTAAAGTCTTCCGGGAAGAAATCGTGTGATTTACCAACTAGATATGCCATCGAAAGTTCAGCACTCTTAATGGTAGGCACTTTATAATACCTTCTGCCGTTGAAAACAGCAAGAGAGTTTATTAAAGTGTAGCTTTGAATATCGCCGTCTATATAAAGTGCAATATAAGATTTATCGGGTAATTGAAATACATCAACCATATCCGAATCAATTAAAGCACCTTTCATTCTTCTTACTTGTTCTACAACAGCCTTTAGAAATTTATCCTTGTCTTCATCTGCATAGCCTTCAAAATAGTGAATATTGAGGCCCGGTTCAGACATAACCGGAATAAACTCGCACATCGGGAGTTTGTAGGAACTTAATGCCGCAGCCATAATACCTATATCGGAAGAATCATTTTCCTTTGACATAAAAGCACCTGATGAATCATCAAGCTGTATGTCGCCTGACATGCCGTCAATATCGATATTTGACAAGGCAGAAGTCTGTGAATCTCTGCTACTTTTTAATTTCCCCCCCAAAGTAAAGATTTTGGAGACTTTTATGCCTTCATCATCTTTAATCAATACGGCAACCTTTGTATCTCTGCCTTCGCTATAAACTGTTATGATTGGCTTCATATTTAAACCGCTTTAAGTAATTGAATCATTCTGTTTTTATTATTTGAATATGCAATTGCATCATCTTCGTTTATCGCCCTCTGCTTATATAATCTGAGGAGGTCCTGTTCCAGCGTAATCATCCCTTGCCCGGCCCCCTGATTAATCATCTGATATATCTCACTTGTGTTATTGTTTTTAATTGCCGCTTTTACGCCCGGTGTTACAATAAGTACTTCTTTTGCAAGCACACGCCTTCCGTCCAAACTTGGAATAAGCTTCTGTGAAACAATAGTGATAAGTACATCAGCAAGTCTCATACGTACACGCTCCTGCTCGTTTGTAGGAACTTCCGCTATAATACGGTCAATAGATTCAACAGCAGAAGATGTATGCAGTGTCGAAAATACTTTATGCCCTGTATCCGTAACTTCAAGTGCAGACATAATCGTCTCAGGATCTCTCATTTCACCAATTACTATAATATCAGGATCCTGGCGCAATGATTGAATTACTCCTTCCTTGAAAGAAAGAACATCTCTGCCCACTTCCCTATGTCTGATGATGCAAGTATTCGAATGGTGCACATATTCCACAGGTGAAGCAATTATAACTACGTGTGCAGGATCAAATTTATTATGATAATGAATGATAGAATCCAAAGTGGAGGATTTTCCCGAACCTGTAATACCGGTTATAAGGGATAAGCCGAATTTGATGTATGAGTGACTCATTGCTCTAACTGCCATAGGATGGAATCCAAGAGATTCAATCGGTCTTATATCAGCGTTAATGGCACGCATATTAAGTGCGAGGCAATCCAAATCTAAATAGGCATCAGCTCTGAAACGAACATTTACATTTAATGCAACATATCTGAAAGAATAGCTGAAGTCAATATTTCTTTTCTCAAGCAGATATCTGCATTGATTCGGAGTAAGCAGATTTAGGATAAGAATTGATGCTTCATCAGTTGTAAACTGAGGTAAATCTTTAACTCTTTCTTTTTTACCGAATATTCTGTACCAAATATATTCATCACAACCATGACCTCCTATCTCAACGTCTGACGCCTGACGTTCAATCATTAGTGTTAAAATATAGTTAGCAAGTTCAATAAGAAGAATTTTTTGCTCGGGTTTTATTTCGCCGATATTGTTTACAATATAGTTTATTCTTTCCGGACCAAAAACCGTAGGCGGTATTTTTCTGGCAAAATTACTCAATACAAGCTTAGCTTCACTAATCATAGGCTGTCTATCTTTATTATTTTTGGTTGAGAATTTAGTTAATAATGTTTGAATAAGTCAAGCAAAATTAACTTTTTATTGTTTTTATTTTTATATACAAAAAAATAATACCCTAATAATAATTCAATAGTTTTACTTGCGCCAAAACAAATAAAACTATTCTTCCATTGTAGCCGCTATAACTTCAGTCAAAGAAGTTAAACCAAGCTTAACTTTCTCAAGACCTGAATCTCTCAAACTAAGTGTTCCGTCTTTCTTAGCCTGCTGTCTTATCATCTCTTCGTTTACTTCATCTCCTGAACTTACAATTATTTCTCTTATGTCCTTAGTGAAATAGAGTGCTTCGTGAATGGCAAGTCTGCCCTTGTATCCGGTATCGTGGCACTTTGAACACCCAACTGCTTCATAAACATCATATTTTGCCCATTCATCAGGATCAAGCTCTAAAGATTTTATCAATTCGCTGTTTGTAAGATCGACTTTTCTTTTGCAGTTAACACAAAGTCTTCTTATCAATCGCTGAGCAACAACAATATTAATTGCGTAAGCAATGAGAAAGGGTTCAACACCCATCTTAAATAACCTGGAAACAGCCGCAGACGCATCATTTGTGTGAAGCGTTGAAAAAGTTAAGTGACCTGTGTTTGCAAGCTTAATAGCTGTTTCAGCAGTTTCCTTATCGCGCATCTCACCTACAAGAACAATATCAGGGTCGTGCCTGAGTATCGCCCTTATTGCCTGCTCAAAATTCATCTTGTGCCCAATCTTAAGCTGTCTTGCGCCTTCAATAACATACTCAACAGGATCTTCTACTGTAAGCACATTTACCTCAGGTGTAATAACCTGGTAAAGAGCTGCAACAAGTGTAGTACTTTTACCAGAACCGGTAGGCCCGGTCATGATAACCATCCCCTGAGGCTGACGAATAGCCTTTTCAAAAGATTCCTTCGCATATCCGGTAAGACCAAGTTTATCAAGATCCCGGATAACTTTTGAATCGTCAAGTATTCTTATTACTATACTTTCAAACTTATGTTTTAATTCAGTACCTACCATTGGAAGCACGGATACCCTGAAACGTATTGTTTTGCCGTCTATTTCCCTTTGCATAAAACCATCCTGAGCCTTCTCTCTCTCAAAACGATCCATACCTTTTGAACGGTCTTTAACAACAGCCATTACAGCTTCAGGAAGTGTATTAACCTGAGTTTTCCATAAACGAAGCTTGCCGTCCTGACGGAAATGTATTTCCGTTCTGTTGCCGGTTCGGGGAATGAAATGCAAGTCGGATACGCCTCTTCTCACACCTTCAACCAAAGCCGCTTCAACAAGATTGATAAGTGCGCTTTTGTTTATTTCAGCTTCAAGCTGTTCTTCATCAATGCTCGCGTCTTCTTTTTCAATTGTAAGTTCTTCGGCAAAATCTTTCATCTGCTCAAGGAAAATATTTTCCTTAGGCAGAATAATATCAATAATCTTGTCATAATCAGCTTTTCGTAAGAAATGCACTTCATACTTACGATAGTTCATTGAAGATGCTATTTTCTGAATATCTTTATCTGTAGGATCAATTGCCGCGAAAAGAAGCTTATCTCGCATTTTCTCGTCAATTTTATAAGGAATGACTTTTCTTTCAAGAAGCAGATTTCTTACATCGTCCCCTGAACCTGTCATCAATTCTTTAATCGTATTACGCCTTTCGTCAGCAAGATCTTCCGGCTTAATGTGGACTTCCTTAAATGCATATAATAAAGCAACTTCACGAAATATTGTATCATGATCAAACTTCAGTTCCTGAACTAGTATCTGGGCTAAATTTCTTCGCAGACCATTTGCATCTTCTTTTTTAAGCTGAAGTGCTTTATCGAGAATTTTAGCGTCAATGATACCCTTCTTTAAAAGTAAGTACCCAATTTTATCAATAGTTTCTAACTGGGATTCAATCATTTTAAACTCCGGAACTTGGATTTCGTGGATTGATAACAGCTGTTTCAGCAGATACTAGCGTAAGGGCAATCATTACAATCATGATAAACATAGCAATTGCGACCTGCACAATCTCAATAATATTTTTCAATCTATAAACAGTTTCACTTTCGTAATAGTCAGCAAGTTGTCTGGCAGTACTTTTAACCGTACCTGTTTCTTCACCTGAATGGAATCTTGACAGTGCTGTTTCCGTAAATACTCCGGAAGCTTCAAATGCATCAGTAAGACCCATACCTTTCTTTATCATCAGCGGTATTGCAACTTGTTTGATCTGCTGCTCAAAATAGGTATTATTGGCAGCTTCTGCAGCAATTCTAATAGGTTCTATACTTTCTGCCGACCCGGTATAAAGCGTATAAAAGACTCGGCAGAAGACTTCTATTGTTGTTTTATGCACAAGAGAACCAATAACAGGAATCTTGAACATCATCTTATCAATTGCTAATCGCCCGGTCTTAGTCTGACTCCAGATAAATAACGCAATTGGAGGTGCAATTGCAACAATCGTAACCAGCCACCAAAACTCCATCAAAAAATCGCTCATAGCTAAAGTAAATGCAGTCATAGGTGGTAAATCAATATTAAATCTTGTAAACAGTTTTGCTGTTTCAGGGAAAATATATCCCACATAAAACAAAACCGCCAATATTAAAACAAATACTGTAACCATTGGTGTAATCAGTGCGCTGCGCATATTCTTCTTAAATTCCTGCTGGCGTTCAAGAAATTTTGCAGTTGCTTTATAAATTTCAACCATATTACCGGATTTTGAAGCCAACCCTAACATATATGCAGTAAATTTGCCGAAAACAGATTGATACTTAAGAAATGTAACCTGAGAGTCAGCACCTTGCTTCAACTCATTATTGATCTGCTTTAAAGTCTCTTTCAAGGCTTTGTTTTCCAAATCACTAATGAGAAGAGTCATAACTTCGTTATAAGCTAATTTCTGCTCCAATAAGTCAGCACTTATTTTCACGAATGATACAATTTCTGTATAAGGGGGCTTAGGATTGATTTCAAATAAAGCTTTATTTACAGACAGAACATCATAGCCTAACTTATTTAATGCTTTAACAACTTCATCTTTTGAATAAGCTTTTTGTTCGCCTTTCTGAGGAGGTTCGTTTCCTTTTCTGACTTTATAAAAGAAAGTCGCTTTTTTTTCGAGTTTTTGAACTTTTAACTGATGTTTTTCAGCTAAAGCAAAAACTTTCTTCCTTGCTTCAGAAGAATTTTCAGCACTTAAATTACCGGATATAGTTTGTCCGTTAGGCTTTGTTGCAGTAAATCTTATTTCTACCATATTATCCTAAAATATAAATGGAAATATGAGATTAACTCATATTTCCATAATGAAACAATTACAATATTTTTGTTTAATTAGTTGGACTCAGGTGTAGAAACAATTGAAGTTGGTCCTACTGTTGTCAATATTGTCCATTCATATTCATCATTGTTTGGTGTTAAGCGAATCGTGCAAACATCATTAGCAGATGATTCAACTACAATGTTACCGCCGTTTTGAATATTAGGATCGCTAGCTCTCATTTTCACCAATGTGGGTTCAATTAAATCACCAAATCCGTCGAAAGCAGAGTTTCCACCACCCATTGCTTCAGGTTTTTTGTAATACTGCTGAGCCATTGATCCTAAATTAGTTCCTGTTGATATTAAAGCATCTTTAGCTGATTCTTCAGCTTGTGCATTAAAAAGATTGATACCTACAACTATAGCAATACCAACTATGATAACGCCAAGTACGATAAGTAATAATTGTTGCTGACCCATTTTTTACTCCTTTATTTTTGTGGTTTTATATTTAATTAAAGCAAATGATATGCCGTTAATTTACAATTTCAACTTTAAAATTTCTTGGATATATTATTAACCTTACTTTTATACTATCGGCTCCAACAACCACTTCATTCCCAGTTGCTTCTAATTCAATTTGGTCTGCTTCAGCATTAATCATTTTAATGCTTCCATTGCTGGAATTACGCATATCCTTCGGTACATCCCAACCAATAAACCCATTACCACTTCCACCCATAGCAGAAGGAGTGTGATAATATTTTTGAGCGAAAGGCACTAAACCGCTTACTTCTTCAATCAATAATTCTCGTTTTTGGTCAATAGCCGCAGCTCGAAAAACAATAATTCCAACTACTACAGCAATCCCAACGATGATAACGCCTAGTACAATAAGTAATAATTGCTGCTGACCCAAAACATAACTCCAATAATTTAATTAGTTGTATGCAGCAAAACAAGTGCCGAATTGTTGAAAGCAAATTTTCTCAAAGCGGCTTGCCAATAATAATAACATTTTTCACAAAAACAAAACTAAATGTAATTTTTACATAGTAAATGTAATTTCTACCTGAAATTATTTGATTTAAAGCACAACTTCGAGTAACAGAGTAACAGAGTAACAGAGTAACAGAGTAACAGAGTAACAGAGTAACAGAGTAAC
>CAZOZP010000031.1:35868-39234 GCA_964584325.1 uncultured Melioribacteraceae bacterium
AAAAATAATCCTCATTAAGTCTAATGTCACTTAAATAGTCTTTTATCTGAAAATTATTCAGGTAATTATTACCAGTATTTTAAAGAACTATTAATGTACTTTTTACCTGATCTTTATATGCAATTCTCTTAGCTGAGTTTCTTCTACTCTTGCCGGACTATCATCCATTAGCGACATTCCGCTTGAGGTTTTCGGAAAAGCTATTACTTCCCTTATTGAGTGTTCGCCTGCTAAGAGCATTACGAGTCTGTCGAAACCGAAAGCCATGCCTCCGTGAGGAGGTGCTCCGTACTTGAATGCATTCATCAAAAATCCGAACTTTTCTTCGGCTTCTTCTTCAGATATTCCTAATGTTTTGAACATTAAGGACTGGATCTGCGAATTATGAATTCTGATACTTCCGCCTGCTATTTCGTTTCCGTTTAATACAAGGTCATACGCACGCGCTTTTACTTTCAATGGGTCTGTTTCCATCATAGGAATATCTTCAATTCTTGGTGATGTAAACGGATGGTGCATTGCATAGAATCTGTTTGTATCGTCATCCCATTCAAAAAGCGGGAAGTCGGTTACCCATAATAGAGCGGGTTTGGCATCTTCGGGAATAAGATTATGGCGTCTTGCCATTTCAAGTCGCATGTTACCCATTATGGACAATGTCTTATATTTCCTGCCTGCAAGTATTAATATGAGATCACCGGATTCAGCGGCTAATGTTTTTATTATATTGTTCTTTTCTTCTTCAGTCAGGAATTTTGCTATTGGAGCTTCGAGTCCGTCTTCTTTTACTCTCATCCATATTAAACCGCCGGCACCTGTCTTTTTCGCAAAGTCGGTTAGTCCGTCAAGCTGATTTCTTGTATAATCACCGCATCCTTTAACTGTAATGCCTGTTATTATTCCTTCTGAATCTATTGTTTCTCTGAATACTCTGAATTCGGTAGTTTTTACCGCTTCGTTAAGTGTTGACATTTCAAGTCCGAATCTGAGATCGGGTTTATCGCTTCCGTACTTTTCCATTGCATCTTCGTAAGAAAGTCTGGGAATAGGAAGTTCAAGATTATAATTCTTTATTTCAGCGAAGACCTTCTTCATAAAGCCTTCCATTATTTCAAAGACATCTTCTACATCAACGAAAGACATTTCAAGGTCTATCTGAGTAAACTCCGGCTGACGGTCTGCCCTTAAATCTTCATCTCTGAAACATTTCACTATCTGAAAATATCTGTCGAATCCGGAAACCATCAGAAGCTGTTTATATGTCTGAGGTGACTGTGGCAATGCATAGAATCTTCCTTTATGCACTCTGCTTGGAACAAGGAAATCTCTCGCTCCTTCGGGTGTGGATTTCATCAGTACCGGGGTTTCAACTTCAATGAAATTATTTTCATCAAAGTATTTTCTGGCAAGCTGTGCAAGTTTATGCCTTAAAAGCATATTATTCTGAATGCCTGAGCGTCTTAAATCCAGATATCTGTATTTGAGTCTTAAGTCTTCGTTTATATCGGTCTGACTGTTAATAGCAAAAGGAGGTGTAATTGCTTCGTTAAGGATAACTATTTTGTCTGCCATTACATCTACACGTCCGGTAGATAATTCAGGATTCTCGGTTCCTTCGGGTCTGATTCTTACCGTTCCTTCAATAGATATTACAAACTCTGAACGAAGATGTCCTGCTGTTTTGTGCGCATCCTGATTATAACCGGGTTCAAAAACAACCTGAGTAATACCGTATCTGTCTCTTAAATCAATAAAAAGTACTCCGCCAAGGTCTCTTCTTGTATCAACCCATCCGTTAAGTACTACTCTTTGTCCCTCATTTGATTCCCGCAGCTCGCCGCAGGTATGTGTTCTCTTATTAAATTTCACTTTATTCCAACTCATTGTTTTTTTTGAGGTTAAAAAATAATTAAATTAAGGTCTTAATTCAAATAAATTGACTTAATAAATGAAAATTATTGCGGATGAGAATATTACTTTCGCTGAAGAAGCTTTTTCGCTTGTAGGAAACGTTACACTGCTTCCGGGAAATCAGATATCCCGCGAATGTATTCTTAATGCCGATGCCCTGATTGTTAGATCCGTAACCCGAGTTGACAAAAAACTGCTGGAAAATTCTTCGGTTCGTTTCGTCGGCACTGCTACAATAGGTACTGACCATATTGATATTGATTACCTTAATGAAAAGGGAATTGTATTCTCTGACGCCAAAGGCTGCAACAAATATGCTGTTGCAGAATATATTCTTTCTGTTCTTTCCGATATCTGCACCCGGCGCAATGTTTCTTTAACAGATAAATCAATGGGTATTATCGGTTGGGGCAACATTGGTAAAATTGTTGAACTCTATGCTTCTCTGCTTGGAATGAAGACTATTGTGAATGATCCGCCTCTGGAAGAGGGTGACAGAGAAAGTAACAGAGTGACAGAGAGACAAAGTGACAAAGAGAGGAACGACGAGTGTATTTCTTTTCATTCTCTTGAGGAGGCGCTTGGATGCGATTTTGTTACATTTCACTGTCCATTGAATAAATCCGGAAGATTCAAATCTTATCATCTTCTTAATGAGAATAATATTGATTTACTTAAATCCGGATGTTTTCTCATAAATGCAGCCCGCGGAGCTGTAATATCTTCCGTGGCTCTTAAACAAAGACTGCTTAAACAAAAAGATGTTTTCTTTTACGCGGATGTTTGGGAGAATGAACCCTACATTGATAAAGAACTTCTTGATGTTGCTGAAATCGGAACTGCACACATTGCAGGTTATACTCTTGAAGGAAAGATAAACGGAACTAAGATTATATATGAAAAACTTTGCGATTTTACGGGAAAAGCCGCAACTTGGCAGCCTTTCCTGCCTGAAGTGAAGGATTCCGTGATTAATTTAAGCGGAATAAATTCTCTGCAGGAGGCTGTTATACGAATTTGCGGTAAAGCCGGTAGTCTTCGTCAAGATGATTCTCTGCTTCGAAACAGCTTTAATAGAGGTGTAAATTCTTCCGAATGTTTTACCGGTCTTAGAAAAAACTACCTGCACAGACGCGAGTTTAATTCATATTCTGTTAATAATGTAAATCCGGATTTAATTGAGGTTCTCAGGGAGTTTCGGATTATATTATAAAATATTGCACAGACTCTTGTCTGAACTGTGATTTATATGATTTTTGTGATTAAAATGATTTATTAGAACCTATATTTGCTATTTGCAAACTTATTTTCACTTCGTTTCAACCTCCGTCCACTTGGCTTCAACCTCCGTCCATTTCGTTTCAACCTCCGTCCATTTCGTTTCAACCTCCGTCCATTTGGTTTCAACCTCCGTCCACTTGGCTTCAACCTCCGTCCATTTCGTTTCAACCTCCG
>CAZOZP010000032.1:0-6399 GCA_964584325.1 uncultured Melioribacteraceae bacterium
CGGAACGAAGTGGACGGATGTCGGAGACAAGTGGCTGGATGTCGGAACGAAGTGGCCGGATGTCGGAACGAAGTGGCCGGAGGTTGAAACGAAGTGGCTGGAGATCGGAGCAAAAAAAAAGGCGGATATAAATCCGCCTTTTTGTAAATTATTTTTCTTCTACTTCAATACTAAAATCTGCTTCGGCAGCTTTTGGTCTTTCATAAAGTTTAGCCAATTCTGCATAAGTTGAAGCCAGATTATGAGGAATCATATCCCAGGTGAATCTCCAGGCCCAGCAACCGCCAAGTTTTCCGGGGAAGTTCATTCGTGCCTCGGTTCCCAAATTGAGCATATCCTGCATCGGGATAACAACAGTATTTGCCACGGATGAATAAGCAGCTTTAATCATTTGGAAAGTCATATCTTCCGAATAGTAGTCAAGATACTTCTGAGCATGTCTGAAAGCCTCAGTATTTCCTTGTTTTTCTTTATCAAAGAAGCCGCGGGTAGTATCGTTATCGTGAGATCCTGTATGAACAACACAATTCTTATCAAAATTATGAGGCAAGAAACGTTTTTCGCCGTCAGGACCGAAAGCAAACTGCATAATTCTTATTCCCGGGAATTCGTATTTATCTCTTAATTCAGCAACCTCCTTAGTAATAATTCCAAGATCTTCGGCAATAATAGGAACAGTTCCAAGATTCTTTCGGATTACGCTGAATAATTTGTCGCCGGGAGCTTTTACCCATCTGCCTTTTTGAGCAGTAACTGCATCTCCTGGAATTTCCCAGAAAGCTTCAAAGCCGCGGAAATGATCTATTCTTACTACGTCAGAAATCTTAAATAAACTAAGAATTCTTTTCTGCCACCATTTAAAATTGTCTTTTTCCATAACATCCCAACGGTAGAGCGGATTTCCCCAAAGCTGTCCGGTTTCACTGAAATAATCCGGCGGAACACCTGCACAGGTTTCAAGCTTACCTTTTTCATCAACACTAAAAAGTTCTTTATTTGCCCAAAGATCGGCGCTGTCGTATGCAATGAAAATAGGGCAGTCGCCTACTAATTCAATACCCTTGTCATTAGCATATTTTTTAACATCAAGCCACTGTTTAAAGAAATGATATTGAAGGAATATCTGGTAGTCAACATCTTCCTTTAATTTCGCAGTCCATTCAGCAACTGCTTTCCCTTTTCTAAATGCAATATCTTCACTCCAGCTTGTCCAGACAACTCCGCCATGAAAATCTTTAGTTGCCATAAAAAGAGCATAATCATTAAGCCATTCTGCATTTTCAGCAATAAAAGTAGGGTATTCATTATCCACTAATTTCCCGGAAGCTCGGAAATTACCGTATGCTTTTTTCAGCAAATCTTTTTTATAGTTAATCACATTACCGTAATCTATGCTTGACGGGTTAAAAGGAGGAATATATTCAAGATCCTTATCTGAAAGATATCCTTCATTTTTTAGTAGATCGGGACTAATTAAAAGCGGATTGCCGGCAAAGGCAGAGAAACACTGATAGGGAGAATCTCCGTAACCGGTAGGTCCTAATGGGAATGTTTGCCAAATTGTCTGTCCGGCGCTAACCATAAAGTCAACAAATTTGTAAGCTTCCGGTCCTAAATCTCCAATTCCGAATTTCCCGGGGAGAGATGTCGGGTGTAATAAAATACCTGCTGCTCTTTTTAAACTCATATTTTCACCTGTATTTTTTGATTGCAAAAATCACTGTGAAATTTAATAAAAAAATCAAGATTTTATTACAAAAATATTTTGATTATATTTTCAAAGAGTAATAGAAATAATACTATTGAGTTATTTTTATGAAAAAAAAATCAATTATTTTTAATTCATTGCTTTATAGTATTAATTTTCCTATTTTGAAATCCATTGTTCTGGTATTTGTAGTATCCGCGTGTTCATTAAATCATAAATTCTAATATATATTTGCAGGATAAGCTCAGTCCTGTAAAATTTAATAATTAAAAGGGGTAGCAATGAAAATAGACCGTCTTTTTACGAAAGCCGGAATGGATCCTCTGTCTTCTGTCGATTTTGAGAGGAGGGTATCCGAGATTAAAAATCCCAACGGTTCCATAGTATTCAGAATGGAAAACGTTTATGTTCCGTCGTCCTGGTCACAGGTAGCAACGGATATCATTGCCCAGAAATATTTCAGAAGGGCAGGGATCCCAAAAAAGCTGAAGAAAAAGCAGGAAAAGAACATTCCCAAATGGCTTTTGCCTTCAGAAGCTGATACAGAAAAGCTGGAAGAGCTTCCTGAGAATGAAAGATACGGTTCTGAGACCGATTCCAGGCAAGTATTTCATCGTTTAGCCGGGACCTGGACTTATTGGGGCTGGAAAGGGGGATATTTCAATTCCGAAGAAGATGCCCTTACATTTTATGATGAGCTTGTATATATGCTTGCCGGCCAATTTTGTGCTCCTAACAGTCCGCAATGGTTTAACACCGGATTGCATTGGGCATACGGAATAAACGGACCATCACAGGGACATTTTTATGTAGATTATAAAACCGGAAAACTTACACAGTCTGAAGATGCATATACACATCCGCAACCTCATGCCTGTTTTATTCAATCTGTAACAGACGACCTTGTAAATGAAGGCGGTATTATGGATTTATGGGTAAGGGAAGCACGTCTATTTAAGTATGGTTCAGGTACAGGTACAAATTTTTCCAATCTAAGGGGAGCTGACGAGCCTTTGAGTGGAGGCGGAAAATCATCCGGCCTTATGTCATTTCTTAAAATCGGCGACAGATCAGCAGGAGCTATTAAATCCGGCGGAACTACAAGACGAGCCGCCAAAATGATAACACTCGACATTGACCATCCGGATATTGAGGAATATATAAATTGGAAAGTAATTGAAGAACAGAAAGTATCAGCCCTGGTTGCCGGGTCAAAACTTAATAATTATCATCTGAACAGAGTTATGGCAGCCTGCCATTCTGAACATCCTGAGAATAATCCGTTTGATAAAAGGAAGAACAGAAAACTTGCCGAAGCTGTAATAGAAGCAAGAAAAGCTTTTATTCCCGAGAATTTTATTGAAAGAGTAATTCAGTTAGCAAGACTTGGCTATAAATCTATTGAATTTCCTGTTTATGATACTGACTGGAATTCAGAATCTTATTCAACAGTGTCCGGACAAAATTCCAATAATTCAGTTCGGGTTACGAATAAATTTATGAAAGCAGTAATCGATAATGCTGATTGGAATCTATACTGGCGGGTTGAACTTGCAAATGCAAAAAAAGAAGGCCGCGAACCAAAACCGCGGAAAAGCCTTAAAGCTTCCGATTTGTGGGAGCAGATTGGTTTTGCAGCCTGGGCTTGTGCTGATCCCGGATTACAGTATCATACTACAATAAATGAATGGCATACTTGTCCGGAAGACGGCGAGATTAAAGCTTCCAATCCGTGCAGTGAATATATGTTTCTTGATAATACGGCGTGCAATCTGGCATCTTTAAATCTGGTTAAGTTCTACGATGTAAATACCTATAAATATGATATTGACGCATTCAGGCATGCAACAAGAATATGGACATTAGTACTTGAAATAAGTGTAATGATGGCACAGTATCCCAGCAGAGAAATTGCTCAACTCAGCTATGATTTCCGTACTTTAGGCTTGGGCTATGCAAATCTTGGCTCTCTTCTTATGCATGAAGGAATTGCTTATGGTTCAGATGAAGCTCAGGCTATTTGCGGTGCAATTACATCAATAATGCATATGAGATCTTATGCTACTTCAGCAGAAATAGCCGGAGAGCTTGGTACATTCGTTAAATATGAAAAGAACAGGGATCATATGCTTCGGGTAATTAGAAATCATAGAAGGGCAGCATATAATGTACCTAAAGAAGAATATGAAAAGCTTTCTATCTATCCGCAGGGAATTGACCCTAAATACTGTCCATCCGATTTGCTGAAAGCCGCACGTGAGGATTCAGACATTGCTCTTGAACTCGGAATGTTGCATGGTTTCAGAAATGCACAAGTTACCGTGCTGGCTCCGACCGGGACAATCGGGCTGATTATGGACTGTGATACTACAGGTATTGAACCTGATTTTGCATTAGTTAAATTTAAAAAACTGGCAGGTGGTGGTTATTTTAAGATAATCAATAAATCAATACCGCCGGCATTAAGAAAGATGGGATATAATGAACAGCAGATAAAAGAAATTGTTCAGTATGCAAAAGGTTCCGGAACTCTTGATGGATGTCCGCATGTGAATTATGAATCTCTAAAAGCAAAAGGATTTACAGATGAAATTATTTCAAGAATTGAAAGAATGCTTCCTTCAGTATTTGAAATTCGTTTTGCTTTTAATAAATATACACTTGGAGAAACTTTTTGCAAAGAAAAACTTGGATATACAGATCAGCAGTTAAATGATTATTCCTTCGATATTTTAGTTTCCCTGGGCTTTTCGAAAAATGAGATTGCCAAAGCAAACGATTATGTCTGCGGTACAATGACAATTGAAGGTGCGCCATATCTGAAGATGGAACATTATCCGGTTTTTGACTGCGCAAATAAATGCGGAAGAATAGGTTCAAGATTTATCAGGCCAGATGCACATATTCGAATGATGGCAGCCGCACAGCCCTTTATTTCAGGAGCAATTTCCAAAACAATAAATCTTCCTAATGAAGCAAATATTGAAGACATTAAAGATGTTTATTTGAAATCCTGGAAACTCGGACTCAAGGCAAATGCCCTTTACCGAGACGGATCAAAACTATCTCAACCGCTTAACAGTATTTCATCTGAGGAACTTGAAGAAATTCAGCTTGAGAAAGAAGAAAATGATATTGTAAAAATTGCAGAAAAGATAGTTCACAGATACATAGCCAAGAGAAGAAGACTACCGTACAGAAGAAAAGGATATACACAGAAAGTAAAAATAAACGGTCAGTCTGTTTACTTGAGAACAGGTGAATATGATAACGGCCAGTTAGGTGAAATCTTTATAGATATGCATAAGGAAGGTGCAGCTTTTAGAAGCCTTCTTAACTGTTTTGCTATTTCAATTTCATTAGGCTTGCAGCATGGTGTTCCTCTGGATGAGTTCGTGGATGCATTTGTGTTTACCAGGTTTGAGCCAAGCGGTATGGTTTCCGGGCATGACAGAATTAAAATGTCAACCTCGGTTATAGATTACATTTTCAGGGAACTTGCTGTTACATATCTTAAAAGAAATGATTTGGCTCATGTTGATGAAACTGAGATGGATGCAAGGAGCAACACTGAAATTGCACAGATAATTGAACCTGAATTTGAAAGTGAAGAATTGATTAGCGAAAAAATGATAGAGTTAGATCAGCATAGCCCGCAGGTTATGCCAGGTTCAGCAGTTTCAGCAAAAGGGAATGGCAGAATTACGATAGACAGCTCAATGAGTCAGAAGATTCAGGATGCAAAAGTTAGAGGTTATACAGGTGATATATGCCCTGAATGCCAGAGTATGACTATGGTAAGAAACGGAACTTGTTTGAAATGCACAACTTGTGGAACAACCACCGGCTGTTCTTGATAAATTTGTAATTTATTATAAAATAAACTACATTGGCACATTTAAATTTGATATGATTATTCAGAACTTGGACATACTGCTTGAAAAGATAGAAATCGCCTCTGTCAAAGCAGGAAAACAATCAGGTGATATTATTCTGATAGCTGTATCAAAACAGCATCCCGAAGAAGAAATCCGGGAAGCTGTCAGTCTGGGTCTTAAGCATTTTGGAGAAAACCGGGCCCGTGAAATGCAGAACAAAGCCTCAATAATAAAAGGCGGACTTTACTGGCATTTCATTGGTAATCTGCAGACTAATAAAGTCAAGTATTTAATTGATTCTGCCGAATACATCCATTCGGTAGAATCAAAGACGCTTGCCGATGAAATAGACAAAAGAGCATCCGGATGCGGAAAAATTCAGAAAGTTCTTCTTGAATTCAAAACATCTTACGAGGAATCTAAAGCCGGACTTGGAAACGAAGATGAAGTACTTGAAATGGCAGAATACTGCAGCGCCAAAAAAAATCTTTCATTGGAAGGATTAATGACTATGGCTCCTTATACTGATGACGAGAAAGTAATTCGGCATTGCTTTAGAAAAACAAGAGAGATGCTGGAGACGCTGAGAACAGGAGGATACCCGGTAAAGGAACTTTCTATGGGAATGTCCGGTGATTTTGAAATTGCTATAGAAGAGGGTGCTACGATGATTAGGATTGGCACCGCTTTATTCGGAGAGAGAATTTATACCAAAAAAGGATAAAGATGAAATTTTCACCATACAGCATAAAATCTCAGCAATTTGCAAAATCATTGCGGGGGTACGATACAGAAGAAGTACAAACCTTTCTT
>CAZOZP010000032.1:6409-38884 GCA_964584325.1 uncultured Melioribacteraceae bacterium
GCTATCTGATGAAGTTGAGCAGATTCAGAATGAAAATGCCGAACTTAAGAAGCAGTTGGAATCTTCAATGGAAAGAGTCAGACATTACAAAAAAATCGAAATGAGTCTTCAAAAAGCATTGCTAAACGCTCAGGAAAATTCTGATAAAGCAATAGAAAATACAAAAAAACAATCTGCTTTAATGATTAAAGAGTCAGAGATTAAAGCATCTCAGATTCTTGAGAAGGCAAAACAGGAAGCCGATATAATAAGAGAGTCGGTACTTAAACTCCGCGAAGAGAAAAATCTGCTTGTAGCACGCATCAAAGCAATAATAGAAACTCAGGCCGAAATACTATCAACTAATGAAGCAAATATTACCTCTGCCCCTGTTTCAACTGAACATGCTTTGATAAAAACAAATCAGGAAATTGATGTTGATGAAATATTGGAGGATTTACTATGACAGATGAATTTTTAAAAGTTGCAGACGCGGTAAAATTTATTCGAACTAAAGTTGTTGATGATTACAGTATTGGAATTGTTTTGGGAACAGGACTCGGTGGAATGGTTGAGAACATTCAAATTGATCATTCAATAGATTATTCCGAAATACCTCACTTCCCCGTATCGACTGTTGAATCCCATAAGGGAAAACTTTTATTCGGAACAGTTTCAGGTAGAAAAGTTATTGCGATGCAAGGACGTTTCCACTTCTATGAGGGTTATGCATTAAACCAAGTTGTGTTTCCTATAAGAGTAATGAAATATTTAGGCATAAACACCTTGCTTATTTCCAATGCCTGCGGAGGGATGAACCCTCTTTTCAGACGTGGTGACGTGATGATTATAACAGATCATATTAATCTGATTGGTGGAAGTCCCTTAAGCGGGAAACACAGTAACGAATTCGGACCAAGGTTTGTTGATATGAGTCAGCCCTATTCTCAGGCTCTTATTTCGATGGCTGAAGAAATCGGATTAAAGAAAGGAATAAAAATTCAACAAGGCGTTTATGTTGCTGTTCCCGGACCTAATCTTGAAACAAGAGCCGAATACAGATTCTTGAGAATGATAGGTGCTGATGTAGTAGGGATGTCAACCGTTCCGGAAGTAATTGCGGCAAATCAGTTAGGAATAAGTGTTTTAGGGCTTAGCATAGTTACAGATGAGTGTTTTCCTGATGCTCTTAAACCTTGCGGATTGGAAGAAATAATTGCTGCGGCAGGGAAGGCTGAGCCAAAAGTTACTCTAATAATGAAAGAGGTAATAGAAAGACTGTGAATGAAGAAAAAAGAAGCATAGTATCTTATTTTACACCGGGCCTTCTGGCTGTAATAATGTTTGCAATGATATTTCTTAATCAGCCGGTATTCGATGCTGAAATGAAGAGTTTTGCCGTATGGTTTGTGCTAAGTGCATTTGCCTTTGGATGCGGATGGATTATTAATCATTCTCTTGGTTGGAATTACGGAAGTAAAATAATATTTGCCATAATTGTTGCAAATTCAATTATTAGTTTTATTTTTGTAACCTTTTTCAGTGAGTTTTTCGGTTACGATGGTTCAGTTGTTGAGAACTTTCTATTATATGCTCTTAAAAATGTAATTTTAGGTTCAACCGGAATTTTTGGAATGACAGTCTCTGAAACAATAGCCTTGCATAAGGAAATCAGCTGTATCAGATCTAAAGAAACTGATGAACGGGAGGGGCGGACAGGTGTTAGGAAAGAAGCTGAAATAATTATTGAAGAAGCAAAGCTGAAATCAGAGAAAATGATTTTTGAAACCGAAAAAAAACTTTCTGATTTGAAATCCGAAAAAAACAGAATTGAAACGCAGTTAAAAGAACTTATAAAGATTGAAAAAGAAGTTTTAAAAAAATACGAAACAGAAACAGAATAGAGTAGATTAATATGTTTAAGCAGTATAGTGAAAAAGCGAGTTATCCTGAGATAGAAGAGAGAATTCTTAAATTTTGGGAAGATAACGGAATTTTTGAAAAAAGTATTGAATCGCGTGATGCTTCAAAGCCCTTTACTTTTTATGAAGGTCCTCCGACAGCAAATGGCCAGCCGGGTATTCACCATGTTATGGCACGTACAATCAAGGATCTTATTTGCAGATATAAGACAATGAAGGGATTCAGGGTTAACAGAAAAGCCGGATGGGATACTCACGGACTACCGGTTGAAATTGAAGTTGAAAAACAGCTTGGAATTAAGAGTAAAAGCGAAATTCCTGAATTCGGTGTTGAAAAATACAACAAAGCATGCCGTTCTTCTGTTTTTACATATAAAGACAGGTGGGAGAAAATGACTTCAAGAATGGGATACTGGATCAATCTTGAGGATGCATATATTACTTGCACAAATGAATATATTGAGTCAGTCTGGTGGTCACTCAAAACTTTATTTGATAAGGGACTTATATTCAAGGATTATAAAATAGTGCCTCAATGCCCAAAATCAGAAACGGTATTATCATCACATGAGCTGGCTTTAGGTTATAAAGAGACGAAAGACCCTTCTGTCTATGTTCTTTTGAAACTGAAAAAATGCCGGATTACCGAAATTGAGGATACTTTTTTCCTTGTATGGACAACCACTCCCTGGACATTGATATCAAATGTTGGTCTTGCAGTAGGTAATAATATAGAATACGTTAAAGTAGCAACTGAAGGTAAACACATAATTTTAGCCAAAGAAAGACTTGCTGCATTAAAGAGTGACTATGAAATATTGAATTCTTTTACCGGTGAAGAACTTATCGGAACTGAATATTACCAGTTGTTTACATACATACAGCCATCAAAAAAAGCCTTTTTCGTGATAGCAGGAGACTTCGTAAGCACAGAAGACGGATCGGGCATTGTGCATATTGCTCCTGCTTTTGGTGCAGATGACTATGAGGTTTCGAAAAAATACGATCTTCCGTTTATGCAGCCGGTTAACAGAGGCGGATTATTTACAGATGAAGTAACTGATTTTGCGGGACAATTTGTTAAGGATGCCGATAACGGAATTATAATGAAACTTCGTGAAATGGAGAGGCTCTATAAAAAGGAAACTATTGTTCACTCTTATCCTTTCAGCTGGCGTTTTGATAATGTTCCGGTAATTTACTATGCAAGAGAATCCTGGTTTATTCGCACTACATCAATCTCTGACAAAATGGTTGAGTTAAATAATAAAATAAATTGGTATCCGCCTGAAGTGGGAGCCGGAAGATTCGGGAATTGGCTTGCTGAAAATAAAGATTGGGCTCTATCAAGAGATAGATTCTGGGCAACACCTCTTCCTATTTGGGTAAGTGATGACGGAGAGATGTTTGCTGTAGGCAGTATTGAAGAACTTAAAGAAGGTTTCATTGAACAAAAAGGAAGCCGGATTAAGGTTGCGGATCTTGATAACATTGATCTTCACAAACCCTTTGTTGATGAAGTGAAATTTGAGAAGAACGGAAAGATATTCTCAAGGACTCCTGAATTGATAGATGTTTGGTATGACTCCGGAGCTATGCCTTTTGCTCAGTATCACTATCCTTTTGAAAATAAGGAGCTTTTTGAAAAAAATTATCCGGCAGATTTCATCTGTGAAGGTATTGATCAGACAAGGGGCTGGTTCTATACTTTGCATGCAATCGGGACTATGCTTTTTGATAATATCACATACAAAAACCTTATTGTAAATGAATTGATTCTTGATAAAAACGGCATGAAAATGTCGAAGTCAAAAGGCAATACTGTTAATCCCTTCGACTTATTTAATAAATACGGAGCAGATGCAACAAGGTGGTACCTTATTACAACAAGTCCGCCCTGGAGGCCTACACTTTTTGATGAAGAGGGAATTACAGAAGTTCAGAGAAAATTCTTTGGTACTTTGCTTAATACATATTCATTCTTTTCACTTTATGCAAATGTTGATAAGTTTGATTTTCGTGAAAAAGCAATTCCTTATAACGAAAGACCTGAAATTGATCGCTGGATTATTTCAAGACTTAATATACTTGTGCGGGATTTTGAAAAATTGATGGAAGAATATGATATCACAAAAGCCGCAAGAGAAATATCAGATTTTACAATAGATCAATTATCTAATTGGTATGTCCGTCGGTCAAGAAGGAGATTTTGGAAATCCGAAATAAACACAAATAAGCTTTCAGCATATCAGACACTTTACGAGTGCCTTGTTACAGTTTCAAAACTGATGTCGCCATTTGCTCCGTTTTTTGCAGAGGAATTGTTCAGACTTCTTAATACAGTTACCGGCAAAGAAAAAACCGAATCAGTTCACTTAGCTGATTTCCCGGTAATTACCTTTATAGATGAAGAACTTGATAAAAAGATGGATGCTGTTCAGAGAGTAGTATATCTGGCAAGATCGATGAGAGCTAAATCTAATCTGAAAGTAAGGCAGCCATTAAAGAAAATTATAGTTTCTGCTTCTACTGAAAGACGGAAAGCCATTCAGAGTATGGCAGATGTAATTCTGGAAGAAATAAATATCAAATCTATAGAAGTTTTGGAAGATGATTCAAGTATTGTTAGTAAATCTGCCAAACCAAATTTCAAGGCAATTGGACCCAAATTCGGGAAACTTGCTAATAAAGTTGCCCAAAGGATAAGGGAAATGAACAAGCAGGAAATAGATGAATTGCTTGTGTCTTCTAAACTAGAATTCGGAATTGACGATAATACTGTAATTATTACACCACAAGAAGTAGAAATAGTATCTAATGAAATTGAAGGATGGCTTGTTGAGACAGAAGAAGGTATCACAGTCGGGTTGGATACTGAACTCAATGAAGAACTTATTGCAGAAGGATATGCAAGGGAATTTGTAAACCGGGTTCAGAATATGCGAAAGGAAGCTGACTTTGATGTTATTGATAAAATAAGTATTTCTTTTAGTACAGATGAAAGACTGGCAGGTTACATCCTGAAATTTGCAGATTACATTAAGAGCGAAACTCTTTCGCAGGAATTGGTTAATGTGGAAAAATTGAATGATGCCCAGGAGTGGGAATTAGTAGATTTTAATTGCAGGATATCGGTTAAATTGATATAATTTAGTTACTAATAATTCACTAATTATAAAATAAGGATGGTTTAAGGATGAACGAAGATAATAATAACATTGAAAACGCAGGCACTAACGATGCCTCGCAGAAGAAGATCCAGGGTTATCCTGAGGCCGAATTACAGGAATTTCGACTGATTATCGAAGAGAAAAGAAACGAGATAATCATGCAACTTCAGAATCTTAAAGATCAGATGATGGACCCGACAACCGGTCAGTACATCAATGAAAATTCTCCTTATTCATTGCACATGGCCGAACAGGGAACTGATGCTGCAGAAAGAGAAAAACTCTATTTGTGGGCTCAGCGAGAAAACAAATTTCTCGGGTATCTGGATGAAGCTCTTAAAAGAATTGATAACGGAACATACGGTATATGCATTGAATGTGTTGATGAACCACAACATCTATGTCCTACTTGTCCGTTAATACCTAAGGAGAGACTTAGAGCAGTTCCGCATACACAGCATTGTGTACAAGTTAAAGAAAAAATGTCTAAAAGATAAAGGATAATATTGAGGGTTTTATATATATCATTGTTCCTGGTTATTGCAGATCAGGTAACAAAATTAGTTGTTAAAGGATTTAGTATTCCATTTCTTGGTCTGGAAATGACAGGAATGGAATACGGATCAAGTTTTGACGTTTTAGGTGATTTCCTAAAGATTACTTTTATAGAAAATCCGGGAATGGCATTCGGACTCTATTTTGGTGAAACCTCAAAATTTTTTCTGTCCCTTTTTTCAATAGCAGCTAGTTTTGGATTGCTTTATTATTTATACAGAATAAGAGAAACAAAGTTTATTAACCGGTTATCTGTGGCACTTATTATTGCCGGGGCAGTTGGTAATCTGATAGACCGGGTTTTTTATGGAGTATTGTTTGGTTATGAAAGGCTTATGTACGGCAGGGTGGTTGATTTCATTAATGTGGATTTTTTTAATATAGAAATATTCGGATACAATTTAGACAGATGGCCTATCTTTAATATAGCAGATGCCTCAGTTTCAATAGGAGTTGTGCTCCTGATATTTTTTACATCTGCACATAAGACTGTTGACGAACAAGATAATGGGACGGAAATTTCTGAAGTTAAAACAAAAAGTGAAAATTTAACAGCAAATATTCTCCCCGAAGAATCTGTATAAATTTTCAGGATAAATGGCAAATATTATAACAGAAAAAGTTTATGAATTCATTCTTTCAGAAAGCAAAAAGAAAGAAAGAATTGATGTTTATCTTTCCAACTCAATCGAAAATGCAACTCGGTCAAGAATTCAGCAACTTATTAAAGCCGGTTATGTAACAGTAAACGGCAAGGCTGAAAAATCCAATTACATTGTAAAAGGCGGAGACAGAATCCTGGTTAAAATACCCTGCTCTCCAAGACCGGATTGTGTTGAACCGGAATATATGCCCTTGAATATTGTTTACGAAGATGAATACCTTATGGTTATTAATAAACCTGCCGGAATAGTAGTTCATCCTTCTTTAGGCAATTTTACCGGGACTCTGGTTCACGGACTCCTTTATCACACTATGAATCTTAGCTTACTAAATGAAAAATCAAGGCCCGGAATAGTTCACAGGATAGATAAAGATACGAGCGGTCTTCTTGTAATTGCAAAAGACGAGTGGACTCACGCACAACTTGCATCGCAATTCTCAAAGCATTCAATAGAAAGAGAGTACTGGGCTCTTTGTTGGGGATGTCCGAAGGAAAGAAAAGGAGAAATAATTGGTAATATCGCAAGAAGTAAAAAGGATAGAAAAATATTTACTGTTAGTCCGGATGAAGGAAAACATGCTCATACTTTTTTCGAAGTTCTTGAAGAATTCGAATTCCTAAGTTTAATAAAACTCAATCTTAAAACCGGCCGCACTCATCAGATTAGAGTACATCTTTCTCATATCAAGCATCCAATATTTGGAGATAAAGTGTATAACGGAAGAAGTATTCATTATGGAAACAGTCTTCCGAAAATATCGCAGAGAGTGGATAATTTGCTTGAGATTATGCAAAGACAAGCTCTGCATGCGAAAACAATAGGTTTTTATCACCCGCATAAAAAAGAAATTGTCAGATTTGACTCTCCTCTGCCGGATGATATGGTGGAAGTTATAAAAAAAATCAGAAATTAAAAATTCTTCCTAAAATAATCTACTGAGTTTACCGATAATATTATAAAATACGGCAGATTTATTCATTTCTAAACCTGCTTACCAGGCTCAACCGGGATTATTAACTTGAGCTTATAATTAAATCAGGAGGTACGATGAAAAAATGTTTATTATTATTAGTTTTTGCAGTATTTATTTTTGCCGGCTGTTCGAAGGAGTCTGATAATCCGGTAACAGTAAAAGACGATCCATTTATTACCGGAGTCTGGCATACAGAATATGTTTTTATGCAGGGCACAGACAAAGATTCCCTGGTTGCTGTCTTTAACCTCAAAGGCAATAACGGAACTTTTAGCGGAACAGTGGATTTAACTTTTCACCACAGACAAGGCGGTTCATTTTCTTCTTATTCTGAACAAACGGATGTTTCGGGAACTTATTCTCAAACAAGCATAGTTCTATCTGATAATTCTCCTCTTTTTAATTACAATTATACCGGTATAGGTGACCATGAACCGGATACTTACAGGTTTAGAGGCACTGCAGTAATTACCGGCTGGACTTTAGCTAATCCTGTTACGATTAATGATCTTCCAATGTTCAAACAAAACTAAAGCCAAAAAGTAACTAATCCCGGTTGACTGGCATTTTGGTAATGGCGTGTTTTCATAATATCATTACAGAAGTGTTTTGATATGCTGAAAAATCCAATACCTTTTGAAAAATAAAAAGGATTGGATTATTGTTAGGAAAATCAGATATTTACAACTGAAAAAGCTAAAGTATCCGTTGCCGGAAATACAATGAAATTATCATTTTTTATTCCATTTGCATTATTTGCATTACTTTATTATCCTTTTGTTCAGGAATCAGGAAGAATTAAAACAGATTTGAGAGTAAATGAAGTTAACGATACTTCAGAAAAAATCATGTTTAATTCTGTGCGGAATGTGAAAATAAAATTTCTTTCAGATGAAGGAAAAGTTGATTTAAGAATAAACGGACTTATAATTAAAGATACCGGCTTTTCCGGAAAACAATGGAAGATAGAACTAAGGAAGTCCGGAAACAAGAATCAAATACTTCGTTCCCCTGAGAAAATACCGCTTTCAAACTCATCAATTAAAAGCTTTTCAATTAATTCCTTAAAATCATATTGCGATACAACAAACAATACATTTCTTTTAGAAACACTTGGAATGGATAGTCTATGGTATGAAATAAGTTATACTCTGGAGCCTGGTGAGTTTGGTCTAAAAAAAGCTTCAGCCGATAATTTTTTTATTCTTTCTGATTGGCAACCGGTAATAACTTTATCCGGAGCCTTGATGGGAGATAATACGGATAAGTTTTCCGATATAGAAATTCAGATTCCATCAGATTATGAATTGTTAGCCTCAGAAAACTTTAAAAGTAAGAGGGTAATTAGTGAAATTAAGGCAGTAGAGTATTCTACAGATAATATATTTGGATTTTCAGCAGTATTTGCTGAGGGAAGAAATATAAAATCCGGAATAATTAAACCTATGGCCGGCAAAACGATACGAAAAGACGTTTTGTTTAAGGATGAAAATGATTCGGATGACTACGATATTATTATCTCAAATGTAATTGAAAAACTTAGCGAGATTACCGGTTACTCTGGTATAAATCCTAAAATAATTGAACTGCCGTATTCAATGAAAATGACTGATACATCATTCAACTCTTTGCTTTTTTTTAAGCCCGAATACAAACAGCCAAAATACTCGCTGAAATATGAAAGGCAAATAGCAAATCAGTTATCCAGAGAGTTTGTTTTTTCTCATTTTAAGGTACGAACAGATTTTTCAGAGAAAACTGCGGAAGGATTATCCGGCTGGATTGCTGATGTGGTTTCGGAAGAGTTATTCGGACAAGCTGAAGTCTCTTTTAGAATTGCAAAATACTATCCGATTTACGGCTTAAATTTTATTGATTTTAATCAGATCCCGGTTATTTACACATTAGGTGTGTTTTATGAGCCGCCATATGCAATGTCTCTTAAAAAATATTATGGGAATCCGGTTGCAGGCAGTATATCTAATGATAGAAGAACTTTTATATCAAAAAAAGATGAAATTATTTCAAATAAAGTAATACCTTCGCTTGTGTTTCATAATCTTGAGAGGGAAATAGGTCGCGAAAGAATGATTAAGCTTTTAAAAATACTTTTCCTGGAAAGAAAACACGCAAATATATCTGCTGATTTTCTTAATGGACTTATAAAAAAAATAACAGGAGAAGATAAAGACTATTTAACTGAGTTACTATCAGGGAAACCTGCTTTTTATAACAACAGAATTAAAGAGATAATTAAAAGAGGTAAAAATAAATATTATGTGGTTGCTGAAAGGCGTGGCGACGGAATTTATCCATCTGAAATTGCACTTTATACAGACAAAGATACATTAATCAAAAAATGGGACGGAAAAGAGGTTCAAAGCGTCATTGAATTTGATACAGACAATGTTGTATTGGGGGCTGAAGTAGATCCGGCGCGAAAAAACTTGTTTGATCTGAATTTTGCCGATAATTCCTATATGTTGGATTCTGATTACAGTTCTACATTTGCTTTAAGTCTTAAATGGCTTTTCTGGATTCAAAATTTTTTAATGATTACCGGAAGTGCAAGCTGATGAAACTAAAACATATTTTGATAAAATCATTCAGAGAAGTATTCTATAACTCGAAGTTTGCAATTCTTTTATGGATTTCTAATTTTCTTTTTGCCGCAATTCTTAGCATGCCGGTCTTTTTTATTCTTCAGGAGAATTTGAAACATTCATCTATTGCCTCTTCCCTTGCTTCAGAATTTAATATGGTTTGGTATTATCAGTTGAGGAATATTTACAGTGCAAATTTTGAAAGCATTCCAATGCTTATTTACGCAGTGATATTTGTTTATTCTCTGATTCAAAATTTTTTCATGGGTGGATTAGTTACAATTTTTAACAATCCTAAAAAGAACCATTTTGTTGATTTCTTTTATGGAGGAGTAAAATTCTGGTATAGGTTTACCAAAGTATTTTTCCTTTCAGTAATACTCCTTGTTTTTTTGTTTGTTGGAGATAATCTTGTAAGCAGGCAGATGGATTATTGGTTCAACAATTCAGAAAGACATCAGATGGATTTTTTTCTAAACCTCCTGAGATACATTCTGCTTATTTGCATTATAGGCCTTATAATTATTCTATCGGATTATACAAAAGTATCTTTAGCTGTTAAAGACAATTCAAGTGTATTTCGTGAAATCAAAGTTGTAATTAACCTTATCAGAAAAAATTTCGGAATTATGATAAATTCATTTTTTATGATTTCTGTTATTTCAGGTGCCGGGGTTCTGGTTTATAACATAATTGGGCGTTATATTCCTGTTTCACCGGTCTATTTTCTTATTCTTTCCTTTTTTCTTCAGCAAATGTTGGTTATTTTTAGGTTATTCAATAAAATGCTTTTTACTGCTTCGGAAATTATGATTTATAAGGAAATAACTGCTGAAGTCATAAGTGCTGAGGTTATTGATGAAAAAGGAGAATAAATGGATATACTTCCTATAACAGTTTACGGAGACAAAATACTTCGTGAAAAGGCAAAAAAAATTAAGGCTGTGGACGATGATATAATTGAACTTATATCCGATATGTTCACAACAATGCGGGAAGCCAATGGAGTAGGATTAGCTGCTAACCAAGTTGGGTCTGATAAAGCTTTGTTTGTTATTGACATTTCACCCGTTGACGGATATGAAAAAAATGAACCTATTGTAATGATAAATCCGGAAATATTAGTATTTTCTGATTCATTTACGGATTATGAAGAAGGTTGTTTGAGTTTACCCGGAATTCATGCAAGTGTAACAAGACCCGGTGAAATAAAAATTAAATACCTTGATGCAAACGAACAAGAAAACATTATAGATGCAGACAGGTTTTTTGCCAGAGTAATACAACACGAATACGATCATTTGCTTGGTAAAATGATTCCTGACAGAGTTACTCCGGCAGATAAAAAGAAGATGAGAGACGATTTAATGCGGATTATGAAAAGAGACATCGATCCGGATTACCTGATTACAGAACGTGGAACTTCATTTTAATGGATATTGTATTTTTTGGTACCCCTGATATTGCAGTTGAATCTCTGAAGAAAATATCCGAGTCAGAACACAATATTAAAGCTGTCGTAACTGTACCCGATAAACAAAAAGGCCGAGGCTTGAAAACCGGATACTCTGCAGTTAAGGAATATGCGGTTTCAGCCGGATATAATGTTTTACAGCCTGAATCTCTTAGTGATGAAGAATTTATTTCCGAATTAAGAAAACTAAATGCTGATGTTTTTGTAGTTGTTGCTTTCCGAATATTACCTGAATCCGTTTATTCCATGCCCCCAAAAGGTTGTTTTAATATGCATGGATCGATTCTGCCAAAGTATAGAGGAGCCGCTCCAATACAATGGGCAATAATAAATGGAGATTCCGAAACAGGTGTTACTACATTTTTTCTGCAAAAAAAAGTGGATACAGGTGAAATTATTCTGCAATATCGGATTGAAATTGACAATGAAGATGATTTTGGCAGTTTGTACCGGAAAATCAGTAATCTGGGTGCAGAAGCAGTTGTGAAAACTCTGGAGATGATTGAAAAAAATTTGGTGATACCAAAAATGCAGGATAGCAGTATTGCTACAACTGCTCCAAAAATATCGAAAGAAATATGCAGGATCAGCTGGGAAAAAAAGTCATCGGAAATCGTAAATCTTATTAGGGGCTTATCACCAATACCGGGGGCATACTTTATTTATAATGATAAATCCTATAAAGTTTTTAGGGCAAAAGAATGCGAAGTTAACCTGCGTATCGGAGAAGTGCAATACGGGAAAGGCGAAGTGCTGGTTGGAGCTAAGGACGGATGTGTAAGTATTCTGGAAATACAACCCGAAGGAAGGAAAAGAATGAGCATTGATGATTTTCTTAGGGGATATAAACTATAAAATTGAGGCAAATTTGGCTGGAAGATATGAAAACCTGCTTGATGCAGTCGGTAATACGCCGATTGTAAAATTAAATAAAATAACTAAAGGATTAAAAGCAAGGATCTGGGTAAAACTTGAAATGGCAAATCCGGGAGGCAGCATAAAGGACCGGATTTCAAGATACATGATTGAGAAAGCCGAAAAAGACGGCAGAATAAAACCGGGGGATACAATAATTGAAAACTCTTCGGGTAATACGGCAATGGGACTTGCAATTGCTGCCAGACAAAAGGGTTACAAACTAAAAGTAGTTCTCCGCAATACAATTAGTACAGAAAAACTAAAGATGCTTGAAATTATGGGTGTAGATGTTATACTTGTTGATGCATCACTGCCGCCGGAAGATGAGAAGTCATATAATAATTTTGCAAAATATCTGGCAGACAGAAATCCGGATTTCTATTATATAGATCAGCATAATAATCTTGATAATAATGAAGCTCATTATATGTCAACAGGACCTGAAATCTGGGAGCAGATGGAAGGGAAAGTTGATTATCTTATAGGAGCAATTGGAACTTGCGGAACAATTCTGGGAGCAGGGAAATATCTTAAAGAAAAAAATTCGCAAATAAAAGTTATTGGTCTCGATCCTTACGGGTCTGTTTTTTATGATTACTTCAAATCCGGTGAAATGATAAAACCATTCAGGTATTACACCGAAGGGGCGGGAGACGAATTTATAATCGGAACTGCAAAATTGCACGAGTTGGATGATATAATGAAGTTTGATGATAAATCTGCATTTATGTGGGCACGAAGGGCTGCTTGTGAAGAAGGTATCCTTGCAGGCGGTTCAAGCGGAGCAAATATTTACGGGGCAGTTGAACTTGCAAAGCAAATTGACAGGGAAGCTGATATTGTTACATTTATTCCTGATTCAGGATACAAGTATTTAAGCAGTGTTTATAATGATGAATGGCTTAAGCAAAGGGGATTGCTTTAAGGCAGATGAAAAACTCGAGTGAAAATATCAGACAGGCATATTCAGAAGCAGTGGATATGAGTAAAAACCATTATGAGAATTTTCCTGTTATAAGTTTTCTTATTCCGCGAAAAAAAAGAAATGATGTTGCCGTTATATACAAGTTTGCGCGCATGGCTGATGATATAGCAGATGAGGGTTATGAAGACCCGGATATAAGAACAAAAAAACTTGAAGCATTTGAGGATTATCTGCTTCGAGCAGTTAACGGTGATTATGAATCTGTTTTTTGGGAAGCATTATCAAAATCAGTTCATAATTTAAGTCTTTCCCCTGAAAATCTGTTCAATCTGCTAAAAGCATTTAAGCAGGATGTTGTAAAAAAAAGATATGAAAACTATGAGAGTCTCCAGGACTATTGCAGACTGTCGGCTAATCCGGTTGGCAGACTGATACTTGAAGTTTTCGGTATAAGAGATAATTCAGCTTTCGGATTGTCGGATAAAATATGCACAGGATTACAGATAGCCAATTTCATTCAGGATGTGAGTTTGGATATCAAAAAGGGAAGAATCTATCTGCCGCAAGAAGATATCAAAAGATTTGGAGTTGCCGAGAATCAGTTTCAAGGAAATCTGGCTACCCCGAATTTCAAGGAGCTGATTAAAAATGAGTGCACAAGAACAAAAAAGCTTTTTGATGAGGGCGAGGCTTTACTCGGGTATTTGTCGGGAAGACTTAAGATAGAGATTAAATGGACTATCAACGGAGGAAGGGAGATTCTAAAAAAAATTGAGAAGTCCGACTATGATGTATTGAATAACCGTCCGGTAATCACAAAAATTGAATTTGCCGGACTCTTGTTAAAATCATTATTCTGATTATGGAAACTCCTAAAGAAATATCAAAGAAAAGTAAAAGTAGTTTTTACAATGCATTGAATATGCTTCCTAAAGAAAAAAGAGATGCAATTCATGCCGTTTATGCATTCTGCCGAAAAACTGATGATATAGTTGATGAAAACAACGATTCTCCGGTTCAAAAGCAAAAAAAACTGAGCGACTGGAAAAAAGAACTTGAATTAACTCTGGCTAAAAGAAATTCTTCGAACCTTGTACTTAACAGTCTGCATGATGCTATCATTAAATTCAAAATACCGGTTGACCCATTCTTTGACTTGATTAAAGGAATGGAATGGGATATCTATCCTCGTGAGTTCTGGAGCTTTGAAGAATTGCTTCAATATTGTTATCTTGCTGCATCTACTGTCGGACTTATGTCTATAGAAATATTCGGATATAAAAATCCCTCCGCAAAGGAGTATGCAGTCAACCTCGGCTATGCTCTTCAGTTAACTAATATAATCAGAGACGTTGGTACCGATCTGGATAATGGAAGGATATATCTTCCTCTTGAAGATTTCCGGAAATTCGGTTATACGGTTGAAGAATTAAAAGAAAAAAAATACAACAAGAATTTTGTAAATATGATGCGTCACCTTGCAGGCAGAGCACATGAGTTTTATATAATTGCTGAAAAACACCTTGATCCGGAAGACAGGAAATCTGTTATTCCTGCTATTATCATGCGTAAGGTGTATTATGAACTGTTAAAGAAAATTGAGAAAAGCGAATTCCGTGTTCTGGATGAGAAAATTAGAATTCCATCATATAAAAAACTTTTTATTGCGGTTGGGGTTTGGGTGAAATATAATCTGGCGGGGAAATGAAAAAGATATTGATTATAGGAGGAGGACTTTCAGGAATTACCGCTGCAGTTTACCTGAGCAGAGCCGGAAACAGAGTAACTCTTTTTGAAGCCTCACCTTCACTTGGCGGCAGGATAGCATCTTTTTTAGATTCGGATACAGGAACGGTATTAGACAGAGGACAACACATTATGATGGGTTGTTATGAAGAAACAATTGAATTGCTTGATATTATTGGAACCCGAAGATTTATAAATCCGGATGCGGGCCTGTCATTCAGGTATGTTGAAAAGGGAGGAAAACAATCCTCTCTGAGAATTGCGCCTGGATTCTATCCGTTTAATGCAATTACCGGATTACTACGATTTTCTGCACTAAACCTGAGTGACAGAATATCTATTTTATTCCTTATTATTTCGTTCGTGATTCTAGACGAAAAAAAATTAAAATCTGTTTCTTCCGAAGAGTGGCTTCGTATGAAAGGACAATCTAAGCGGGCTATTGCCGGATTCTGGGAGATGACTGCCATTTCTGTTTTTAATGCAAATCTGAAAGATATTAATGCTTCGGATTTTCTTCTTGTGATGAAAAAAATATTTATCGGCGGGAACAGAGGTATTTCAGTAATAATTCCTGATAGAACTCTGGAAGCTTTATTTATTGAACCATCCGGAATTTATATTGAAGGTAAAGACAGCGAAATAATTCTTTCTGAAAGAGTTACAGAATTAAGAATTGAGAATAATAGAATAACTTCGGTAATTACGAGCGCATCCGAATATAAAGATTTTGATTATGTTGTATCAGCAATACCTCCTTCAGCTTTAGAAAAAATATACTGCGGGAAAGAAATAAACCGGGAAGATAAATTCAGTTATGAATCTATTCTAAATGTACATTTATGGCTCGATCACAATAATATAACTGCTCCTGTTTACGGACTGATATCATCTGAACTGCACTGGGTTTTTAATAAAGGGAATTACATAAGCATAACCCGTAGTGCAGCAAACGGAATAATTGAGCTATCCAGGGAAGAATTACTGGGAATTGTATTCGCGGAATTGGAGAAATATTTTCCTTGGTTTACAAGAAAAACAGTTATTGCTTCAAAAATTATAAAAGAAAAAAGGGCAACCTGCAACAATAGGGAAGAATTGGGCAAATTGAAGTCTTCTTTCAAACAGGAAAATCTTTTAATCTGCGGGGACTGGACAGATGATGAGTATCCTTGCACAATTGAGAGTGCTGTAAGAAGCGGTAAAGATGTCGCATTCAAAATAAATGCCGCCAACTGATTCCTATTGTAGGAAGTTAGGATTTTAGTTATTTTTAACTTTATTATTTCACCTAAAAATCAAATGGAGTTACAATTATGTCATTGTTAAAGGAGAAGATGCAGGAAAAAATAGATAATTGGCGTCCGCGCACAGCTAAGCTGTTGAAAGAATACGGGGAAGTCAAAGTCTGTGATGTAACCATATCGCAAATTATCGGAGGGATGAGGGATATTACATCTCTGACAACTGATATTTCATATCTTGACCCGATGGAAGGAATCAGGTTCAGAGGATATACAATACCTGAAGTTCTTGAAAAACTTCCGAAGGACGAAGGATGTGATGTTCCTTCAGTTGAAGCATTCTACTACCTTCTGCTAACCGGAGATATCCCCAATGCCGAAGAAATTGCTGATGTGAAACAGGAATTCAGCAAAAGAAGAAATGTACCTTCTTATGTATATGATGTTCTTAGAGCCATGGCAATAGACACACACCCAATGACTATGCTTTCGGTGGCAGTTCTTATACTTCAGAGAGAATCTGAATTCGCGAAAGAGTATCAGGCAGGAATGAAAAAGAATGATTACTGGAAACCGGCTCTTGAAGACAGCTTAAATCTTTTAGCAAAACTGCCTTCAATTGCTGCTTTCATATACCGGCTTAAATATAAAAACGGACAAATTATTCCTTCTGACGGCACTCTGGATTTTGGTGGAGATTTTGCTCATATGATGGGGGTAGGCAAGCCGTATGATGATGTATCAAGACTTTATTTTATTCTTCATTCAGACCACGAAAGCGGAAACGTAAGTGCTCATGCAGCACATTTGGTAGGCAGTGCTTTGTCAGACTTGTATTATGCTTCATCCGCAATGCTGGATGGATTGGCCGGACCACTTCATGGTTTAGCTAATCAGGAAGTATTAAGATGGATGCAGGGAGTTATGGAAGAAATGGGAAATAAAATACCCACTGAAGAAGAAATGAAGAAATTTGTTTGGGATACATTGAAATCAGGTCAGGTTATTCCCGGATTCGGTCACGCTGTTCTAAGAAAAACTGACCCAAGATATATGGCTCAAAGAGAATTCAGCCTAAAGCATTTAAGTCAGGATGTTTTGTTTAAATATGCAGATATGCTATATCATATAGTACCTCCGATTCTTATGGAGCAAGGGAAAGCAAAAAATCCGTGGCCAAATATCGATGCGCAATCAGGTGTTATACAATGGCATTACGGTGTAAAGGAATATGATTTCTATACAGTTATGTTTGGAGTTGGAAGAACACTCGGTATTTCAGCTAATTATGTATGGAGCAGGGCTTTAGGCTATCCGCTTGAAAGGCCTAAGTCTATAACTACAGATATGCTTGAGGAAATTGCCGGAATTAAATAAATTCCTTTAGAACAGCGGTCTGAATTAAAGCAAGTACGATTATTCCTAATATTATTGATTGGTTTTTGCTATGGATTATTATGTCAGTCTTTTAAATAAAATATCTGCGGGACTAGCTGCAATTGAGGAATCTGAAGTTGAATCTCTTGTTTCAGCCATTAAGGAAGAATTCAGGAAAATTCCTGAGTCGGACATATTTAATCAAACTTCGGGCATTGAGAGTGTTTTTTCCGAGATATTTGAAGCTTTGCTTAAAGTAAAGCTGATGTATTCTATTATGGCTGAGATAAGCGGCGATATATACTATCGTTTCGGTGAGTATCTGCTTCAACAGAATAGCAGCGGAAATACGGCTATTATCAAATTGATGCATTCGTATCTCGATGCTTTCAGGTTCACAGTATTTCTTCAAAAAATATATGGGCAGAGGCAATGGGATGAACTTGTTGCCGAAATAATCGAGAAAAGCAATTATAATTATAATGTACTTTTTGAGTCTAGAGTCAAAAGCTATCCCGGAAAAACTCTGTTTAAGGTTTTAAGGCGTGAAAAAGAAAAAGACATATCGTTTCTTGAAACCAAAAGGCGGGCAGACCATTACCAGGCATCAATATACAGACTTTTCGATGCGCTGGGAAGTGAAACCGAAAAAAGTGTTTCCTTTCTTCTTGAAAACAGCCTTGATATGGCAATTCTTGACATAGCATGCCTAAAGGGCGGAATAATGAATATCATGATTCCGTCTAATTCAGTTTCTCAGCATGTCGAAATAATTCTGAATGAAACTAAATCACCCATACTATTCGTCCACGATGAAAAACAGCTCATTAAAATAAAAAACATTAAGAATAACCTGCCTTACCTGAAAAAAGTGATAATTCTTATTGGCACAAGTGCTGAAGATTGGGTATTATCTTTCCGTGAATTCCAAATAAAGCTTTCTGAAACTGATGCTGTAATAAATCACCATTACAGGAATCCGTCAGTATTTGATAAGGCTTCTGTTATGTACACATCAGGTACAACCGGAGAACCGAAAGGCATTGTATTTTCCTATCTGAATATAGTTTATAAAAGATTTTGCCGTGCAATGGCAATTCCTCAAATAGGAGAAACTGATAAGTTTATATGTTTTCTTCCTCTATTCCATACTTTCGGAAGATACCTTGAACTTACCGGATGCGTCTTTTGGGCAGCAGAATATATATTTATGGAAAATCCCTCTGTTGAAACCATGGTTTCAAATATGCAGAATACTAAACCAACGGTTCTCATAAGCATTCCTAAGAAATGGCTTCAGCTTTATGAAAGTATATCGAACAGAGTGGATATAGAATCGGATTCTGACATAAAAATACGTGATACTATATCAGAATTAACCGGTGGTCATCTTAAAATTGGTCTTTCAGCTGCCGGTTATCTTCCTCCTGAAGTATTTGAATTCTTCAGAAGATTCGGTATTTGTCTGATGAGCGGCTTTGGTATGACTGAAGCCACAGGAGGAATTACAATGACTCCTGTGGAAAAATATGTACCTAACTCTTTAGGGAAAGCATTGCCGGGTATTGATATTAAAATTGCCGAAGACGGAGAGCTTCTGATTAAAGGCAAATATGTGATGATTGGTTATTTCGGATATACTTATGAGGAAACTTTTACTCCTGACGGATGGTTCCCAACGGGGGATGTAATGGTAGAAGATTCTCACGGATTTATTGAAATTGTTGACAGAAAGAAAGATATCTACAAAAACATCAAAGGCGAGACAATTGCTCCTCAGAAAATAGAAAATTTGTTCCAGGATTTTGGGACGGTAAAACAGGTCTTTTTGGTTGGCGACCACAGGCCATACAATACAGTACTGGTGTTCCCTGATAAGGCGAACCCGATTATTGCTTCTATGGATGAACAGACCATGCGAGACTATTTCGCATCTGTTGTTGTTACCGTTAATCAGTTCCTTGCTCCTTTTGAGAGAATTCTTAACTTCCGAATCATAGACCTGCCATTTACCATTGAACGAGGAGAACTTACAAACAAAGGAACTTTTAAGAGAAGAGTTATTGAGGCAAATTACAATTATGTAATCGAATCAATGTATGAAAGCCATTATATTTCTCTTCCTGTTGACGGAGTTGAGGTTAGAATACCAAACTGGTTCCTCAGAGAAATAGGCTGCTTAAGCAGGGATATTATAGCAGGTGAAAAGAGCATTGAGATACCCAAGCTGATGAAATCCTTAAAAATAGCCTGTATCGATAAATCCAATTATCTGTATCAGGTAGGAAACTTTGCCTATATTATTCTTTTAGACTATATCGACCTTCAACCTTTCCTGATTAATCCAATTTACTGGATTGGAAACCTGGATTTGTTCGAATTTACCGGACACTCGATAATTCAGTGGCACAGAAGTAACGAAAGAGAAAAGAAATTCAAGTTTTCTTATCCGGCTGATAAAGTTGAAGCTACAGAGCATCACCGGGCAATTATGAAAAATCTCATTATAAAGGAAGAGAAATCACTTTACGGATTAAGTATTGCAGCAGCTATGCTCCAAAGTGAAGATGAGAATATGGCTATTGGCGGAATTACTTATCTTTCAATGCTGAATAAAGATGAAAGTCTTCCAATAAGCAGACAGACAAAAGTTATTCTCCGAAGACCAAATCTGGTAAAATCACTTCGCATTAAACGGGAGCTGTTTAAAGTTGCAATATCCAACACATACGGAATGGAATTAAAAAATCTGATTGAACTTTACAATAGATCCAGCAGTGATATTCTTGACGAAGCAATTATGGAAGTAATAATTAAACTTAATAACAGCACAGAAAACTATATTGCAATTCAGGCTGTAATTAAGAATGAGGTTAATAAATGGAAAGATAAACGGGATATATCAGAAACATCGCTGCCTCAGTTATTCAAGCTCCTGGCAAATTTCGGTATAAGTTATCCGGCTAAGTATGACCAGATTCGTCTATTCCTTGTGAGATTTCAGGTGGACAACGAATGGCAGGCTCTTACACAGCTTGCAAGAGAAGCAAGGGAAGATTTAAGAACCGGATTCAGGAAGTGGCTTGGGAAAAACCAGACAATTGCTGTTGATATAGAGACCGGTGAAGAATACGAGTGGAAAGATGTAATTATCATGGAAGAGAATGTTCCTGAAAAAGACAGAGAAAGACTTATTAAGGCAATATCGGAAACATCACTTCTGAGAGAGGCTGTATTTATATTTTATAACGGATCAATAATACGACTGAATAATATTCTCCCGGGTGGAGTCTGGATTAGTTTGATTGAAACTGAAAAACACAGAAATGTTTACAGGGTTACAATTCATACGAGATTGCAGGGATCTTTTGAAATAATATTAAATCTAAACCAGAATCTTGATATCAGTTTAGTTAAAGAAGAAATAAATTGGCTCATTCTTTCAGGGTCCAGACATTATGTTGAAGAACTAATAGAAGATTTTGGCGGATATTGGGATGAATATGACATTTGGTCGCAGAAATATCTTCCCAGGGTTACTGTAGCTCAGTATATCAGACGAGAAATCAAAAAGGGGGAAGACCAGGTTACAAGATTGGTAAATTTTATGCCGTTCTTTGTTTGGAATGCCGCGGCGGCTTACATAAACTTCTGGAAGCTTTCAGGAATGAGATATACCATTAAGGATGTAACACCTGAAAATATTATAATTCCAAATCACGATTATCAGACCGGAACAAGATTTGTTTCATTTTTGAATATTGAAGAGAAAAAAAGCCTGGGAGAAATTTTCAGAAATTTCTATGAGACTTTTGTATTAAGAATTTGCGAAGAACTTGACAGTTTTAAAGATACCGATCCCTGGCCGTTTATATTCTCCGGTGTCATAAATGCTTTGGGTGAAAAACAGGGAGTGTTTATTCTTAAGAAATATCTGGATGAGTTTTCCGGAAAAGACGATCAGGCAGTAAAACAAAAGCTCATTGATTTTATTGAGAGCACTGATGAATACGGTTTCGTTCCAAAACAACTTTACTTTGCTGTTAGAAGATTTCACAGATGGTACGGATTGAATAAAGAAGCATCGTTAAACGCACAAGCGAAAATGCTGTCAGATTTATATGAAACATATAATCTTCAGAAACTTGAAGAATCCTATCCAGAAACGAGAACCAGATTCTTTATCTTAACAGTTTTTGAAGATTCTTCTGATTCTCTTAAGAAAGTACTCAACGATATTATAAAAAAACAGAGAAATGAAGAAAAGAGTATTACGGCAATTCTCTCCTCACTATCCCATATAATAAGCGAATTTGATCTTAGCGAAAGAGAATCGTTTTTCCTTCTCAGGTTAAGTTATCCGCATCTTAAACCAACTGATTCTGCAGTCCTTCTGAGTTCCAAGACGGAGGGTATTCAAACAGCAAATCTATCCATCAGCTTTGAGGACTCAGACGGGGTGCCATTCAAAGTGCGCAAGCCTATTTCACCAAAAGAAATATCGAAACTTCACCAAATATTTATTGAAACAAACCTGATGGTTAATTTCCGTCCTGAACACGAGTTCCTGATAGCAGTTTCAGAAAGAGGATTTATAATTGGCGGTTTGTTCTATCAGGTTATTGATGAAACCACTGTTAACATTGAGAAAATTGTTGTAGCCATGCGCTATAGGCGGAAAGGGATAAGCGTAAAACTGATGAATGAATTTTTTAGCAGAATGACAGACCAGAAATTCGAATATGTTACAACCGGATTTTTCAGACCTGAATACTTTTACAGGTTCGGATTCAAAATTGAAAAGAAATATTCAGGGCTGGTTAAAAAACTAACTACCGAAATAAGGAAAAAAGTTTAATTCGGCTTAAAAAATAATCTGTTAATAAGGAATTATTTTATATTTTTGAAAGCGGAAAATAACTTGGAAGGTATTATGAATCTCAACAAAAAAGTTAAATATATCTTTGTAACCGGAGGAGTTGTTTCTTCTCTCGGTAAAGGTATAACCGCTGCATCATTAGGTTTATTGCTAAAATTACGCGGGTACAGTGTTACAATTCAGAAATTTGATCCTTATATTAATGTTGATCCGGGTACAATGTCGCCATTTCAGCATGGAGAGGTTTTTGTTACGGACGATGGGGCAGAAACGGATTTGGACCTTGGGCATTATGAACGATTTCTTGATGTAAGCATGACACACGCAAATAACACAACTACAGGACAAGTCTATAATCATGTTATCCAGAAAGAAAGACGTGGCGATTTTTTAGGTGCAACTGTGCAGGTAATACCTCACATTACTGATGAAATTAAAAAAAGAATGCTTAAACTCGGAGAATCCGGGGAGTATGATATAATAATCACAGAAATCGGCGGCACAGTAGGCGATATAGAAAGCCTGCCATTTATGGAATCTATAAGACAGCTCATTCTTGAATTGGGAAGGAAAAATGTACTGAGTCTTCATGTAACACTTGTTCCATATATACCAAGCGCAGGTGAGATGAAAACAAAACCTACTCAGCATAGTGTAAAAAATCTTCAGGAACTTGGTATTCAACCCAATATAATTGCTTGCCGGTCAGAAAAAGAACTTTCCGAAGAATTCCGGAACAAGATATCCCAGTTCTGCAATGTAGAGCCGAAATCTGTAATATCGGTTTATGACTGCAAGACCATCTACGAAGTTCCTATGGTACTTTATGCTCAGCAATTAGACCGGATAATACTCAAGAAGCTTAAAATGCCGGATATAAAAATATCTCTTGACAAATGGGAAAACTTTATTCAAAAGGTTAAAAATCCCGCCGGAGAAGTAATTATAGGTATTTGCGGAAAATATACAGATTATAAAGATGCATACAAAAGTATAATTGAATCATTTATTCACGCCGGTGCCGAGAACGATGTTAAGGTTAATCTTGAATTTATAAGTGCAGAAGAAATTGAAACAGCCGGAGCTGATAAACTTCTTGGAACTTTACACGGATTGCTTGTTCCCGGCGGTTTCGGAGAAAGAGGAATTGAAGGTAAGATAGCGGCCATTAAATATGCACGCGAAAATAATCTTCCTTTTTTCGGTATATGCTTAGGTATGCAATGTGCCGTGATAGAGTATGCAAGAAACAAGGCCGGAATGATAAATGCAAATACAACTGAAATTAAGGAAACTGAGTATCCGGTAATAGATATAATGCCCGACCAGAAAAACGTTACCAATAAAGGCGGATCTATGAGGCTTGGTGCTTATGCCTGCATTATTTCGGAAAACACTAAAGCATATTCGGCATACGATAAAAAAGAAATATCAGAAAGGCACAGGCACAGATATGAGTTTAATAACGAGTTCAGAGAAAAACTATCTGAAGCCGGTCTTGTTATAAGCGGAATCTCACCGGATCAAAAATTAGTTGAAATGATAGAACTCAAAGATCATCCCTGGTTTGTCGGAGTTCAGTTTCATCCTGAACTGAAATCGCGTGCAACAAAAGCACATCCATTGTTCAGGGATTTTGTGAAAGCATCCATCGATCGTTCCCGGAAGGTATGAGATTTATTCTTAAAACAATCATTATCCTAATAATGCTTTCGACTTCAATAGAAGCCGAAAGCACCACCAAACTGCGGCAGGGTTTGGATATCCTTTATTCTTTCGATTTTGAAAATTCAGATTCGCTGTTTTTCGAATGGGTGAAGGAAGACAAACAAGATCCTTTGCCTTATTATCTGCTTGCAAAAAAATATTTATGGTTTTATCTCGGATGTAAAGACGAGGGAGATTACAAAATATTCGAAAAGTATTCTGCTATAGCGATAGAAAAAGCTGAAGCTGAGATTGAAAAAAATAATAAAGATTACTTTTCCAGGTATATAGCCGGTGAAGTTTACGGATTGAGGGCAATTGCAAAGGCTGCAAAACAGGAGTCAATGGATGCTTTCTGGGCGGCTAAGAAATCAATTGGATATCTTGAAGATGTTTTGGAACTGAATCCTAAATTTGAAGATGCATACCTCACTGCCGGTGTAATCAGATATTCTTTAGGATACTTGCCGGGATTTTATAAACTGGCTATGAGAATTGCCGGATTAAGTCCGGACCGTGAAGCAGGAATTTCAGGAATAAGGCTTGCTTCAGAAAAAGGAACAATAGTTTCTGCCGAGGCTGACTTCCATCTGTCATATATCGAAATTAATTATTTCGGTAATTATGAGGCCTCTTATAGGAAGATAAAAAAAGTATCTGATAAGTATCCTGAAAATCTGTTGTTCAGGTACCAGCTTGCTTTAATTAAAATAAAGCAAAGAAAACTCTCCGAGGCTCATATAATCCTTGCCGGAATAATTAAATCCGGGAATAAAAAATTCATACAGACAATAGCTTATTCGTACTTTCTGTTGGGCGATATTTACTTCCGGAAAGGTGAATATAAAAATGCTGTTAAACATTATGATGAGTTCATTGAAAGATCTGTAGAATTAAATTTTCTTGGAACCGCATTTCTGCGCAAAGCAATTTCTCATAATTTCTTAAATGAAGACGACCAATTCAGAAAAACTTTATCTAATACATCGTTAGGTGAATCAGAGAATAAGGAAGATGAGTATTCAATTTCCAAATCCGGACATTATATGAAATACGGTATTACTGAAGAGGAAAAAATTGTAATTACCGCAAGAAATATGATGGAATCCGGAAAGTATAAAGAGTCGGCTGATTACTGTATTGCTAAAATTAAATTCATAAAAGACAATGAAAACCGTGCAATGATTTACTGTATTGCCGGCGAAAGTTTTCTGAAACTCGGAATGCTTGAAGAGGCTTTGAAATATTTAAAACCTGCAGCGGAAAATATCTATAAAAGAGAAAAATGGATGAATCCTTATGCAAAAATAATATTTGCAGAGTATTGGAGAAAACGTAACAATAAAACAAATATGGAAAAATATATTAAAGCAGCTGAATCAGATAATTCATATCATAATAAGTACGATATAGAAGCTGCAATAAATTATTTAACCGGGAAAAATAATTAAGAAGGTGTTTTTACGAGCATATAATGAATGCATAAGGCGGAAATTTAGAAATTAAATTTTTGCATAATTAATACTTTTGCATGTAATGGTTAAAAAAAAATTTTATATTTACCGGGATTATATAGAGTAGTGAAAGAATGAATATTTTGGCGATTAGTGAAAGTCTGGTGGCAGGAATTTGTCTGTTAGCCGGAATACATTATCTTTTTATAGCAGTTAAAAAACCCTCAGAACAGATATATCTTCCCTTCAGTCTTCTTGCTTTTTGTATAGCCGGAAATAATCTTAGCATTATAGGTGTATATAAAACATTTGAATTGGAGCAATTTGTCATTTTCCTGAAAATCCAGACATTCTTTTCTGCCGCAATAGGAATTGTTTTGTTTTGGTTCGCTGCTTTTTATACAAAAGTAATTCCAAAGACGTTTTTGATAGCACTTAGTGTATTCTATTTCATGCTTGCGATTGTAAATCTATTTGAACCATACGGATTAATCTATTCTGAAATATTTTCGCTGGATGCAAAAACAATTTGGTGGGGCGAGACAATGGCGCAGCCTGTTGGAATTGTAAGCAGTTGGCCGTCAGTATTTGTGCCGGTTAATCTGATAGGTACAGGTTTTGTCTTTTATGCTTGCTTTAAGCAATACAGGCGTGGTGAAAAAAATGCCGCTTTGGTATTTATTATCTCTATGGGAATTTATCTGTTTACAGTATTTTATGATATACTGGTTGATCAGAGTATAATAAAATCACCCGTTTATATTTCCGAATTCGGATTTATTGCACTAATAATCTTAATGAGTTTAAAACTTTCTTCAGGTGTACTAAAAGCATCAGAAATGAAAGAAGCTCTTCTTGAAAGTGAATTCAGATTTAGAAATATTTTCGAAAATTCAGCTCTCGGTATTTTTCAGATTACCATAACCGGACGTTTTATTGTATTTAATGATGCGATGGTTCAGATTCTTGGTTACAAAAATCAGGCAGAGTTAGCTCTTGTTAATTTCAACAATGAAATAATTTATAATGCTGATGAGAGCAGAGCATTTATAGATAAACTTCAGCAAAATAATAATTTTATCGGATTTGAAACTGAAATCAACAAGAAGGATTCAAGCCGAATCTTTGTAAGGATTTCATCCAGACTAACAAAGAAAAGAGAAGGGGTTGAAGTTATTGAGGGCATTATTGAAGATATAACCGAAAAGAAAATTGCTGAAAAAGCTATGATAATGGCAAAAGAAAAAGCAGAAAATTCAGACAGACTGAAATCTGAATTTCTTGCACAAATGTCTCACGAAATCCGTACTCCGATTAATGCGGTATTGAGTTTTGCTTCTTTAATCAGAGAAGAAGCCGATGGCAAATTTGACACTGATATGATGGAATCTTTCGGAATTATAGACAGAGCCGGCAGAAGAATTATTCGTACAATAGATCTCTTGCTCGATATGTCTCAGATACAAACCAATACATATGAAACTAATTTTTCAAGATTCAATTTATACGACAAAGTTATTTATCCGCTTTTTGCTGAATACAGACCTGCCGCAAAGCATAAGAACCTTGATATTTCCGTGATAAAAAAGACTGAAGAAGTAATGATTTGGGCTGATGAATATACTGTATTTCAAATATTTAATAATCTGATAGATAATGCCGTGAAATACACAAACGAAGGAAGCATCAGAATTTATATAGATAAAGGAGAAAACTCTCTGCAGGTTAATATTGCCGATACGGGTATAGGTATTTCTGAGCAATATTTGCCAAGTTTGTTTGAGGCATTCACGCAAGAAGAAACAGGATATACAAGGAAGTACGAAGGTAACGGACTCGGACTGGCATTAGTCAAAAAATACTGCGAGATTAACGAAATAAATGTGAAAGTAACTAGTGCGAAGAATAAGGGCAGCGAATTTACATTAACATTTAAAAAATAAACGGCCCGGTTTTCACCGAGCCGCAAAAGGAAGAAATTATTCTATTAATAAACTGGCTGAAAGATAAGCAAAAGTTGCTCCGCCGCCGCCGATATTATTAAGTCCTTGTCTTAAAACATCTGAATTAACTACAGCTTCAATGTTAAAATTGGAAATCTTAAATCCTAAACCGGCATAAGCATTTCCTCTCTGATGACCAACAAATTTGTTTGTTGTTTTATCAGTTGCATTATCAGGTGTTTCGTTTGTTAATTTGAGAGTATATGAATCATATCCAAGACGGCCGGTAAGCCAGCTTGTTAGATTCCATTCAGCACCCAAATTCCAGGCCGGGAACACAGTTATTGAGTTAGTTAATGAAGGTGATAATTGAGTACCGGCATTATCTTTTATCGCATCTCTTTTAGCTGACATATAAACAACGCTCGGACCGCCTGTTAATAAAATCTCTCCTACTCTGTAATTCATTCCTAAACCGGCAGAAACCTGAGTGAGAGTCGGGATATTGTTTTTCATTGTTCCGACTTTAACTTCTCCTGAAGCAGTAGTAAAGTTAAATGTAGGAACTAACTCAACTTTCTTTGATAAACCCCAGAAAGCTCTTGTGTTAATGCTGAATATTGTCTGATTAACTTCATTTTTATCAACATTTTTTGGTTCAACAGTTTCGCCAAGGAAAATAAGTGATGTGGCAACATCAAGTTTAACTGAACCTAACGGCAAAATTACACCGGCGTTTATACCGAATTGAGAAGCCGATGATTCAAGAAGGGTTCCGGTTACGTCTTCTGAGGATTGTGATGAAGACATGAATGCGACACCTAATCCGGCAATGATATTGTCGAATTTGTACGAACCCATTAATTCGATGTTGTTGTCTATCGGAACATTGTTGATTGCATTAAAAGGGTCAACGGCTATTATCTGAGTTGCAAAGGGTGAATCAGAACTTGAAAGTAAACCGCCTAATGTTAAATTTTCGGTAACTTTAAAGTTAACACCAACATATCTGCTTACTCCGTCATTACCGAAAGGAGTACTTGTTGAGCCTATGTCGCCGAATACATAATTAGTATAGACGCCGCCATAAGCCGGGTTAATAGTTAAATTTGTGATGTCTTCAACATAAGTTGAACCACCTAAACTAATTGTGCGAGCCGTTCCGCCCGGATTGTTAGCTTTTTCCTGGGCGAAAAGCATAGAAGCAGTCAAAACAACGGCCATAACAATACTTTTGTTCATTTTTTCTCCATAGTTAGTTAAAGAACACGTAAACATAATAAAAATATTAAAATGAACCAATATTCAAAAAAATAATATAACATTATGTTTATTAAATTTGTGGATTCTGTAATTCGGGGAGTCTATATATATAAGATTGATCTAATCCTATGAGGAAATAATTATTTGAAAAGCGGATTGGCTCTTTGGAAAGAAAAGGTTATTTTTTGTTATTAAAAACGGAGAAATATGAAAAAAGCGGTTGTACTTTCAAGCGGCGGATTGGATTCAACTACTTTGCTTGCTTATGTTAAGAATGAAGGCTTTGAAATATACAGTTTATCCTTCAATTATGGTCAAAGGCATATTTGCGAATTGCAGGCGGCAGAAAAAGCAGCCTCTTTTTTTGGCTGTAAACGTCACCTTCTAATTACTACTGATTTAAGACTAATGGGCGGCTCTGCATTAACATCTGATATTGATGTTCCCAAAAACAGAACGGCAGATTCTGAAACAGATATTCCTGTAACTTATGTACCTGCCAGGAACACAATATTTCTTTCATTTGCATTAGGCTGGGCAGAAATAACGGGAGCAGATGATATATTTATTGGTGTAAATGCTTTGGATTATTCCGGATATCCTGATTGCCGGCCGGAGTTTATTGAAGCTTATGAGAAAATGGCAAATCTTGCAACAAAAGCAGGTACTGCTGAAGGAAGAAAAATCAGAATTTCGGCTCCTCTGATGAAAATGCATAAGGCTGAAATTATTAAACTAGGAATGTCTTTAGGGGTTGATTATTCAATAACTCATTCTTGTTATGATCCTGATGAAAGTGGTTCAGCCTGTGGTGAATGCGACAGCTGCATTTTAAGATTAAAGGGATTTGAAGAAGCCGGATTGTCTGATCCGATAAGATACAGAAAAAGATGAGCTACTCAGTTAAAGAAATATTCTATACTCTGCAGGGCGAAGGGGCAAATACCGGCAGACCGGCTGTTTTTTGCCGTTTTTCCGGATGTAACTTATGGTCAGGACTGGAAAAAGACAGAGCTGCGGCAATATGCAGTTTCTGCGATACAGATTTTATCGGAATAGACGGACAAAACGGTGGAAAATATAAGACTGCCGAGGAATTGTCAGATAAAATTCTGAGTCTTTGGCCGAATGATGCCAAAAATTGTTTTGTTGTATTTACCGGCGGAGAACCTTTGCTTCAGATTGATTCTGATTTGATTAAAGAATGCAAATCAAAAAAGATTATTTTGGCTGTTGAAACTAACGGAACAATAATTCCGCCTGACGGAATAGACTGGGTTTGCGTTAGTCCGAAAGCAGGAACAAAGACGGTTTTGGTAAAAGGTAATGAAATAAAAATTGCATATCCTCAGGAAGGATTAAATCCTGTTGATTTTGCTAATCATGATTTCGATTATTTTTATATTCAGCCTATAGATAATAATAATAAAATGCAAAACACATTAGCCGCAATCAACTTCTGTAAGAGCACTCCCAAATGGAGATTAAGTATTCAGGCTCATAAAATTCTAAACATTCCATAAAATTAATAAAAAGCAATACAAAAATTTTTAAGGTTTTTTTCGAATTTAACTTCAATACAATCCTTTATCAATAATAAAAAAATTGAAGCAAAGAGGGAATTATGTACGAAGTAAAATCAGAAGTGAAAGATGAATTGTTGTTAAAAGAAATATTCACATCACTGTTGCAGAAAAGAAAAAGAATACCTGTGAAATATGTGATGATGAATCCTCCTGCCAAATTTGAATTAGATAGCCTTGATGATTTAATCTTCAACAGACAAGTCGAATATGAGCTTTTTAATCAGAATATTGACGAAATCGTAAGATTGAATGACGAAGAAACTGCTCTGATTGAATTCGGATGCGGTGACAGCCGACTAACAAATTTGATTATTGAAAGGGATTTGGGAATTAGGTCGTTTGTTGCCGTGGACCCTTCGAAAGAAAAACTTGAGGAAGCAGTAATAAATCTTAAACAAGAATACCCCTGGATGAAAATACTTTCAGTTAATGAAGATTTTGCGAGATTTGTTTCATTGCCGGATGAAGCAGTTGAAGACTACAGGCTCTTTGTAATACCATCAGGAAAACTTTGCAAATATACCATGCATGAAACCAAAATTATTCTTAAAAGAATAAGCTGTCTTTCAGGCGGAAAAGGCAGTCTGATTGCCGGAATAGAATTGCTTGAAAGAAGACAGGATTTAATGCACTTATTCAGAGATAAACATAAAGAATTTGAAACTTATAACAAGGCACTGCTTAAGAGTATCGGAAATTTAACCGGGGGGTATATAGACCTAAGTGTTTTCAGGTATGATTATATTATTAATGACGATTTGAACAGAATAGAAGTCGGACTTGAATGCACAGAAGATACAATACTTACAATCCAAAATGAAGAAATTGAAATTAAGAAGGCTGAATTTATAATTACTATGCTTTTTTATAAGTATTCGATAGACGAAATAAAAGCTATTGCTTCAGAGTATTTTAATGTAAATCACTATTGGATTGATGAGAAAAAGCATTATGCATTAATGTTTTTCACAAAACAGTAAAAATAATTGTGTTTTCGTTAAATATTTGTTCTTATACACCGATTATTTATGCCAGAAGATAAATATTTGACATAGCTAATGGGCATAGTGAGATCATATTACAGAAACGGGAAAATTCGTTCAGAAAAACAGTACAGCAACGGATTGTTAAACGGAAAAACCAAACTTTTTAGTGAGGAAGGTAATCTGATACAATCCATTGATTACAAAAATAATATGAAAAACGGATTAAGCCGTATATATTATCTGAACGGCTCAATAAAAATTGAAATGGAGTTTATCAATAATATTCAAAACGGAGTTACAAAGTATTACTACGATAACGGCGAACTTAAAACAGAAATGAATTTTGTTAACGGACTAAGAGAAGGCTATGCGAAATCATATTACCGTTCCGGAGTAATAAAGATTGAAGAAAGTATCATAAATGACAAAAGAGAAGGTGTTACAAAAACTTTTTACAGAAGCGGCAATATAAAAGGTGTTTGGAGATATAAAAACGGGTTGCCGCATGGCTCTTCAAAGTTTTATTATGAAAACGGTAGCGTACTTGGCGAGAAAAGTTTTAATGACGGATATGAAGAGGGTGTTACCAGAATATTCTATCCTGACGGTTCAATAAAAGAAGAAATTCATTACAGCAAAGGGAAAAGAGAAGGTATTACAAGAGCTTACAATTCAGACGGCAGTCTTAAGTATGAAAAGAAATTTGAAATGGGGAAATCTGAACATCCGGTTATAACACAAAAAATTCCTCCGGCAATTTATCCTAAGCAGAATAAAAAGATTAAAGCAGAAAACAAAAAGTCGATTACTGAAGAAAAAAGCCAAATAGAGGCTATGCGGAGAAAAGTACGAATGAAAAACCGTATTGCTGCAGCTTTTATAATATTTACGATTATTTCGCTCGGATTAGTCGTATTTAAAATTTTATCAAAATAATTATCCTGCCCATTAAACCGATTATTAAAAATTTCATCTAATCAGGAAAATAAATTAAGGTATTTATGAAAAATATATTGGTATTGCTATTGTTTGTTCTGTTGAATAATGTGATAATATCTCAATCAGGTCAGCCCGGCCGAGAAATTCCGTCGAAAGGAGCCTTCACA
>CAZOZP010000033.1:0-37530 GCA_964584325.1 uncultured Melioribacteraceae bacterium
AGATGAGTATATTCAGTATTTCACACAGATATTCAAAGGCAATTATGAGCCGTGCCTCTGAGGCCGGGCTTACAGAAGATATCTTTCGTGAAGCTGAAATGATAAAAAATATACTAAAAGAGTCTAAAGAATTTAGGTTATTGATTAAAAATCCGGTTATTAAGCCCCAAAAAAAGTATGAACTAATATCAGCTTTATTCAGGAATAAAGTTAATGAATTGTTTATGGATTTTTTTAAGCTGATAATAGATAAAAACAGAATCGAATACCTTCCTGAAATTATTGAAGGCTGTATCCGGATTTACAACGAAACAGAATTAATAACCGAAGTTGAAGTTAAGACTGCAGTTACACCGAATCTTGACGAACAAGCTGTTATTCGTGAGAAAATTGAATCTTACCTGAACAGGAAGATTAAAATGAATATTTCTTCTGATCCGGAAATCATTGCCGGGTTTATTGCACGTGCCGGAGATATTATGATTGACGGTTCGGTGAAAAATCAATTAATATCGTTAAAAAAACATTTTACTGCGGGAAACTGACCTTCAGTAACCGAAAAACATAAAGGAACTAAAAATGGTTGAAATAAGACCGGATGAAGTTACGGCTATTCTAAGAAAACAGTTATCTGGATTCTCCAGCGAAGTTGATATCTATGATGTGGGAACTGTTCTGCAGGTTGGAGACGGAATCTCAAGAGTTTACGGATTATCACAGGTTATGACAACAGAACTTCTGGAATTTCCGAACAATGTAACCGGAATGGTTCTAAATCTGGAAGAAGACAGTGTGGGCTGTGTGCTGTTCGGGGAAAGCAATCTTGTAAAAGAAGGCGATACCGTGAAAAGAACAAAAAGACTTGCTTCGTTTCCGGTAGGTGAGTCCCTTCTTGGAAGAGTTGTTGATCCGCTGGGAAATCCGGTTGATAATAAAGGTGCTCTTCAGAATGTAAAGTACGATCCGATAGAAAGAAAGGCACTTGGTGTTATTGCGAGGCAATCTGTTAAAGAACCTCTTCAGACAGGTATCACTGCAGTAGATGCAATGATCCCAATCGGAAGGGGACAAAGAGAACTAATTATCGGTGACCGCCAGACAGGAAAAACGGCAGTTGCTCTTGATGCAGTTGTAAACCAGAAATACACTCATTCTGAGGAAGCAAAACAACTGGGAATTCAGCCTGTTTATTGCATTTATGTTGCTGTTGGTCAGAAAAACTCGACCATTGCCCAGGTTGTAGCTAAACTTGAACAAAACGGAGCTATGGAATATACTACCGTGATTGCAGCTCCTGCATCATCTCCTGCACCTCTTCAGTATATTGCTCCATATTCAGGTGCTACTTTAGGAGAATTTTTCCGGGATAACGGAAAACATGCTTTGGTAATCTATGATGATTTGTCAAAACAGGCAACTGCATACAGAGAATTATCCCTTCTTCTCAGAAGACCTCCGGGAAGAGAAGCCTATCCGGGCGACGTATTTTATCTGCATTCAAGACTTCTCGAAAGAGCAAGCAAACTCAGTGATGAATTAGGCGGAGGAAGTCTGACTGCATTGCCGATAATAGAAACACAGCAGGGAGACGTTTCAGCCTATATTCCTACAAATGTTATTTCAATTACAGACGGCCAGATATACCTTGAACCGAACTTATTCAATGCCGGAGTAAGACCTGCGATAAATGTTGGTATCAGCGTATCAAGAGTAGGCGGTAATGCTCAGATAAAAGCTATGAAAAAAGTTGCGGGATCGTTGAAACTGGACTTGGCCCAGTTCAGGGAGCTTGAAGCATTTGCAAAATTCGGTTCAGATCTTGATAAAGCAACATTGCGGACACTTGCAAAAGGAGAAAGATTGGTTGAAATACTCAAACAAGGTCAGTATTCACCAATGCCTGTTGAAAAGCAGGTGGTTTCTGTGTATTTGGGTACAAATGATTTCCTCGATACAGTGGCAAAAAAAGATATTAAGCGATTTGAAAAGGAATTCCACGAATTTATAGATCTGAAATATCCTGAAATATCTAATAATATCAGAACTAAGAAAGTTATTGATGAAGACACAATCGAAAAAATTAAAACAGCCGTTACCGAATTTAAAGCAAAGTTCAAGAAAAGCTGATGGCTACGCTAAGAGATATTAAAAACAGAATAACCGGTATTAGAAATACCCAGCAGATTACAAAAGCAATGAAAATGGTTGCTGCTGCTAAACTTCGAAAAGCTCAGGAAAATATGGTTAATGCAAGGCCATATTCCAGAAAAATGTCAGAAGTAATCAATTCATTAATAGCGGTGATAGAAAATTCGGAATCTGTTTTTCTAAAAGAAAGAGAAGTTAAGAAAATATCAGTTGTAATTGTTACATCAGACAGAGGTCTGTGCGGAAGTTTCAACATGAATATTATGCGCAGAGCTGAAGAATATCTTCAAAGTCTTCGCGACCAGGGTTACTCTCTTAATGATATTAAAATTTACTGTTTTGGAAAGAAGGCTAATGAATTTTTCAGGAAACTGCCATACCATATTGAACAATCTTATATAGGGCTGTTTCAGGAACTTAAATTTGAAATTGTTGCAGATTTTGTAAATGGGATACTTAATGAATACGCAGCCGAAAAAACTGATAGTTTCGTAATTATTTATAATAAGTTCAAATCAGTAATGCAGTCTGAAATGACAATTGATGAACTGCTTCCATTTAAAGCAACCGGAAATACTAATCCCACCCGAATCCCCGTTTCTGATTATATATATGAACCGGACAAGGAAGTTATTCTTGAATCATTGATTCCCAAATATATTAAGGTTCATATGTGGTCTGCTTTGCTTGAATCCTATGCGGCAGAACTTGGTGCAAGAATGACTGCAATGGATATGGCTACAGAAAATTCAAAAGAATTAATCAGAACACTTCAGATAAAATACAACAAAGAAAGGCAGGCAGCTATTACGAAAGAGATACTTGAAATAGTCTCAGGTGCCGATGCTCTGAAGAATAGTTAATTCTCTTATTGAATTATTAAAAAATATTATTTATTTTTACTATTTATATTTAGAATGTTAGAAGATTTATCTCATAAATTAGAAAAGATACTCAAGAAAGTATCAGGTCAGGCAAAAATTACCGAAGCGAATGTATCGGAAACTTTGCGTGAAATCAGAATTGTTCTTTTAGATGCTGACGTTAATTACAAAGTTGCAAAAAAGTTTATTGAAGATGTAAAAGTAAAAGCACTTGGGCAGGATGTCTTTTTATCCGTTTCTCCCGGGCAGCAGATAACAAAGATTATCTATGATGAACTTACAGCACTGATGGGCGGGTTAAACGCAGACCTTAAGTTAAATGCTTCAGGTGTATCGGTTATTCTGCTTGTAGGACTTCAAGGCTCAGGCAAGACAACTTTCAGCGGCAAACTGGCGCGGTTCCTTAAAGAAAGGAAGCGTAATCCTCTGCTTGTTGGAGCAGACGTTTACAGACCTGCGGCAAGAGCTCAGTTAAAAACACTCGGTGAGAAGATTAATGTGCCGGTGTTTACGATTGATGATTCCATGGATGCCGTAAAGATATCGGCTGATTCAATCGTTTATGCAAAAGATGGCGGATACGATACAGTAATAATTGATACAGCCGGAAGGCTTCATGTTGATGAAACTTTAATGGAAGAAGTTAAATCTATTAAAGAAAAAGTTAAGCCTTCTGAAGTTCTTTTTATTGTGGATTCTATGACGGGGCAGGATGCAGTTAATTCGGCAAAGGCGTTTCACGATAGTGTGGAGTTTGACGGAATTGTTCTTACAAAACTTGACGGTGATTCAAAAGGCGGATGTGCTTTATCTATAAGAGCAGTTGTAGAAAAGCCGATAAAGTTCGTGAGCCAGGGTGAGAAACTCGAAGCAATGGATATATTTTATCCTGACAGGCTGGCCTCCCGCATACTTGGCCGAGGCGATATTATCTCACTTGTTGAAAAAGCTCAGAAAACTTTTGAGAATGAAGATACCGAAGAACTGGAAAAGAAGTTTTTTGAAAACAGATTTGATTTTGATGATTTTCTTAAGCAGATTAAGATGATTAAGAAAATGGGGTCTTTGAAATCGCTTTTAGGAATGATACCCGGTTTGGGATCTCAGCTTAAGGGGATGGAAATTGATGATAATCAATTAGTTAAAGTTGAATCGATAATTCAATCGATGACTAAGGAAGAAAGACGTAACCCAAAAATATTAAACGGCGGAAGGCGGAAAAGAATATCAAGGGGCAGCGGAAATTCGATACAGGATGTTAACCGGCTTATTAAGCAGTTCTATGAAATGCAGAAAATGATGAGTATATTTAAGACCGGACAAGGAAAGAAATTACTGAAGAAATTCAAAAAATAGATTTAATGTAAATTTAATGGAGGTTATGTAATTTGGCTGTTAAGTTAAGATTAAGAAGGATGGGAAAGAAAAAGCAACCGATATATAAATTAGTTGCTGCAGACTCACATTCACCCAGAGATGGAAAATTCATTGAAGCCGTTGGTGTTTATAATCCAAAAACTGATCCGGCTACAATCGAAGTTAATGATGAAGCTGCTTTAAGATGGCTTGATCGTGGTGCAATACCGACGGTTACTGCAAAAAATATTTTAAGTAAAGCCGGTGTTCTCCTAAAGAGAGAGTTACTTAAGAAAGGATTAAGCGCTGAAGAAGCTGATGCCAAAGTTCAGGAATGGAAAGCCGGCAAAAATGCTAAAGCAGCAGAGAAAATAGAAATGAAGAATAAACAGAAACCTGCAGAAGTAAAGAAAGAAGATAAAGTTGAAGAAAGTGCACCGGAAGTAAAAGGTACTACTTCGGAAGAATCGGTTTAAGATTGGCACATTAATTATGTACCTGGGTCTTCTAATAGTATAAAGGTATTCTCATGAAAAACTTTATTGAATTTATCGCAAAACATCTTGTTGACAATCCTGATAACGTAGTTATTGAGGAAAAGCATCCGGACGATAAAAAAATTGTTATGACTTTAAAAGTAGGTGCTGAAGATGTTGGCAAAGTAATTGGCAAGCAGGGAAAAACAGCCCAGGCTATGCGTACTTTACTTACAGCAATTGCTGCTAAAGAAGGAAAAAGAGCAATACTGGAAATACTAGATTAAGTAAGTTTTGGAAGAATACTATCTAATAGCTGAAATAACATCTGCTTTTGAAGAGAAAGGTTATTTTTATATTAAATCGTATTCCGATTTTTCTGAACGGTTCAATTATCTTAAAGAGGTCTATATTGAAGTCTTTGGAGATAAGAAGAAATTTGTTGTTGAAAAGACCGGGACTTATAAAAACAGGATTCTGATTAAGCTAAAGAATTTTAATTCTGCTGAAGATATAGCGTTTTTGATTGGATGCAGGATTTTTGTTGATTCTTCCGGATTAGTGAAACCGGATGAATCAACTTATTTTGTTCATGATCTTATTGGCTGCAGAGTTTTTCGAAATAGCGATGAACTCGGAGTTCTGTCGGATGTTCTTTTGCTGCCGGCTAATGATGTATATGTAGTTGCTTTATCCAATGGTGAAGAATTACTGATACCGGCTGTGCATGATTTCATTGACTGTATTGATATTAAAGAAAGAAAAATATTACTAAAACCGGGAAATGCAGATTACTATGTTGATGAGGATTGATATTATCTCTGCTGTTCCTGAACTTCTTATTTCGCCTTTAAATACCAGTATTGTGAAAAGAGCTCAGAATAAAGGCCATGTTGAAATTAATGTGCATGATTTAAGAGATTATGCGCACGATAAGCATAAACAGATTGATGATAAACCATTTGGCGGCGGACCGGGAATGCTGCTAAAGCCTGAACCGTTCTTTGAATGTATTGAGAGTTTGCAAAAAAATGCGAATTATGATGAAATTATCTTCATGACACCCGGCGGAAGAATATTTGACCAGGGTTTGGCAAATAAACTTTCTATGTGTGGTAATATCATTATTGCAGCCGGTCATTATAAAGGAATTGACCAAAGGGTAATTGATAATTTTGCAACAATGAAAGTCTCTATTGGTAATTTTATACTTAGCGGCGGAGAACTACCGGCTCTTTGTATAGCCGATGCCATAGTAAGACTGATTCCGGGTGTGCTGAACGATAGTGAATCTGCACTGAATGATTCTTTCATGGACGGGTGTTCCATAGAAGCCCCTTATTATACAAGACCGGCAGAGTATAGGGGAATGAAAGTCCCTGAAGTTCTTCTTTCAGGACATAAGGCAAAAATAACCGAATGGAAAAATAGTCAATCGCAAGTTATAACTGAAAAATGGAAAAACATAAATAACGTGGAGTAAAGAATGGATAGAGTATCCGAAATTATGGAAGAACAGAAAAGATCCGATTTACCGGAATTCAGAGCCGGAGACAGAGTAAAGGTGAATGTCAGGGTTATTGAAGGCGATAAAGAAAGAATTCAGCCTTTTGAAGGCGATGTTATCGCAATAAAAGGCAAAGGATATACAAAAACATTTACAGTAAGAAAAGTTACAAGTGGTGTAGGTGTTGAAAGAATATTTCCTTTTAATTCTACAAAAATTGCAGGCATTGAGCTGATGAAGCAGGGTAAAGTAAGAAGGGCTAAGTTATACTTCCTCAGAGAACTCTCAGGTAAAGCAGCCAGAATTAAAAGCAAAAATACAAGACAATAGTTTATATCAGATATCTGCAAAAGGGAAGTCAGCCTTCTCTTTTGCGGGGTCTCGTAATTATGCTTAGAATAATCGGTCCTTCAAATATTTTCACTTCCATCATAAGGAAGCATTTAGCTTCTTCAAATGAATTGGTATATACGCCGAAACTCTCAGGAATTATTCTTTCAGAATATCTGAAAGATGATTATGACATTGCAATAATTCCGTCTATGGATTTAATTACTGCTCCTGATCTTTTTGTTTCAAAGGAATATGCAATTGCATTTGAAGGGAGTCTTGACAATTCTTATTTATATTTTCAGCCGGCTCAATCAAATTTCTCAAAACTTTTATTGCAAGGTGATATTTCAAAAAATGAAATACTGCTTTCTAAAATTATATTTATGGAATTATACGGCACTGATCCCGAGTTAAGCATAAACCTTCAAAAGGCTGATTTTGCAATTGGAAACTTTCTTGTAACAGGGGATTCTAATTTTGAAAAAAGTCTCTTTATGAACGGGATGAGTTTCAGCGACCAAATAGCTGATTATCTGAACGCGCTTTATGTTAATTTTGTAGCGGTTTCCGGCAATAAAGATAATCTTTTGAAATTTAACGGAATGATGGAAGGTATTGAAGAAAATTTATATCAAACTGCTGCCGGACTCGAATTATTGAATGAAATTGAAGGCCTTGACCACAATTATATAACGGAAAATATAAATACCGTTTACTATCAGATGACCGAAGAAGAAAATGAATCGCTTACCGAATTAATAAGATTGCCCTTTTATCAGGGAATTACCGAAGAAATATCCAAAATAAAATTTGTCTGAAATAAATAGAATTGAAAGAAAAGTTTAATCAGCAGAAAGAAACGGCTGTATTAAACACTATGGAATAATACAGCCAGATAGAAATTATTCTACTTCAAGCTGGGTAGCCTGAATAACATTCGACTTTGCACGTATCCTTTCGAGCATAACGTCTGTAGCCTGACTCTTTAAACGCATAGTACACTGTGCAATCAATCCGCCATCGAAAATAACGTTTTCAACTTCTTCAATATTAATATTTCCTTCCTTCAGAATTTCCATGATGTTTGCAAGCACACCCGGGCGATCCCAGTGCTTGACATTAAGTTGGAAATGAACGCCGGGTACTTTAGCTTTATTTACCCAATTTAATACAACGCCTGTCTTAAGATAGTGAAGAATAATCTTGACGGTTTCATCAGCTACTGCATTTTGCGCCTGTTCAGTTGATGCACCAATGTGATGTGTGATGTAAAGATTTTCAGTATTTTGAAGTTCAGAACTGATTTCACATTGTTTTGCTTCAGGTTCACCGCTGAAAACATCAAGGGCAACTCTAATGCCTTTTTCTTTAATGGCTTTTGCCATGGCAGCTTCATCAATAATATCTGCTCTGGAAGTATTAATAAGAAGAGATCCGTTCTTCATCAATCCAAACATCTTTTCATTAAAAAGTCCGCGTGTCTGAGGATTGGAAGGTAAATGTAGAGAAATAACATCAGCTTTAGGAATCATTGCTTCAAGATCGGTGAAATATTCAATCGGGAGACCATCAATCTGTACGATATCTTTTCCGTAAACTTTCATTCCGAAAGCAACAGCTCTGTTTGCAAGTTCTTTCCCTATGTTCCCGACACCGATAATTACAAGATTGCGGCCGAATAATCCGTTAGCTTTGGAGTATTCTCCCTTATTCCATTTCCCATTGCGGAAATCAATTACATTATCGGGAATGCGTCTGTCGAGAGATAAAATCAGTCCCATCGCAAGTTCAGCAACAGCAATTGCATTTTTACCCGGACAATTTGCAACATATACACCTTTTTTGTTGGCTTCGGCAATATCAATAGTATTGTACCCGGAACCTGCTCTGATAATTAATCCGAGATGGTCAGAGTTTTTGATGGTCTCCGCATTTACTTTTGTTGAACGAACAACCAGTATGTCAACATCCTTAGCTGCTTCAATAAGGTCTTTTTCGCCATATTTCGGCTGATAGATGATTTCTAAACCGGCTTCTTCAAGTTTTTTAATATAATTCGATGCAAATGCATCAGCTATTAAACATTTAAGACTCATATTACTACTCCAAATAAATTTTAAGTTAGGAGGTGCTTCTATTCATTTAATTTATTGAGGATGGAAGAATATTGAATGTAATATGATTTATACATCCATTTCTTGAAAAACCACCCTTTATTCATTTCCCTTTGAAAATGCTTAATGTTTTCTTCGAGATTTCTCGTGAGTTGGGATTTTTCCTCTTTTGAAAATTTCACGCTGCCTGTAGAAGCATTAAGCTTATCTCTTAGTGATCCGAAAGGTTTTTCGACAGTATAAGCTCCTTCCTTGCCGGCTACAGTTTTCAGTACCTGAGATACAAAACTTTTTAACAGTTTTAATTCGGTTTTTGTGAAATCATAATTGTAGTTTTGAAATAACTTTTTCATCAGGACTCAAATAATAATTAATTGGAAATGCTAATTTAATAAAGAATAAAATATATTTTTTCTTTATTTTTACCAAAATGATTTTTTATTTATCAGTTTAGTTTTACAGAAACATCAAATTAAAAATAATGGAGAAAGATCAATGAGATCGAAATCAGTCTTAGCATTTGCCTTAGTATTTATACTTGGGCTGATGGCCTTTAAATGTGGGTCGCCTGAATTGGAAACTGCAAAACTCGAAATGAAAAACAAAAGATGGGATACTGCAAAAGAAGCGCTTGTAAGAGCAATTGCCAAAAATCCTGCTGATGAAGAAGCTCACTACCGTATGGGAATTGTAAACAAAGAATTAAAAGATTATGATGGAATGCTTGAAAGTTTTGATAAAGCAATGGCTGTGGGTAAAAAATTTCAGAAAGAAATTAATTTCGAAAAAGAAAATCTATATGTTGATGCCTATAACAGAGGCGGCCAGTATTTCAACGGCGGAATGAATGCCGGTGACGACAAAGCCAAAAAAGAGAAGGAATTCAGAGGCGCTATAGACAATTATAATATCTGTACGAAAATTGCACCTGATTCTGCTAATCCTTATTTAATGATTGCCTATTCAATGTATCTTCTTGAAGACAAAGCTAACCTTTCTGAACCTCTTGAAAAAGCAGTTAAACTATCAAAACCCGGTCAGGGAGAAGATGCTTATAAGCTTTATTCAAGCATCCAGTTTGAAAAATACTATCAATTAGCCGAAAAAGACAGTGCTTCTGCAAAGAAATTTGCGAACAAACTCGTAACAGAGTTTGAGGAAGCAAAAGAAAAAAATCCTGAAAGCGAATTAATATTAGGCTATTTGGCCAATTCATATTTGTATGCCCAAAGAATCGAGGATGCTAAAGTTACATTTAAAGGTTCAATAGAAAAAGATCCTTCAAGTTTTATTAACCGTTATAGCTATGGAGTTCTTTTACTTAATGCAAATGAATTCCAGGAAGCAGCATCTCAATTCGGTGAAGTTATTCAGTTAAAACCTGAGTACAGCAATGCCTATTACAATCTTGCCGCAACTTATATCAAATGGGGCAACAAAGAGATTGATATAGTTGAAGCTAAAGATCCGAATGCAGTTTCTGAAAAAGGAAAAGAGCTTTTTGCTAAAGCTATAGAACCGCTTAATAAATATGCAGAACTCGAACCTGAAAAAGCAGAACCCTGGCAACTTCTTTTAAGAATATATGCTTATCTTGGAATGAAAGACCAGGAAGCTGAAGCTATGAAAAAATTCGAAGAGCTATCAAAATAATTTTATGATGATGCGGGATTCACATTATTAGTGACTCCCGCATTATTTTCTTCCGGAACACATTTATCCTCAGAGGGAGCAATGAAAGATCCTAAAACACATCAGTTAAATATTGAACTTGGCGAAAAAGAAGCTGAAGGAATTTATTCCAATCTTGCAGTAATAACACATTCACCTGCAGAGTTTATAATTGATTTTATCAGGGTTGTACCCGGGGCTCCCAAAGCAAAGGTGCATTCCAGGATAATTTCTACACCGATTCATGCCAAAATGCTTCTTATGGCTCTGTCTGAGAATATTATAAAATATGAAGCTCGCTTTGGTGAGATAAAAATCGACCAGGGGGAAATGCCGTTTGGATTTACTCCCGATAAACAGACTCCAATCAACTAAATACATTTCGGCATACAAAATATGCGCTTGTGTATAAAGCATATCCGATTCTTGCTGACAATTATTGTCATTTTCATAAGTACTATAAAAGCTCAGCATTTGTCATTAACAAATTTCTCTAATGAAGATATACTTCCCCAGAATACGGTTTATACAATACTCCAGGATCAAAAGGGGTTCATGTGGTTTGGAACCGAAGACGGAATATGCCGCTTCGATGGAACTAATTCTATTATTTTTGGTGCAAAAGACGGTCTGAAGAGCAGCTTTATTTATCAGCTGTATCAGGATAAAAAAGGAAGAATCTGGGCAGGTACTAAAGACGGTCTGCATTATTTCAACGGAAAGAGTTTTACTTTTTATCCGATAAAAAATGCAAAAAACGGATTCCTTTATTTTACAGAAGACATTAAAGGAAATCTTTATGTCTTTAACGAAACAGCCGGAATTGTTAAGATCGACATTAATGATTTAAACCATTCTATTTTTCTTGATCTTAAAAAAATTGAAGATTCAGAAGTTTACAGCATCCTTATGGATCATCAGAACAATTTGTGGATTGGAACTATTTCGAGCGGACTTCTTAAATACACAAACAATACATTTACCGCAATTACCGAAAAAGATGGTCTTCCGTCAAATGGTATAACCGGTATTTTTCAGGATTCTCAAGACGTTTTGTGGCTTGCAACTCTAAAAGGTGTGGTAAGATTATATGACGATAAACCTGAGATTTTTGAAGAATTGAATAATGCTCTTCCTGAAAGAAATATGATATTCAAAATGGTTCAGGACAGCGATCGCAACTTTTGGATTCCAACCTACGGAGGAGGAATTCTTCATTATGATGGTTCTGAATTTACGAGATATAGCGTCAGAAACGGTCTCCCAAGTAATATTTGCTGGGATGCAGTTCAGGATAACCGTGGTGATATATGGATTGGTTTTGATAATGGCGGAGTGAGTAAGTTATCTGCTGAAAGAATTGAAATCTATGGTACAAGTGAAGGATTGCCGGGGAATTCTATTCATTCGATTACGCAGGATAATCTCGGTAATTATTGGTTCGGACATAAGGAAGACGGATTATCAGTTTTTAATAAGCATCTTAAAAAATTAGAAAAAAATCTAAATAAACTGCCTTCAAAACAAGTCTCGGTACTATATTCTGATTCTAAAAGCAATGTCTGGGTCGGATACCTAGGTGAAGAGATGTCTAAAATAAATTCTTCCGGTATAATAAACTACAGCTCTAAAGACGGTTTGAATGTAAAACAGATAATTACTTTTTTGGAAGATTCACGCGGACATATGTGGATAGGTTCTGAAACCGGACTTACTAAATTTGACGGAAAACAGTTTATTGATTTTAATGATAAAGACGGTATCCCGAGGGATTGGCAAGTCTATGCATTAACTGAAGATTCTGATGGAAATATATGGGCAGGAGTACTTGGACACGGACTACTGAGAATTACCGGAAGAAAAGTGACTCGGTTTACTGCAAAGGAAGGCCTTCCTAATGATAACGTACTATGCATTTTGCAGGATAAGACCGGATACATTTGGGTGGCAACATACGGAGGAGGTATTGCCAGATTCGATGGAAGCGAGTTCACAGTTTATGATGAAAGACATGGTCTTTCGAGTAATACTTGCTATTCGATGATAGAAGACGGCGAATACATCTATATTGGTACCTCAAAAGGAATTACCAGATTTGAATATAAGAATTTTAAGACAAAAGGCGAGTCTGCATTCCGAATTTTTAATTCAAGAGACGGACTTATTTCATCAGAGATGAATCAAGGTGCATACTTAAAAGATAACGCAGGGAATATATGGTTTGGTTCGCAGAAAGGTGTAATTAAAATTAATCCTTATCTTATTCCTTTCCATAATCCACCGGATGTATATATCAGAAAGCTTAGAGTTATCAGTCTTACAGAAGAGATTGATACAACTGCTGCGGCCACGAACTTGGAACTACCCTACAAGTTTAACAGCATCAGAATTGAATTCTCCGGGATTTCCTTTGCAGCGCCTGAAAGACTTGTGTATAAGTATGTTTTGGAAGGACTGGATGAAAAATGGTCTGAAACTGCCGATAGGCTCGTGACCTACAGATCTTTACCGCCCGGTGATTATACTTTTAAAGTTTACTGCAGAAACAGTGACGGGATCTGGAGTAAACAGGCTGCTGTTTTTCGATTTGAAATCAGACCGCCATTCTGGCTTACCTGGTGGTTTATAAGTCTTTCGGTGATAATCGGATTTGCGGCAATATATTCATTCTATGTTTATAAAACCGCTCAGGTAAAAAGGCGTAATGCTGATCTTGAGAAGATGGTTACAAAGAGAACTCACGAACTTGAAAGAGAAAAAAACAAGTCGGATGAACTTCTTCATAACATTCTTCCGTCAACAATGGTTAGCGAACTTAAGAATACCGGATCGGTTAAACCTAGAGAGTATAAGAATATAACAATTATGTTTACTGATTTTGTCGGGTTCACCTACACAGCTGCAGTGCTTCCGGCTGAAAGCCTGGTTAAAGAATTAAATGAGATATTCCGCGGTTTCGATTATATTGTAGATAAATACGGTCTGGAAAAGATGAAAACTATCGGCGATTCATACATGGTGGCCGGCGGAATTCCCGTTGAAGCGGAAGACCATGCTGTGAAGATCATCTGCGCCGGACTCGAAATGCAGCAGTTTATGCAGAAGAGGAATCTTACTTCATCCGTAAAATGGGATATGAGACTTGGTGTGCATTCCGGACAAGTTGTGGCCGGAGTTGTGGGCAGACGCAAGTTCACTTACGATGTGTGGGGCGATACTGTAAATATTGCAAGCAGGATGGAATCGTCCGGAGAACCTAACAGATTGAACATTTCAGCATATACATATTTGCTTGTCAGGAATTATTTTGACTGCGAATACAGAGGGAAAATCGATGCAAAGGGAAAAGGAAAACTGGATATGTATCTTGTTCAAAATGTGAAAAGTGAGTTTACAGACTATTTTATCCGCAAGTACGACTTTAATCCAAATCACTAAATAATAATCAGGTTTCTGCGATTATATATTTAGCAGCTAATGTTCAAAATCAAGAAGCCGTTCTATTAAACAAGGAAAACAATATGAATATTTCATACAAATTTATTTTTGCGATTGAATTAATTGCAACGGCATTGTTTATTCAATCGTGCATTGACATTCCGGATGAGACAGCGCTCCCGAGATGGGATACAAATTTGAAAGCACCTATTGCTGATACTGTTTATACACTTATGGATGCTATAAAAGATGATACACTTTTCACTTATGGAGGTAATGCAGAAGACCCAAACCTCATCTACTATTCCCAGAGAGACACTCTTAATCCGGTAGAATTTGAAGATAAACTTACGCTTTCAGATAAAGATAATTCATTCAGCCATTCAATCAGCAGTATAAGAATTCAAGACGAAAGTATAAATTCTCAAACAGATATCCCTACCGGTAATTGGATTTCCGGAATTACGGTTGGAGCATCGCAGAATATTCCTGCTACTCTCAACAGAGTTACAACAGCTCTTAAGACAGGAGATAATTATTCAAGAGTTACTTATGATAACGGGTTACTCATTCTAAGTATTTTCAACAATCAGCCGTTTGATGTGGAAATAAGAAGTTTTGCAATAGTTGATGATATCTCGGGCGAAGAAATTATTTCTGATCACAATACGATAGCAATAGCTATGCAGGATAGTGTTAAACTGGAATATAACCTCACCGGGAAGGAAATGTCTAATACGCTTCGTTTCATTGCAGACTTGTTTACGGGAGGAACCTCTTATCCGGTTTATATATCGTCTGAAAGCGGATTTGTAATAAATACCCGGATTTCTGATATGTCTATAAGCAGTCTGACAGCTAGAATTCCTGATCAGCCTACTTTTATGAATGAAGCAATCATTCCTCTTGATGATTCCTCGGCTATTTACAATGCGGTATTTAAGTCGGGCAGAATAGAATTTACCATCACAAATAATTTCAATGTAGCGGCAGATGTAATTTTATCTGTTCCAGAACTTTTAAAAGCAGACGGTATGCCATATATGTTAGAGACTAATTTGCCTGCAAATTCTGTAAGAGTAATACGGGAAGATAATATCTCCGGATGGTCGGTAGCATTGGCTAATGCCGACAGCTCACTTCACTGCAATTCATATATTACGGCAAGGAACTCAGCCGGACAAATGGTAACAATATCGAAAGGAGACGGAATAGATTTCCAATTTGCAAGCAGAAATATAATTCTGAGCTCTGCCAGCGGTTATTTAAAACCGGTATCTGTTAAAATTAAAAATTCTGTTTTTTCAATTCAAACTAAAAATATTGATGATAAGCTTGACTATTCAGGATTGAAATTAAGTCCGGCTTCCGTAATGACAATTGAAGTTGGGAATTATACCCAGGCAGAATGTCTTTTCAATGGTGAAATGAAAATTTCAAACGGTAATTCTTCCCAGGATAAAACAGTTCAGGTTACTAATGTTCTGCTTCTTCCGGATAGAACAAACTCAATAGACCTTAGAGAGTTCGGAATGATTTCGGCTTTGGAGAGTTTCAGCGAAAAATTGCCCAACAGATTTGAATTTAGCGGGGAGGCTCAATTAAATCCGCAATCGAAAAACATAACAATAGAAGACAACGACGTAATTACAGAGTATGTTCAAATTGATTTACCTTTTGAATTAAGCATTGACAGAGCTGTAATTACTGATACAATTGATGTTAACATTGACTCCGAAGAACCTGATAAAGTACTGGAAGCCTATTTGGATCTGAATATAGAAAACGGGATACCGGCTGAATTGAAACTTACTGCAGATGTGATAGATGCACAAGGAAATCTTTTATTTACTCTCCCGACAAGTTACAGCGAAATTGATACAATAAGAATTCCCTCAGCGGAAACAGACCAGTACGGAAATGTAAGCAAATCTTCAAAATCCTTAAATACTGTTAAACTCCTGAAAAGAGAAGCTGTTTTACTGATGACAGATGCAAGACTGGTAATGCACTTGAGCCTGAGTACTAAAACACAAGGACTGGTCAGACTTCATACAGATGACTATATCCGGACTAAAATAACCGGCCGGGTTAAATATCATATTTCAGAATAAGGTGCAAAATGAAAAAATATATATTAATAATAATATTAGCCGTTTCAGTTGTATATCCGCAGATGAACGGTTCTTCCTGGAACTCGGATGCCAGAACTATGGCACTCGGAGGTATTGGTGCTGTTTCTTCACCCGGAATAAGATCATTCGGGAATAATCCTGCAAACCTTGTATTCAGCAGAGGCAAATCTACCGAAATGGTTTTACCGCTGCCTTTACCGAATGCTTCCGTTGTTACAGGAAATAATTTTATGTCGATAAGCGATTTCAATTACTATTTTGGTGCAACGGATTCCACTAATAACGAAGGCAAAAAAGTTGGAAGATACCTTACGGAAGCAGATATTCAGAGACTTCAGGATATGATTGAAGAAGGAAACAATGTATTTGCATCGGTTAATATTAACTGGCTTTCTTTTGTCTATCATTCAACACCCGCCGCAGGGTCGTTCGGATTTTCAATCAATGATATAGTTGCAATGGATTTAGCGATTCCGAAAAATCTAATTAAACTTATGCCGGGCAATGAATTGGAGACTTTATATGATTTTAACGATACAAAAATGCAGGCCTGGGGTCTAAGGGAGTATTCCTTGTCTTACGCAAGAGATGTTAGTGAAATTTTCAGCGGATTCTTTGAAAGCTTTTCGGCAGGTGTAAGGCTGAAATATATAAGCGGATTTGCATACATGGGACTCGAAAACATAAATACATCATTTTCTGTTAACGGGAGTTATGAATTTCAGGCTGAAAGCAAGCTTAAAGCAGTTACCGCGCTATCGCCTGATTTCGGTGTAAAGTACAATTTTGATGAGAGCACCGGTAACAGAGAATCAAACATAGGCCCTTTCCCTGAACCCGCGGGCAGCGGAATGGGTTTTGACGTTGGATTTACTGCCGTGCTTGACAGTGTTTGGGCGTTCGGTATTTCTATTAATGATATAGGAAGTATTAAGTGGGATAAAGAAACGGTTGCATATGAAGCTGATACAAGATTTACAATAAAAGGATTCAACGATAAAGACATTACAGATTCTCTGTTCAATACTCTTGAACCGGAAGGAAGATATACTGAAGCTTTTACAACTTCGTTACCTTCAAGTCTTAATTTAGGAGCTGAATTTCAACTTGATAAATTTCTTGATGGAGAATTTCCCGGTGAGATGCTTGTTCTGCTTCAGTATTCACAGGGATTTAATGAAGTACCCGGGAACACGGTTAAACCAAGAGCTGCTATTGGAATTGATTGGATGCCGGCAAACTGGTTCGCTTTCCGCAACGGTTTTTCGTTCGGGGGATACGATAAATTTCGTTGGAGCAGCGGAATAGGATTTATTACCGGTTCAACAGAAATTGATATGACAGTCTCTCACGTAAACGGATTAATACTCGGAAATGATTTAAAAGCTTTGGGACTTACATGCGGAATGGCCTGGTATTTTTAATCGTTCATCCTTAAAAGATTGATTGCTGAGGCAGCCAGGAAAATAAAATTGGCAAGCCAGGCGGTAGTGAACGGGTCCAAGGCACCATTGGTTCCGAATGCCTGGCTTATTTTCATAAATCCAAGATAAATGAAAGTAAGAAGCAGATTGATTCCAAAGTGAAGCGCCAGCCCGCCTTTCCTCTTATTGGCAGATATGGGAAGTCCTAAAAACACCACAACAAGACTGGCAAATGCGAATGCAAATCGTGAATGATATTCAATTAGTTCTCTTGTAGGTGCATTTCCTGAAAGAAGCTGAGCTTCAGCAAAATTTTTCAGTTCCTCAAGATTCATTTCAGCCGGTTTTCTCTGTTTAGTTTCTATATCTTCAGGTTTAAAATTAAGTTTTGGATAAGGCATTTCACTGAATTTATGCATATTTTCCTTTATATCAGAGAACTGACGCTGAATTCCGTCAAAAATCACCCAAGACTTAAGAGAATCAATATACTGCATTCTTGGAGCATCTACCCGCAAATCCATTTTTGTTATATCATTAGGCCGGAATTCCTGAAGACTTACTCTATAAGCATTTTTAGTTGAGGCATCGTAAAAAGAAATAGAAACTATTCTTGTTTTACTGTCCTGGAAGAAAATATTATTACTCGACTGCTCAATACCCTTATTCATATATTTCTGTTCGATGAATACCTTTCTTTTGTTTGCCTGCGGAACTAAATATCCGCCGAAGTAAATTGAAAAAACAGAAATAAGGAAAGATACCGCAATGAAAGGAAGCATAAATCGGTATAGACTTATGCCGCTCGATTTAATTGCTGTAATTTCATTTTGCGTGGACATTTTCCCGGCTGTAAAAAGACTTGAAAGCAGAACGGCAACAGGAGTCATAAGCCTTAGGATATCCGGAAGAAAAACAATATAGTATTCAATTATAAGATCTGTTGCAACATTGTTGTCGATAAAATCATCCATATTTTCCATAAGATCGATCACAACAAATAAGCCGGCGAAGGCGAAGAGGGCAAAAAGTGCAGTGCTTAAGAACTGGCGAATCAGATATCGGTCAAGAATTTTCATCTGAGACCTCTTCAGATTTGAAGGATTTCGGGAGCAGTTTCTTCAGGAAAGAGAAATCTACAGTAACTTGCTCTTTAGCTGTTTTAACTAATAGAAGAATTCCGAGAATCCCAAGAAAAATATTTGCACTCCACATTCCCATCAAAGGTGAAACCATTCCCCGGTCTGCAAGTTTCTCCCCGCCGATTAAAAATGCCCAGTAAATGAAAATGAAAATAACGCTAACACCTGCGGCAACCCCCATTCCTCCCTTGCGGGTAATAGTACCAAGCGGAGCTCCTATCATTATAAAAATAATACAAGCAAAAGGAATTGAATACTTCTTGTATATCTCAACATTAAAATTATTAAGCTGTTCCTGACTTCTTCTTAATTCTCCTATGGATTGAAGGAATGAAGACCTCTGAGCATAGAGTCTTTCGTCTGCTTTGAGGATGAAGTAGGAATCCGGATTTTTTATATTAATTGGATTAGGATAGAAATACTGAGAGTCGGCAAAAAACGACTTATCAATTTTTTTTCTGAACGCACTTCTTAATTTATTATCTATTATTTCAAGACTATCGGCAATTAAGGCCAAATCATCAGCTCCGAGTTCACGGTCAGATTTTTCCAACCCGGCCGCAGTTTGCTTAAAAGAGAATTCCTCTCCGTTCATTGCAATTTTATGAGCTTTGAATGTAAGCTTCCTGTAAACGTTTTCATCAGTAACTTCAGATTCGTGAATCTCTCCGTTTTGAAGATCCATCATAAGTTTAGAGTGGTTTTTAGAAAAATATATTCTGCCTTTTTCAGCCGTTACAACATTTTTCTTTGCCGCTCTTGAGAAATCATAGATTGTTACTCCCGTCATACTGTTTGTAACCGGGTCAACTTCGCGGGCAAGTATGGAAAAGTTAGGTACATCAGAATTAAAGACCCCCGGAACAAGAGAAAAAGTAGGCTTCTGATTTCTGATATCCATCATTAATATGCGAGCCTGATGGTTAGCTTCAGGATAAACATAATTATTAAAAAGAACAAGAAGATAAAACAATCCTGCGGCAATAAGAAACGGAGCAAGAATCATTCTGTAGAGACTGATGCCGGCAGATTTCATCACGGCAACTTCATTATTCTGCGACATATTTCCGAAAGCCATCAATGTAGCCACAAGAACTGACATTGGAACTACAAGAACAAGCATCCAGGCAAGGTTGTATGCAATTAATTTTGTGATAATCCAAAAACTTAGGCCCTTGCCAATCAGTTTATCGGCAAATTTCATAAGAAATTGAAGAAGTAATACCGAAATCAGCGTAAAAAGAGAACCGATAAAAGGGAAGAAGTGGTTCCTTAAAATGTATCTGTAAATGAGCATCTGTAAAGCCAATTAAAAATCAAACGTTAAATTAAGCAATATTGTCATTTTTTTCCGATTTTTATGCGAAAATTCGTTATTTTTTGTTGCTGTTTGATAGAAGAAATTCTAATAATCTTAAAGACCCGAACTGCATAAAATATATAAACCAAAGGAGAATAAAGTGGAAAAGGCTGTTGATTATATCCGGCAGAATTTTACCGGTTACGTTGAAGAGATGAAGGAATATCTCAGAATTCCAAGTATCAGTGCACTTCCGGAGAATAAAGCAGATGTTGATAAGTGTGCGGATTTTCTTGTGGCAAAGCTGAAATCCGCAGGATTAAAAAATGCCGAGAAAATTCCTACTGAAGGTCACCCGCTTGTTTATGCCGAATGGATGGAAGCAAAAGGTAAGCCTACAATTCTCATTTACGGCCATTATGATGTTCAGCCGGTTGACCCGCTCGATCAATGGACAAATCCTCCTTTCGACCCTGTGGTTAAAGACAATGTGATATACGCACGCGGAACAAGCGACGATAAAGGACAGAATTTTATTCATATCAAATCAGTTGAAGCATTACTGAAAACCTACGGCACTCTTCCGGTAAATGTTAAGTTTATACTGGAAGGAGAGGAAGAAGTAGGAAGCGAGAATCTCACGAAATTTCTATCAAAAAACAAAAAAATGCTGGAATGTAATGCAGTTCTGATTTCAGATACATCTCTTTATGATGAAGGAATTCCGACAATTACATACGGACTGAGAGGATTGCTTTACACTGAAATTGAAATTACCGGACCTAACCGCGACCTCCATTCAGGCAGTATGGGCGGTGCATTCGCAAATCCGATAATTGAACTTGCCAACCTGATTGCAAAACTCAAAGACAAAAAAGGGAAAATTACCATACCAAATTTCTATCAGGATGTAATTCCTCTAACAAGAAAAGAAAGAGCAAATTTCGACAGACTTAAATTCAACGATAAAAAATTTGCAAAAGAATATGGCGTGAAAGAATTAAAAGGAGAAGACGGATTTTCTACACTCGAGAGACTGTGGTGCAGACCTACTTTGGATTGTAACGGAATAAAAGGCGGATTTCTGGGTGAAGGCGCAAAAACTGTAATCCCTTCAAAAGCTTCGGCAAAAATCTCTATGAGACTTGTACCGAATCAGAAACCCGGACTTATTGCAAAAGACTTCAAACAGTACATTCAATCGCTGATTCCTAATACTGTAAAGGCTGAAGTTAAAGTTTACCACAGCGCTTTGCCTGTTGTTGTAGAACTTGATAGTCCGGTAATTAAAGCTGCCGAAAAAGCCCTTGCAAGATCATTTAAAAGAGAGACTGTTTTTACCCGCGAAGGAGGATCAATTCCGATTGTTGTTGATTTTATGAGATATCTGAATGTTCCGGCACTTCTGATGGGGTTCGGCCTTGATTCCGACAACATACATTCACCTGATGAACATTGGGATCTGAAGAATTTCGAAATGGGGCTTGTCAGTTCAATATTTTTCCTTGAAGAATACGGAAAAAATAAATGAAATTATTAAAGTTTACCTTGTTTATATTTCTTATAATGCTTGTTTCCTGCGGAGGAGATAGCAGCGAAGACGAAAACCAAAGATCGCTTGACTATAAAAGAGCAATGGAAGAAAAGATAGCCAGGGAACGTTTCCCTTGCGATACATTGGCGGTTAAGGATTTTATAGCTCAAAGTTATCCGACCGGTACTTATCTCGTTGAATTCGACAGAACATTCACATACAATGTGCCGAAATCTGCAGTGATCTATTACGGCCCTTCTAAAAATTATGTTTTTGCCTTGATTGCAAAATCGAAAGAAGGCGAAAGAAACATCGAACCAAAAAATGTGATAGGATTCAGCAGCAGTTTCATTAATCTCGACAGTACAAAACTCGGAACGGCATTTTTCTATGTAACGCTATTAAGATGCAGGGATAATTCATTTGAAGTTATGTGGGAGTCACCGGTACCGATTCACGGCGGATTCAATTATATGAAGATTGAAACCTGGAGAGCAAGAAACATAAAATATCTTCGTGTTAATTTTGAAGACGGGATTAAACTTGGGAACAGGAATTACAATTTCTTCTTCATTGACGGTATTGATAAACCGCCTCATCTGATGGAATCGTATGAAGGCATTGCTTTTAAGCGCACACTGGCGAATTTAAACGACGATAAGTTCCCTGATTACTGGGAATACAGGTTTGTAGATTCAGTAACCTACAACAGACTGATAGATTCAATCCCTTTTACCTGGGATACGTTAAAGAGTTTATATACAACTAAAGTTAACAGACAATGGACGCGTAAATATTGAAGGTTTAATAATGGAAGAAAAGAATTATCTGACAAGTTTAGCTGAAACATACAAGAAAATATTTCCGAAGGCTGATGTGGCGGAATCCGGAATAATCGACTCCTACACAAATACAGAAGAAGAATATTATGCCTTTAGAAGAGGAGTCTCAGTAAGGGATATATCTTCGAATTCCTTAATCGAATTAAGAGGTGAAGTCTCTTTGGATTTTCTGCACAGGATTTCAACGAACATAATGAATGAACTGCCGGTAAGCAAAGCGAGAAGAACACTTTTTACAAACGAAAAGGGCAGACTTATTGACCGTACAACAATAATAAATTTTACAGAATTTGTTCTTGTGTGCGGTTCTTATGAAAATAAGTCAAAACTACTTTCCTGGCTAAGGAATTTCGCTCATGTAGAACCAATTGAATTAAAGGATGTGTCAGGGAAATATCTGATACTCGAATTTGCAGGTCCGCAAGCTGAATCATATCTGACGCTTATTGCTGGCAAAGCACTCGATTCACTTGAAAAAGACTCGCTGTTTAGAATTGGGACAGACGGATTCGAGTTGATATTCTACAGACTTGAAAATATTGCCGGGCAGCAGAAATTCTGGATGATAGGTGATATGGCCAAGGCAGAATCGATAATTGAATATGTCATTAACAGCAATATTGTTTTTGACCTGAAGTTTGCAGGAAGAAAAGCTTTTGATATATTCAGGATTGAGCAGGGTATTCCCTCAGCACCTGAAGAAATAAATCTGTTTTTTAATCCGTATGATATAAATCTGATAAGTGAAGTGTCTTTTAATAAAGGATGCTATATCGGACAGGAAGTTATTGCAAAAATTGAAAGCAGCGGTAAAGCCGGTCGCAATCTTTATGGTGCAATCTTTGACGAACCGCTGGAAATGGAAGAAACACTTCCGGTACAGGATGCTGAAGGCAATGAAGCAGGAAAACTTACCAGCGTGGCGAAATCAGGACTGACCGGTAAATTTATTGGCTTGACAGTTCTGAAAGCTCAGGGAATAACTGAAGGTCAGACATTTTTTGCCGTAAAAGACGGAAATAAATTAAAATTCAAAGTCACAAAACTTCCATTTAAACGATGAAAATATATACGAAAACAGGGGATGACGGAACCACAGCTCTTTTCGGAGGAGAGCGTGTTTCAAAAGACAATCTGAGACTTGAAGCCTACGGTACGGTCGATGAACTTAACGCAGTACTTGGAATGGCACAGGTAAAAGTAAGCAGCGATCTGAATGAATTTGTAAACAGTCTTCAGAACGATCTGTTTATACTAGGTGCAGATTTAGCCTCGCCTTTAGGCACAAAAAGCGATTATGTGCCCAGGGTGGATAAAAAAATGATTGAGGAACTGGAAAAAAGCATAGATAAGTACTCTGATTTAATACCGGAATTAAAACAGTTTATTCTTCCGGGAGGAAGCGAAGGCTCAGGCATTCTGCATTTTGCAAGAACCGTTTGCAGAAGAGCTGAGAGAAACACGGTAACACTCGCGAAATCCATTGAAATTAATGTAAATGTTATTGTATATTTGAATCGTCTCTCAGATTTATTATTTGTTCTTTCAAGATATGAGAATGCCGTAAGAGGAATTGAAGATATCCCCTGGAAAAAATAGGGGGTGAAATTGGTTTCGACGGGATTATTATGAGGTTGGATGGCACACCGTGTTCCCGATAGACACGTTAACGAAATCGGAAGCCAATAACTGGCGAAAATTCTTACGCTTTAGCAGCTTAATTTAAGCTGCCGTTCCCTGGATCCCCGTGTACCGGGATTCTACGGAGCGCCGCAATGGTACAATAGCCGAATCGAGTGCGCGGGTAGAGGAGGCGAAACTTAACCGGGCTGGTCTTAATCGCCTTGTCTGCAGGGGACGCTAAGACGAGATAAAAATACAGACTAAGTGTGTAGAGGTCTTTCAGCAAGTAGTTTCGGACGCGGGTTCGACTCCCGCCACCTCCACTAAGTTGTTATAAAAACCCCGCTTATCAATATGCGATTTTGATAAGCGGGGTTTTTTGTTGGTATTCAATAACTCAGAATAAACCCAAATTATTCGTTAGAAAATCTTTATCACTGAATACCATTGCAAAGAAAGAATAATTTGGGTAACCCCGCCTTACAAAATCTTATCCCGCATTTTGCGGGATTTAGATTTTGTTAGGCGATTTGTCATTACTTTCTTCCTCAATGACAAATTTGGGATAAATTATTTCTTGCAGTAAACTAAATAATTTGGTATTTAGGGATACATAAATAAATTTCAGAGGCAATGAAATGAGAATACTTCATACTTCAGACTGGCACTTAGGGAAGAATCTTTACGAACGAAAACGCTATGAGGAATTCGAAGCATTTCTGAATTGGCTTGGTGATATTATTAATGAAGAGAAGATAGACGCACTTCTTGTTGCCGGTGATGTTTTTGATATTGGGGCGCCGGGTACTCATTCTCAGGAACTCTATTACAGGTTCCTTACAAAAGTTTCTGTCTCCGGATGCAGGAACATAGTCATAATTGCAGGCAATCACGATTCTCCTTCCTTTCTTGAAGCCCCTAAAGAAATCTTGCGTATATTGAATGTTATTGTGGTAGGGGCGGTTACTGATAATCCGGAAGATGAAGTATTTCTTATTACCGGTAACGAAGAACAAGACCGGGCTATTATATGCGCAGTGCCTTATCTGAGGGATAAAGATGTAAGAATTATGACTCCGGGTGAAAATATCGAGGATAAGAATAACAAAATAATGGAAGGGGTGAAATCACATTATCTTGATGTTGTTAAAAAAGCTGAGGAAAAAAGAGAAAGAATTCTTTCAGGGGAAAAATCGAACAGAAGGATTCCGATAATTGGAATGGGACATCTGTTTGCAGCCGATAACGGCAGTTCGGAGGGCGAGGGGGTCAGGCAAATATATAAAGGATTTCTTTCCTCGGTTGCAAGCAGGATATTTTCAGATTCGCTTGATTATTTGGCATTGGGACATCTGCACGTTTCGCAGATTGTCGGAGGAGCCTCTAACATTCGGTATTCAGGCTCGCCGATACCTATGGGATTCGGAGAGGCAAACCAGGAGAAAATAGTTATCATAGTAGAGTTTACTCTCACAGGCACGGATATTAAGGAAATTAAAATTCCACGATTTAAGCAATTGGAAAGAATTGCAGGCGATATAGATAAGATTAAAGAAAGACTAAACGAATTGATGAAGGATAACAGCCGGGCCTGGGTGGAAATTGAATACACCGGAGAAAATGAGCACTCGGGTTTGAATGAAGAACTTCACGAATTCATAAAAGATTTCGGTTTGGAAATATTGAGGATAAAGAATAGAAAAGTATTTGAGGGGGTTCTTGAAAAATACTCTTCGGCTGAGGAGTTGGAAGATTTGGACCCGAATTCCGTTTTCGAGAGATTGCTGGATTCTAAGAAAGTAAACGAAGAAAGGCGGGATGAACTGCGGGAAGCTTATAAGGAGATAATCCAATTTATTCAGGAGGGCCGCGAAATATGAAAATACTTGAACTGAGATTTAAAAACCTTAATTCACTTTACGGTGAATGGAAAATAGATTTTACGAATCCTGAATATACCGGTAACGGAATATTTGCTCTCACCGGACCTACAGGGTCGGGGAAATCCACTATTTTAGATGCAATATGCCTTGCTTTATATGGCAATACTCCGAGACTCGGAGATATTACAAAAAGTTCGAACGAGATTATGTCGCGAGGTACGGGCGAGTGTTATGCAGAGGTGGTTTTTGAATCTAAAGCCGGCAGGTTCAGGTGCCATTGGGAACAACGCCGGGCAAATAAAAAACCGGGGGCTAAACTGCAGGATGCTGAACAAAGTGTTTCAATAGACCCTTCAGGTGAAATAATCGAAAATAAAAAAAGCTTGATTGAAAACGTAATAGTTGAGAAAACAGGGATGGACTATGACAGATTTACTCGATCCATACTTTTATCTCAAGGTAATTTTGATGAATTCTTAAAAGCAAATGCTAATGAAAAATCTGCAATTCTTGAACAGATTACAGGAACGGAAATCTATTCAAAAATTTCAGCTCAAGTATTTGAAAGGCAAAAAAAAGAGAACGAGATACTTAACAATATAAAGAATAAGCTTGAAGAAATTAAAATTTTAAGTCCGGAAGAAGAAAATACTGTCGAAGCAGAACTCGACGAAATGAGAGCTCAGGAAAAATCTGCGTCAAATGAAACAACAGCTGCGGAAAAAGCAATTGAATGGTTAAAGGAAATTACTTCTCTTTATGGGGAAATTGAGCAGGTAAATGAAAATCTGAAAACATTAAGCAAGCAAGTCGAAGACTTTATTCCTGAACAGGAAAAACTTAAAGCAGCAGAAAGAGCAGGACGCCTGGATGCGGATTTTGCAGGGCTGGAGGCTTCACGAAAACAATTGAAAAATGTACAGGATACCAGAGCTGCTAACAGAGCTGAATTGCCTGATATTGAAAAGAATTCTAAGGAAGCAGATGCAGAATTATTAGATGCAGAACTGAAAACTGAGGCAATTAAAGAAGAAAAGGACAGGATATTTGCATTAATTAATGAAGTAATCATACTTGATACAAAGATAGATGAAAATAATAAATCGGCTAAGGAAATTGAGAAAACACTTGATTCTATTTCAAAAGAAATTGAACAAGAGAAGAATGAAGTCTCTACAAAGGAAAATCAACTTGAAACGGTTAATTTTAGACTTACTGACGCGGAAAAGTATTTGTCGGAAAACCAATCAGATGAATGGCTGGTTGAAAATCTTACCGGTCTGGAAAAACAATTGGAATCGCTTGGTAAAATGAGGGCGGAGATTGAAAAGAAACATTCTGAAGTATCAAAAATCGAAAAGGAATTAAAAAATACAGAGAGCAAGCTTTCAGAGGCGGATAAAAAGCAAATTAGTTGCAATACTATTCTTCAGCAACATAAAGACGAAATTCAGCAGGAAAATGAAAAATTATCAGAAATTCTTAACGGAAGGCTGCTCAGAGAATACAGAGATGAATTTGAAAGCCTTCAAAGGGAAATAATTTTACTGAATAAAATATCGGAATTAGAGGAACAACGTAAACAGCTTGAAGACGGGAGACCTTGTCCGCTTTGTGGTTCTGAAGATCACCCCTACGCCAGAGGAAATGTGCCTTCTTTAAATGAAGCAGAAAAAAGAGAAGCAGTTGTAAGTAAAATAATTAAGGATGCGGAAAAAATTGAAGAAGTAATTAAAAATCTGGAAGCAAAACAGAAGCAATCTGAAAAAGATTTTAAAGATGCAGAAATACTGCAGATTAATGAGGGATATAATAAAAAATCATTCGAAGAGCAAATCAAGATTTTTAGAGCAGACATAGGGAACAAATCATCACAATATGAATCTGAGAAAATTGCAGTTACGGAAAAATTGAATCCGCTGGGCATCTCGGAAATAACCGAAGATTTAATTCCTGACTTGTATAATTCATTAAAAAACAGAAGAAAAAAATGGCAGGAGTTTACCGCAGAGGTTAATGAATGCAATGCTAAGCAAGACCGGCTGAAAAGTGAAATTGATAATCTAATAGAATTGATCCGGAAAAGCACAAATTCTCTAAATGAAAATCGTAGTAAAGCAGCCGAAATTCTGGCTGTCATAAAGGATTTGAAAGAGCAAAGGTACTCAAAGTTTGGCGACAAAGATACTTCAGAAGAAAAGGAAAGAGTATCGCAAATGCTTAAGGAAGCGGAATCTGCACTGCAAACGGCAAAAACTGCCACTGAAAGTATTAAAGAGAAATTTGTAACGATTAAAGCAAACATTGAAGCTTTAGATAAAAAAATAAGCCTTATAACGGAAGAATTAAAAACAAAAGAGAATGATTTTTTGCAAAAACTTTCTTCTGCGGGATTTGAAGATGAACATTCATTTATTAAGTCCAGACTTTCAGCAGAAGAAAGAGAACGAATTTCCGATAAAGCCGGTGAACTGAAAAACAGGGAACTGGAACTGAAAACAATATTGAACGAAAAGCAGAAAATCCTTAAACAAAATCTTGCTAAAAAGCTTACTGATAAATCAATCGAAGAATTAGAAATAGAAGTCGGCAATCTGAAAACCCGATTGGAAGCTCTCAGAAGTCAAGTGATTATCAGCAGCGCAAAACTCCGGCAGAATAAAGAAAACCGGGAAAGGTTTGAAATTGTGAAAAATGCATTTGATGCACAGGTAAAAGAATGCCGTAAATGGGATGAATTGAATTCTTTAGTAGGTTCTCAGGATGGTAAAAAGTATCGTGCATTTGCTCAAGGCTTAACATTCGAATCGCTTGTCGGTCATGCAAACACTAATCTTAAAACTATGAGCGACCGTTACCTGCTGGTTAAAGATAAAGAACTCGGACTGAATGTTATTGACAATTACCAGGCAGGAGAAATAAGACCTGTGAAAAACCTATCGGGAGGCGAAACTTTTATTGTCAGTCTTGCACTTGCGCTGGGTTTATCAGGTATGTCGAGCAAAAATGTGCGTGTTGATTCGCTCTTTTTGGATGAAGGATTCGGATCGCTGGATGAAGACGCATTGGATAAAGCAGTTGAAGCATTATCCGGTATCCAGCAGCAGGGAAAACTTATCGGATTGATTTCACACGTTTCAGCCTTGAAGGAAAGGATTGGGACGCAGATTAAAATTACACCATCTGCCGGCGGAAGAAGCAATTTATCAGGACCAGGTTGTGAGGCCTTAAAAACATAAACTAATAATTATTAAAAGAGAACAGCAGGGGTATCAGGAAAGTTCTGATGCCCCTGTAAATTATTGTCTAATATAAGTGCCTCTTCCGGCATCTGTAAACAACTCTGAAAGAATGTCGGTAGGATTGGCAATCTGAACTGCAATTTCTTTTCTCTTAGATGATACTTCTTCAATAATCTCTTTTGCTTCATCAATTTTCAGTTTCATTCCTTCATTAACGATTTTCTCTTCAACAAGTCTCTGATAATCTTCAGAAACAGATATTTCGGAAATTACTTTTTCTGATGTATCCAGTACGCCATTAGTATTTGTAAGAATAATGTATTTTTCCGGCATAAGTTTAAGAACGAGTTCTTTTGCCGCAGAATCTGCATTAATATTCATAATCTCGCCGCTTTCCGAAAATCCTATTGGAGGAATAACGGGAATAATGCTTTTGCTTAGATAATCAAGAATAACATCTGTTTTGGTAGAAGTAATTTCGCCGGTATAATGTTTGTAATCAACACCATCCAATTGCTTCATTTCTGCTTTGAATATTCCTTTCACTATTTTGGCAGGAATTCCTCTTTTATTCAAACCATCTATTATAATATTTCCGTGCTCTTCGGCAATCTCATTAAGATATGGTAAGTCGCATTCGCGGGTAACTCTAACGCCTGAATGATGCATAACAGTATCAAGTCCGTTATCTTTAAGCTTTCTTGTAAGATCGTTGCCCCAGCCGTAAATAACCGGCACATCAAGATCAAGTTTGGATAAAATTGCAAGATCTTCACAAATATCCTCGGGGAATTTACTTAAAGAAGCCCCTGAAATTTTCAAAACTGCGAAGTTTCTGTTAGAAGCGGAAAACTTTCTAATCCACTTTACAACTTCAGAATCATTCTGAACCTTATCAAATAATCTGGCAACTCTTTTAATCATTTCAACGCTTCCGAATAAATTGTAAAAATTAAATATGCAAAATAATGCCGTATAGTGAATAAAACAAACAATTAGTTAAATAAACTAATTATGTGAGGTAGTTTGAATAATTCACCATAAACTTACAGGAAGCCAAAAAACTATGCGCATGATGTTGTATTTTGCTTTGTGTGTGTCTGAGAATTTTGCCAAAAAACGTTCCGAATTCGGAAAGTTCGAAATCCCGGATATTCCCTCCTGATAGAGAAAATTGCAAATGTGACTTATGATACACTTTTTATTTATGTGATATAAATGAATGCCTTAAAGAAAGCATTTAGTAAAAGGAAGGATTATACATATTTTTAGCCCTAAAATAAATATTAAATGGGAGCTGAAAATGTACGGATTATTGAAATTACTGTTTTTGTGTTCAGTGTTGTCGATTCAAATATTTGCACAGTTTGTTAGTGTAAGTTCAGGAGGGGAGTGGAATGACCCGGTAACTTGGGTAGGAGGAGAAGTTCCTCCGGCAGATTCAGATGTAATAATTCATGGGCATGTCAATGCTCAGTTTGCTACTGCCAGGATTGTTCTTATAGAATCCGAGAATGGTCAGCCTGCTTCACTGACAGTTGAAGGCGGATTCTCTTGCCTGAATCTTACAGTTGGCACCGGGGGAAGAATAGAAGTGGACAATAATTTATATGTTTACGGAAATATTAATGGTACGGGATTTATTAAAGCTTCAATTCTGCACTTTGCATCTTCTTCTGATCAGAGTTTTGTTAATGAGGGTACTCTTGAACTAGATCAGATTAATATATCAGGTACAGATAAAAAACTCATCATTGCAAATCCGCTTTCTCTAAGCGGAACAAGATTTTATTTAAATTGGAACACCCTTGTTATTCCTGAAAGCAGTACTTTCTATATGGATGGAGGTTATCTGATTGACGGATATATTGATAATTCATTTACGCTTAACGGAGCTGGTTCGTTTTATATAAGCGGGGCGGTGTTTAATGAGGATGTTGTCTTTGAAGGGATAGTTGAAATTGCAGGTGGAACAGCTACAGCACCGATAATAAAGAAGAACTTGATAAACACGGGTATAGTTCAGTTTAATGATTATCCGGGTACTAACACTTTCGGTGATGACTATTTCTATATTGAAGGCAATTTGACAAATCAAGGTGAGATACGCGGCCATAGAAATCAGAATGATCCTTTTACCGGAAGAACTCTGACTTTGAGAGTTGACGGTGATTTTAACAACAACGGAATCTATACTGCTGAAGCTCTTTGGGCTAACGGAAATATCATAAACTCATCAGAAATTGATTCAGTAAAGGAAATAATACTTAAAGGAAACCTCTCCAACAGCGGAAATATTTCTGTTTATGAACTGATACTTCCGGAAGAACGTACTTATGAGTTTTCAGCAGGAGCCTCGGCTAAGTTTTACGGAAATATTAAGAAATCCTTAAATACAGGAAATAATCCGGGAATTGCTTTAACAACGGATTTTATGCTTATAAACGGAGCAATTGTTACAGGTCCGATTTCACTTGGCATAAATAAACTTTTTACTAAAGATTATACTATCTATAGTAATATTATCGGAAGCACCGGCTCTGCCGTAGTATCCAAATCGAATACAACTTTCTTAGGTCAGATGATTAATACTGATCTTGTGTTGAACAAAATCAACAGGATAGGCGGGCAAAGTCAGCTATTCTCTCAGTTTCCGGAAATAACCGGAAATGTTGTAAATTATGATTCACTATTCTTCACAGGCATATATGAAAGCAAAGTTACCATTCACGGAGATCTTTACAACTATGGTTATGCCGGATTAGAACCGGGTAACAGCTTGAATTATGTTTCGGTTTTCGGAAACTATATAAATAAGGGTATAAATAACATTAAGTATCTTAATGTGGATAGCACTTTCGTAAATGCAGGTATTATGAATTCTCCGCTAACCGGCAGAGGCAGTATTATTTACACAGGTAAAAGTACTCTGCCTCCTGAACAAGGCGTGTATTTTGATTCAAGACTTTATATCAGACCGGAATCGATTCAGAAGTTTATGATTGGCGAAAACACGGTGATTGATCAGAATTTTTATGTTGAATCGGGTATCAGCGGTAACAATTACAGTTGGATAAAAGATTCAGAACCTATGAATATGTACTCACAATCTCTGCCGTTTTCAGTAACCTACTATCCTATTATTCCTGAAAGATATGGGGAATACAGATGTGTTGTTAATAATTCTGATACAACAGGAACATTGGTTATAGGTGAAATTTATTCTCCGGAACTTATATATCCTGACGGAGAGAAAAAAATAACTTCGCTGGTGGATTTTTCTTGGGAAAAGCTTAATTATGTTGATAGATACAGAATTGATGTAGCTGAAGATAAACTATTCCAAAATATTGTATTTTCAGATACAGCACTTGCAGACCCCACAGCAAGAATTCAACTTGAAGAAGACAAAATGTACTATTGGAGAGTAAATTCAAGAATTGAATCTGCATATGCCGGGGACTGGATGGGATTCTCTTACACTGCTTCCTTTACAACCGACGGCATCGTATCTGCTGAGGAAAATCAAACTGAAATTCCTGCTACATATTCATTGTCTCAGAACTATCCTAATCCTTTTAATCCGGCAACAACAATAAGATATGCACTTCCGAAAGACGGAGCTGTAAGACTGACAATATATAATCTTTTGGGACAGGAAGTAACAACACTCGTAAATGAATATAAGCTTAAAGGAAGATACGAAGTAAAATTTGATGCTTCCGGACTCGGTTCAGGAATGTATATATATAGGATAGACGCCGGCAGTTTCTCGGATACAAAGCGGATGATGCTGGTAAAGTAAGAATCGTGAAGCGTGACAGAGTTGGGGCAGACGTAAAGTGTCTGCCCTTTTTTTATAATTTACCACTAAGGCCCAAAGGCACAAAGGGGGAATCTTAAATCTCCGGGGGATAAAATAATTAGACAAATCATATCAGCAATATTCCTGTTAATCCCGGAGGGATTAAATATGCATAGCCCTCGATGCAATCGGGGGTGGCTGGATGTCGGAAGTCTGCACAATATTTTGTGTAGATACCGCCCGGTGCCCTAAGGTTATCGAAGACAGAAAAGAATAATCTGAACTCTGATTTTTGTGATTAAATGATTAACAGGATTAAAGACCGTAATTCCCAAGCAAACCCAAATAATCACTACCGTTAAGAATCGTGGTGCGTGGAGGGACGGACGCTGAGCGAAGTCGAAGCGCCGGGAAGGTATTCATTCTTCTCCGTGGCACTGAGGTAAATTCTTGTAAAGCGGCTATAAATCCGGGTTCAGACTTTCACAATTACATAATAAAAATAAAATACAGAATTATAACAAAATAAAGCTTGCATTCTTTTTGATTTTATTTTAATGTTGAATAGCAAAAAAGATTTGTTGTAAAGTAACGGATTTTCAATAAACAAATTATTTAGGGGTATTATGAAGAAGCTTTTCTGCTGTTATTTGACTTTGTTTATAATTATTACCGCAATATCCTGCAAAGAAGATGCACTCGTAAATACTGAAAATAACAATCTGTTTGATATGCAAGTTTTAGGTGCGTCGGTTACCGAAAGTTTCATTCACATAAAAATAAATCAAACTGTAAATAATATAATATAAAGATGAAAACAACTAAAATAATGAAAGGATATTAATGCATCGAGCCATAATTGTAGTATTATTATTAACCATTTTTATTTCCTGCATAAACGAACCAGCGGGATTAAAAGCAGGTAGTGTAACCATTACAGCATACTCTCCCGGAGTAAAGGAAACTTTTCTAAATATTAAAGCTGAACTAAATTCTGACGAGGTGCTGGTTATTAAAAGAAGCGGTAAGGAAATAAAAAGCTTCCAGGGTATGATCATAGATACGAATATAACAGATAGCGGACTTGAAGAAAATACAATATACACATACAGTTGTGATATTTATAATAAAAAAGGTATTGTCTCTAAAAGCAAAGAGCTGGAAATAAGAACGTTAAAACCCTCAAGTCATAATTTTACCTGGAAGAAGTATTATATCGGCGATTGTTCTGTATGTCATTTAAAAGACGTTAAAATATTAAACGATAACGATATCTGGGTAGTTGGAGAGTATGCGATCAGAGATAGTACTGGGGAATGTAGTTATCCACCTTATAATGCTGCACACTGGAATGGAAAGCAATGGGAATTTAAGAGTTTTGAGTTTGAAACCTATCCAGGATTATTCGGGTTTGCTTCCAGTGACGCTGTGTGGGGGATGAGTGGAAATGATTATTGGCTGTTTTCTTCAGCCGGAGGATATTTGCATTGGGATGGGAGTAATTGGGAAAAAAAATACATAACCAGTGGCAGACGAGGGAGTGCTGTAAAAGTATGGGGAACAAGTTCAGAAAACTTCTATATTGCCTGCACCAATGGGGGAATAACGCATTACGATGGTAAAAAGTTTAATTTACTTGAAACAGGTACAAATTCAGTAATATACGATATTTGGGGTTATAACGATGCTGTTGACGGGAAGGAAAAGAAAATAGCCGCTGTTTCTAACTGGGGTGAGATAGGCGATTGTGGAGTTATGTGCATTGACGAAACCAACAAAGTACAAATCGATAGGTGGAATTCTACGATTTATGATGTGAGATCTGTCTGGACAAATAATGGCTACCCATTTTACATAGCCGGAGCAGGAGTATTTAACAATACACTTGGCAAGTGGCATGAAATAAATGAGTTGCCGTCAGTTTATTCATCTATTATTCGTGGGAATGGGAACAACGATATTATGTTAGGCGGTCATTTTGGCTATTTAGCACATTACAACGGTATTGACTGGAAAGTTTATGATGATTTTATTGAAGAGCAGATACTGTTCACCGCCTTGGATATAAAGGGCAACAAAGTTGTCTTATCCGGAGTATCAGGAGGGCGGGGTGTAATTGTTGTCGGGACAAGAAATGAATAACATTTTAAAAAAAATAAGAGGATAGAATGAAGAAATTATTTACGGTAATTATCTGTTTAATTATTGTCTCTAAGGCTTATCCGCAAGGTACTGTAAATGTAAACTGCTACCATTTGAGTCAGGAAAACCGTATTGTTGAAAAGATAATTAAATATTTTCCGGATGGGACAATAAGTGAACCGGATTTTGTAACTTCACTACCGAATACCAATTCTTCAATAATTAAAGTAGGGAAAAGCATTTCGGATCACAACACACAGTTAGATTTCTCTGAATCCTATTCCTGCGGAATAGCGATATTCGACCTTTCTCTTGAATCAGATATGCCTTATTATACCGGCCCGAAAATGAATGTTGTGGCTAAGTTGTCAGTTATGCTTCATAATCTGGATTTATCAGGAACGCAAACCGATAATTATAGATTCGAGGTAGTATCTTTAAATGAAGATATTTTTAGTTTAGATGATAAATCCCGGTATGAGTTAATAATGACGGCGCCTGCAATAGCCGCCGGTGGATATAAAAGCGGGATTATTCAAGCTGATGTATCAACAATTGTCAACGAGGCCTCTTATGCTTCTATGAAGGTGATTTTTGGAATAAGGCCGAAAAACGAAGACCAGATGTGGGACGCTGTTAAGATGGCGAAGCTTGAATACAACGGCACGAAAGAAGCGCCACAATATACAACGGTTAATGTTAATCAAAAAAAGACAATGCCTCTTATGGCAAAGTTAAATATTGGGCAAAGAATAACAAATTAAGCGAAGAGAAATATGTGCCGTATTCTATCCCTTCTATACAAATAGGTACTAATGTTGTTTTGAAAGCGGATCAGAAACTATCCTCGGATTACCAGAAGTATTCGTATTGGCGAGAAATGACGCAAGTCCCCAATTCTCGAAAGTTTTTAATTGATACCGATAATCCAAATTTCACTTCATATTTTGAGAAAGCGTATGATGATGTGGTCATAAGAAATATCTACGATGGTGTTAACCAAACAATTTCAGGCGTGAATGAAAATCTTCTATTTAAGGACCCTTGGTTAGCTGATATTCCGGAACCAATTTACGGTTATAAAAATGGAGGGAATCAAGATGCAACTTTTAGAAATATCCCTACTCCGTTTAATCCGGGATACACCAATAATGCTAACGGATTCGTCTATAAAGGTGTCTTTTGGAATAAATATCCTGATAATGCTAAGCCTAACTCTCCATATTATTCTCTTCGTGCATTGAAAAAATCAAAAGTAAATATTTTTAATGCTGAAAGAGAAATATTATTTCTTGATTGGGGGACGAATTCAAGTGCGCAATTAGTGACGCCACTTAATAACAACGCAGGTAAATATGAAAGCCCGGTGGTATTTATAGGAGCAAACCCTTTAGTAAGCGTAAACTACAAAGCTTCGATGCTTTCAAATAACCTGTTTGCTTTTAATAATTCATCCCAATGTAAATACCTTAAGGAAATATTTAACACGACATACAAACCGGAAAATATTGTTTATGAATCTATGGGGAAAGTTTGGTACGAGAGAAATACAGGGAGCGGTTGGTCATTTGCCAATAACGGGGCATTAAACGATGGGAATCCGGCTAAAAGTCCGTCGTTTGATTCGTGGGGCAGAGAGTCCTCCGGTATTCAAAGTATAGTGTATCAGTATAATGCCGGGATAAAAGTAGAAACATTTAATGCCGGAATAAAAGTCGGGCAAGCTGATGTTGTCGATTATATCATAAATGATTATTCTTTTGACTGTAAACCTGTAATGTCATCGGGAAACGCAGGAAGAGTTCTGGTTGTATGGCAAGATGAAGGGCTGTATTACAGATTCGGAAGTTATAGTTTCTCGGGAACAAACAGTATATATTGGCATAACGAACCAACTTTAATTCCTGGTACAGGCGTGAACTCAAAGAATCCGTCAATTTACTCGGTTTATGAGAATCAGCAGAAATATCACGTAGTTTGGGAAGAAGGAGGAAGCCGTATAATTAGAAGAGTATTTTCTGTTAATCTGCCTGAATATAATTCAGTTACTATAGGAGATCCAATAGAAATAAAAGCATCTGCCATTAATTGTGAAACAATAACAAATCCGGTTATATCAATAAATGCAAATAATGCAAATGATATTAGAATTGCGTTCATAGCAAAAAACAACAAAGGTATAAATCAAGCAGCGACATATTATAATCATCAGTATTCATTTTTCGGATCGGGAGTAAATTCATTGGTTGTAAATGCCCTAAGCGCAAGTACTTTGTTAGCTTATTATGAACAAAATGCAATAACAAGCAAGATTGCAGAAATAACCCCATATTATTCGATAATAAAGAACTCAAGTATTTCAGGAAAATTGGCGATGAATCCTTGTAACAGTAAACAAGAATCTAAAATAACAGGAATTGTATCATTCGGTGCATATTATATTTTTAGTCAATCCAATGCACTTTCACTTCTGAAAGCAAGCGATATCAAAACCGGAAAGGAAGGCATAATCGCAAAAGGCGATGCGGCGG
>CAZOZP010000034.1:0-36626 GCA_964584325.1 uncultured Melioribacteraceae bacterium
TTTAGGTGGGTCAGTTTTCACCGGAAAAGTGGGTCATTTTTCACAGGATTTTACATGTTTTGAAACATAAAGTGATTGGGGGTAAATACTGTGTGTTTTTTATTCAGATTCGGGTCATTTAAATTCAGATGAAGGTTAAAGTTATTCAGAAAGAATTGATTGCTGTTCAAAGAAATGTGTAAGCAGTGCAATGAAGACGTAAAGCAGTGCAATGAAGACGTAAAGCAGTGAAATGAAGATGTAAAGCAGTGAAATGAAGATGTAAAGCAGTGAAATGAAGATGTAAAGCAGCGAAATGAAGATGTAAAGCAGCGAAATGAAGATGTAAAGCAGCGAAATGAAGAGGGGTGTAAGGGAGTTAAATAATTTTTTGTAAATGGCGAAATTAGTAGTTTATTGTGATTTAATCTGAAGCATATCAAAATACAGAAAAAAGCCGGAATGAAGAATTCCGGAGAAAGGGAAAATTTAACTTAGTTCAATAATTCAGGAGGCATCCGGGCTATTTGTAACCGTGTTTTATATGGAAGGGGAACAGATGATTTCCCGAATCAACTAACTCTAAAAGGAGGAAAACATGAGAAAACACGAGGAATCAAAACTCGGCATGCTTGAAGACACTGCAAGTGTTCTTGAATCAGCAAACGGAGTTATCGGACAGATCCCGATGCTTCAGAGCAAAACAGTTGAACTGCGCGAACTGGTTACGAAAATCAGAAAAAAAGAAGAAGAGTTCAAGGCAGCGGTAGTAGGAAAAACAGGTGCGAAAAACCAGAAAAAAGAAGATCTTATCAGAATTGCACTGGTTGTCTCAGGAGGATTGTTCAGTTACGGATTGGATCACAACGATGTTGAATCAACAGAAGCAGGTAATTTGCAGAGAAGTGATTTTTCCAAAATGCGTGAAGCAGGGGTTATAACCACAGTGGGCAATGTTTTGGAAAAAGCTGAATCTTTTGGCAATGAACTGGAAAGTTACGGGGTCTCTCAGACTATGATTGAAGATATGAAGAACGGACTGACAGAGTACCGTACAAGATTAAAGCAGAAAGGCCTCGGATATGCAGTAAAGAGTGCCGCCAGAGAAACAATCGAATCGCTTTTCAAAGCAGCCGACGATGTGATATCATCAATCGACAGACTTATGAGAAGATACCGGACTATCGATCCTGAGCTTTATCTCAAATATTCTTCTGCAAGAATTATCAAGGATAAAGCCGTATTCAAAAAAGAAGTTGCAGCAAAGTAACTAAGAGAAAGGGGGCAGATCAAAGTATCTGCCCGTTTTATTAGAGGCTTTCTCAATTGGAACTTCTCTATTTGGTTAAAATCAAATTTATCTATTTTTTATGGATACTATATGTATATTTGTCCTAAATATTTGGACAAAATGAGAGTAGTTGAAGGGAAATATTTAGCCGAATATAATAAATCCATAGGAAATGAAATTCCGGGATTGATAAAAGGTTTTGATTTCACTGAGAAACTTGGCAAATTCGAATATCTTACAAAATCTTCCGCAGTTTATTCTTCAAATATTGAAGGAAATAGCATAGACTTAAATTCTTATATGAATTATGAAATGAATAGGGCAAAATTCAAAGCCGGAAAAGAAATAAAAGAGATTGAGGACTTGATTGAAGCATACAGATTCGCACAGTCTAATGAAATTAATGGAAAAAACTTATTGAATTGTCATAAAATATTTTCCTCAACTCTATTGATTAAAAGTAAAAGAGGAAAATACCGAACTGAAAAAGTAGGTGTTTTCGGGAAAAATGGTCTGGCCTGTATGGCTGTTGAATCAGGCAAAGTACTATGAGACTATAAATCTTGGAGTTAATTTCTATGAACTTGACTATGGTAACTGTCTCCGATTTTTAGAAATGCTTCCGAATTGTTTGAATTGTTTGAAATAAACAAAGGCAAAATTGATTTATAAAGAAATATTAACAAAAATCTATAAATGAATAATTTTGAAGAATATTTTCGTCAGGGCGAACCGGACAAAACGGAAAAAGCAAAAGTCTGGAAAACTGCTATTGGACTCCAGCAAGTAGATGGACTAATACCGTCTGAATATCTTATCGAATCGGCCAGGCAGAATATTGAAGGCGCCATTACCATTGAAGAAGTAAAGCAGCGAATAGATAGCTATTACAAGCAGCATCCCATAAAAAATGATGAAAATCGCACTGAAGAAGCTGACAAAGTATCCGCCCGTATTGCAGAAATACTAAGCGAAAATACATTTACGTTTTCACCGGCTGAATATCTGACTATTCATCGCAGGTTGTTTCAGGACATTTATTGTCATGCCGGAAAAATCCGCGATTACAACATAACTAAGCAAGAATGGATATTAAATGGGGAATCGGTATTGTATGGAGGTGCAGAAAGTTTGAAGGCAACTCTGGAATACGATTTTAAGGAAGAAAAGTCGTTTAGTTACAAAGGGTTAACTCAACTGGAAATAATTGAACATATTGCACACTTTATCTCCTATTTATGGCAGATTCATATCTTCGGAGAGGGAAACACAAGAACAACAGCGGTCTTTTTAATAAAATATCTTCGCAAACTTGGCTATAAAGAGGTAAATAATGATTTATTTTCAGAGCATTCGTGGTACTTCCGAAATGCTCTTGTGCGTGCTAATTACGAGGATTTATCAAAAGGGATTCATAAAACAGAAAAATATCTCGTTCGGTTTTTGTTAAACCTACTGCATCACGAAACTCATTCAATGAAAAACCGTGAGATGCATATTCATTTTATTAGTTCAGAAAATGACACTGTAAATGACACTGTAAATGACACTGTATTTAATTTAATAAAACAGAACAATAAATTGAATGCTGTGGAAATCAGTAAAAGATTGAATATCAGTTTGAGTACTGCTAAACGGAAGATTAAAGAACTGAAAGAAAATGGAAAGATTGAACGAGTGGGAAGTGACAAAAAGGGTTATTGGAAAATTATATATTGAAATTTGAATCTCTTATAGAAAAAACGGAACTAAAAATCAAAATACTATTTAATTAGAAATATTATGGAAAATCCAAAAAATAAATCGTCTGATAATCCAATCATAAAATATAAAACACAAAGAATAATTGCCGTTTTATCTTTTCTGATTTTTGCCGCAAAGTTAGCAGCTTATTTCATTACAAATTCAGTGGGAATATTAACTGATGCCCTCGAAAGCACGGTAAATGTAACAACCGGCTTTATCACATTATATGCAATATATGTTTCATTGATACCAAAAGATGAAAACCATCCTTTCGGACACGGCAAGGCTGAATTTTTATCTGCTTCAATTGAGGGATTCTTAATTATAATTGCGGGCGTTGTGATAATATTTGAAGCTGTCAGACGGCTTTTTCTGCCGGCTGAAGTTACGCAGCTCGATATAGGAATCATAATTGTTGCAATAGCAGGGTTGCTTAATTACATCATAGGATGGTATAGCATCAGAACCGGTAGAAAGAATAATTCCATTGCACTTGTTTCAGGCGGGAAGCATTTGCAATCGGATACCTACTCTTCAATCGGTCTGGTAATAGGATTGATTCTATTGTATTATACTAAACTTGCCTGGCTGGATAGTTTAATTGCGTTGATTTTTGGAACCATAATAGTAGTAACAGGAATAAAGATTCTAAAGGAAACAACATCTCATTTGATGGATGAAGCAGATTTCAAGCTGATTGAAAAATTCGGCAAATTAATAAATAAAAACAAAAGAGATGAATGGATTGATATTCACAATTTTAAACTGATAAAATATGGTAACGCATTTCATATAAACTGCGATTTAGTGTTGCCGTATAATATTAGTTTATCTGCGGCTCATTATGAAGGTGAAAAGCTTCAGGAATTACTAATCTCAAATTTTTCGGAAGATATAGTTCTTAATATTCATACAGATGAATGTTTCAAGAAATATTGCAGAAATTGCAAGAAAAACGATTGTGATGAACGAAGAGAAGAATTTGCCAGTGACCTTAAATTTGAGCTTGAAAAATTCATAAACGAAAAACACGAAAAAAGTTCAGAAATAACGCAGAATAATTATAATTCATAATTTGAGTGCTCCGTTGTAAACAGCTTTTATAAAAGGATCATTAAACCCAAATTATTCGTTAGAAAATCTTTATCACTGAATACCATTGCAAAGAAAGAATAATTTGGGTTTAAGATAATACAATATAAAATCTTATTCAAGAATTCGGTTCCGATGAATGGATTATAAATAGCAAATACGAAAAGCTGATTTCAGTGAGCTACAACTAAAAACAGCTTGAACCATCAAAACAGTGGGTGCAGAGTTTCTCCTTAGGAAGTCCGATAGCTTCAACCAAATCTTCGAGTTTCTGAAACTTAAGCGATGTAACATTAAGGTTTTTTCTTATCTGCTCAACCATAGCGTTATATTTTTCACTTCCGTATTCAGAATATTCCTTCATATCGAAATTATCAGTTCCTTCAAGTTGGTGAACAGCCTTGTGGGCAGCTAAATCCATACTTGATCTCGACCGGCTGAAATTCAGAAATTCACAGGGAAATGTAAGGGGCGGACAAGCAATTCGCATATGAACTTCCCGGATACCGGCTTTATGAAGATCAACAACATTATCTTTTAACTGAGTGCCGCGAACAATTGAATCATCAAGAAACACACAGGATTTATCTTTTATTATTGACTCATTTGGGATTAGTTTCATCTTTGCAACCAAATCACGCTGAGCCTGACTCTGGGGCATAAAGCTTCTGGGCCAGGTGGGAGTATATTTTGCGAACGGACGTTTTAAGGGAAGCTGTTTTTCGTTGCTGTAACCCATTGCGTGTCCTATACCGCTGTCAGGAATTCCCGCTACGAAATCTGCTTCAACTTCATCGTTTTTTGCAAGAGCGGCTCCGCATCTGTAACGGCATTCATCAACATTTATTTCTTCGTAAAAAGACGGGGGATATCCAAAATAAACCCAGAGAAAAGAACAAACCTGCATTTTATCGTTCGGTTTGCGGAGTTGTTCGTAACCATCTGCAGTTATCTTAACAATTTCACCCGGGCCAAGAAACTTTTCAACTTCGTAACCGGTATTAGGAAATGCCGCAGTTTCTGAAGCAACAGAATATGCTCCTTCCTTTTTTCCTATCATTAAAGGAGTTCTTCCCCATTTATCGCGCGCGGCTATAATGCAGTCATTAGTTATTATTAAAAGAGAACAGGAGCCTTTCACAAGATTAAAAACATTTTCAATACCTGATGCAAAATCCTCTCCCTCTGATATTAATAAAGCAATAAGTTCGGTTGGGTTTATAGAACCTCTGCTGATTTCGGAAAAAGTGCGCTTCTGATTAAGGCATCTTTGTTCCAGTTCATCTATATTTGATATCTTGCTTACCGTAGCAACACCGAAACGGCCTAAATGTGAAGTAACCAGAATCGGCTGAGCTTCGGTGTCACTTATTACACCGATACCGTGATTACCGGTAAATTCGGAAATATCTTTTTCAAATTTGTTTCTGAAGTATCCGTCTTCGAGACTATGAATAGAACGCTGAAATCCTTTTCCCGGGGAATAAAAAGCAAGTCCAGCTCTTTTAGTTCCTAAATGTGAATGATAATCAGTACCATAATAAACATCAAAAATACTTGATCCTTTTGAAATACTTCCAAATAAACCGCTCATTCAACTCCTGAAAAATTAACATAAATTTAATATTAGACAGCCAAAATCTAAACAATTCCGATAACTTATTTAAGTATTTAAATGACAAAAATGTACTTTTTGGAATTATTGAATAAAATAAAAAAGGCCGGATAAACCGGCCTTTCTTTTTTGGGAAATCTGAATTACTTGAGCATTATCATTTTGTTGGTTTTAATGAATTTGCCCGATTCGATTCTGTAGAAATATATTCCGGAAGCCACACGTGATCCGAAATTATTATCCCCGTTCCATTTAACTTCGTATGAGCCGCGTGTTTTTTCTTCGGAAACAAGAGTTTTAACTTCTTGTCCGAGTAAGTTATATACTTTAAGGCTTACTAAACCATTCTCAGGAATCTGATACCTGATAGTAGTTGTAGGATTAAAAGGATTAGGATAGTTCTGCAGAAGGTCATAACTGCTTACATAATTGTATTCCGTATCTTCAGTTCCAACATAAGGATTTTCAATTTTTGAAGATGTGTACAATCTGTATTCGCCGGGTTGAAGAACAATTTTAGCTTCAGTATTTGAAACAGTTATACTGTCTCCCGTGAAGAATTCATACCACTTGCCGGCATAGTGGAAGCTTCCGGCAATTGAATCTGTATTAACATTAAAGTTTCCGAGTATTATTACATTCATACTTCCGTGAGTTAATTTTATTCTCTTTGCCGGTGCGCTGAGAGCCAGGTTAAATGTAGTAGCACTGAAAGCAGGGTAATTGGTTTTAAGGTAATTTAATGATGCAAAAACATTATAAAGTGACTGTCTTGCAGGTTCATTATAATAAGTATCCCAGATAAAAGGCTTCAAAGCAAGTCTGCTGTCGCCGGTTCCTGACGGATAATTAATGGAATAATCAAAGCCAAGCTCTCCGAATTGCCAAATCATTTTCGGACCGGGTATCGGTATAAAGAAAGTAGCCGCCAGTTCAATTCTCTTGAGAGCTACAGCAAGATTTTTTACATTATGAGCCGGATTGGTAGAATTTCCGTATTGCAAATTTTTATACATCAGGCGTTCTTCGTCATGACTTTCCATATACCCGACAAGTGCCGGATTATTCCAACCTCTCTGAACATATGAAATACCGGAAAAATTGCTTTTCTCGCCGTCGTGCCATCCCATAGTTGCTTCATTGTAGTTGTAGTTCAAATTACCCCAAAGCATCATTCCGTAGTTGGCAAGAACTGTTTCCTCAGAATTATCTGCAAGGTGTTCAAGAATCACATAAGCAGTCGGGTCAACATCAACAATTTTATCATACATTCTTTTAAGAATATTTATTCTGGCAAGATCATATGCACCGCCGTCACCGGGTGTGTTAGTGAATCCTTTTGTAAAGTCGAATCTGAATCCGTCAACATTATATTCGGTAAGCCAGTATTCATTTACCCTGTCAACAAAAGCTTTTGTTGCAGAGCTTTCGTGATTGAAGTCTCTTCCCCAACTGAAAACGGGATTAGGACTGCTGACATTGTAAAATGGATTTCCCGGAATCATTGCATTTGAATCATCAGTATATAACTGAACATAAGGAGCAAGGTCATAAGAATGATTAAGAACCATATCAATAATTACCGCAATATTTCTTTTGTGGCATTCATCAACAAATCTCTTGAATTGTGCAGGTGTTCCATAATATTTATCAAGAGCGAAATAGAATGATGGGTTATAACCCCAGCTTACATTACCTTCAAATTCATTAACCGGCTGAAGTTCAATTGCATTTATACCGAGTCTTTGAAGATAATCAAGTGTATCAGTAAGAGTTTCATAAGAATGATCTTCAAGGAAATTTGAAAGCCACATTTCATAAATAATAAGATTAGACTTATTTGGCCTTGAATAACCTGTGGCAGACCATTCAAAATCTTCTTTTGTATTCCAGATGATTGAAGTTACACCGCTTGTCATTCCACCAGGATAAGGAGGAAGTCCGGTTCCTGAAATAAACGGATCGTTCCAAGGATCAAGAATTAATTCGGTATAAGGATCAGCAATTCTTTTCTTTCCGTCAACAAGATATTGGAAAGCAAAATTCTGATTGGGATCCAACCCGTTAATTGTAAGCCAGAAGATCGAGTCATTAGGTGTTTTGTTCATTTGATAATCTAATGCAACCTGCCAGCTTGAAAAATCGCCAATAGCATATGCAAAATCCTTTCCCGGAGCATAAAGCACAAGACCAATAGTGTTATCGTCAATATAGTTTATACCGTATTTGTAATTTGCAGGCATTTCGGCAACATTGTTGGCCGGAGTTTTGAAAATAGTGAATACAACAGTATCGAGTCTGCTTGAATTATCTTCAACTATTGCAAGTATGTCATTCGGACCTCCGGCAAGTGATGAAGCTTCAACAGAATATTTCAAAGTATCGGTTCCTGCTACCGGAATCTCTGAACCTCCTATTTCAAGGTGGTAAGACTTAACACCGCCTTCTGCATTAACTGTAACAGCTTCAATAGCTAATTGCTGACCGTCTTTAACAAATACAGGTGAACGCAAGGGATCGCCAAAAGCCATATTTATAACAGGTTTTAACAGAACCAGTGTAAGTTCAGGGTCGAAAACCTGATAAACCCAGTCATTCCCGGCAGAATTATGTGCCCAGTTAGCACCGGGAGTAGAAGGAGTGCCGGTGTTTACAACAAAGTTAAATTCGTCAACAGTATTGTCGGTCTGGATAGTTACAACCCAGTCATTGTCGGTCAATTTAGTAAATGCAGTTCTTGCTGCAATTCCGTCGGTATGAATTACTGAGCCGGCGGGACGCATTCCGGGAGGAGGAGTTTGCCATCCGTTTATTCCCCAATGCAATACCATAGCTGTGCTTGTGTTGGGAATAGCAGAATTCTGATAGGGATCGAAGTGAATTTCTACCGCATCTCCTTTAACCGGCTGAGCAGGAACAAGCCAAATACCGTTATCCTGCGCTGAAAGAACGAGTGGAAAAGAAAGCAGTAAAAGCAGAAAGAATTTTTTCATTACTGTACCTCTAATAATATATTATGAAAACTTATTGGGAATAATTAAACAGAAATGGTCTTAACCTATTTGAAAACAAATTACTCCACTAACAAACTAACAGTTATTGTAAAAAAAAGCAAATTATCCTGACATAAAGCACAATAAACAGGACGAATGTAACCGGATTATTTATTTTGAATCTTTTTCAGCCGGAATATCAGAAAATTCCCAGCTTAATCCAATCCTGAAAACTCTCTCTGAAGTCGGATAAAACGGAATCATAAAATACTCTGAATTCAAAAGGTTTTCCAAAGTGAGCGAAAGAACAGCACGTTTTTGAATTCTTCCGGCTGCATGTAAATCAACACGGAAATGGCTTGCTGTTTTTTTCCCTGAGGTTGAACTAATACCATTTTCCGAGAAATTTAGAAATGAGAATCCCCTTTCAAAATTGTAATACTTGTAATTGAGTCCGGAATTATAAGTGATTATCGGACCGGCTTCAATTTCAAGATTATCTTCAAAATGAATATTTTTATACATCAAATATGCTCTGAAATATAATTCAGGCACAGTTTGCAATTCTTTTCTGTCGCTAAAGCTGATGTTTCCGTTAAAATCAAATAAAATTCGGGAAAGCAGAAGTTTTGCGGATAAATTAACTCCTGAAAATGTATTTTGTCCGAAATTTTTATAACCAACTGAATAAAACGAAGAATCAGGATTGTTAACTATCGGTTGTTTATAATTGTCATATTTTCTGGCGAAGAACCCGGCGTATAAATCATTATTTCCGAATTGATATTTTATACCCGCACTAAAGACATTAACAATATCTGAGTTATCAGCTTCGCTAGCAATAAGAAGCCTGGCTTTGTTGATTTCGTAACGTGAAAATCCTGCGGAAATAGTTAATTCATCAGCTAATTTGTACGATAAGTCAGCCCCTGACCCGAATCCGCTATTGGTACTTTGTTTTGCGAAAACTGATGGAACTAAAAGTGAATCAAACAAATAGAAAGATGCAATGCCTGTTAATTCAGAAAAATTATTGGCGAGATTCCCTTGAGGAAGTCCTGATACAGAATTAAGATTTTCATTTGAATAACTAACCAGGAGGCTGAAAAAGTCAGATTTAATTTCAGATGAAAGTTTGATCAGGTTCACATGATATTTATGATCAATATTCGATTTGAATTCTCCGGGAGGAATTTCAGTGATATCTGTATTGTATCTGTAGTTTTCCAGAAAGAACTGGTATGAATAGTCTGCTTTCAGGTTCATAAAATGAAAGGGACTGTAACTAAGATGAAGGTTGTAATTATAAACGGTTTCCTTTGTATATCTGTCTGTAAATCTTACATTTCCTGCAATTCTGTTAAAAATATCGCCCGAAGAAGTATCAGCACCTCCTGAAAGTCCGGTTTTAGCTTTTGAATAGAGAAAATCGAAAGAAGCAGAAGCGTTATCGGACAAAGGGTATTTCACTTGTGCGAGAATATTCCAGTTACTGAAAAGGTCGTTTAGTCTTTTCGTAGAATCGCCATAAGAACTGTGATTTAAGAAAAAAGAGAACATGGCCTTCCCGAAAAGAAGATTACTGTATTCCGCGGCAAAGAATCCTTCTTCATTAGCCGCAAGGGAAGCTCTTATTCTGGAGTAAATCAGTTTTGGCGCCGGATAGTAAGTGTTGATATTCACTGCAGAATTACTCTCGCCTGAATTAAACAGAAAAGATCTTGAAGCATTTGAAAGTTCAATGGAGTTGATAGCTTCAGGATTAAGAAGATTTAGGTTAAGATTGTTTTTTAATCGGTTATTTATCGGTATTCCGTTAATCAAATAACTGGTTTCATTTCCGGATGAAGAAAAACCGGATAGTTCATGAGGACTTCCCATAAATCCGAAATCGGACTTAAAAGCAAAAGGTAAGTGTTCGAGAATCTCATAAGTATTTAGATACGAAAGAAATGCAAGATCAGACTTTTCTCTTATCAATGCATCATTTCCTGCCGGATTAAGTACAAATCTATTTTCAAAAAACTGAGGTTCTTTCTCTGATTTTGTAATTTTAAGAGAATCGTTCAGATCTGAGACTGATGTACTGTCGTCTTGTGCGAAATTCAATGAATGACCTAAGAGCAACAGAATAATTGTAATAAATGTTTTCATTGGGTAATTAATTCAATATAATTGTGACAATTTTTTAGATTTTACTTGATTTAATCAAATATTGAAAATATTTTTCTCAAAATAATCAAATAATATTTAATTTCATTAAAAAATCATTTTTACCCTTAAAATATTGCTTGTTTTGCTAATAAAGTTTTGAATTAGAATAAAAAAATAGTTAATTTAACTTAACCTTTAAACAATCAAAAAAAGAAGGATGTATTATGGGAAAACCAATGACAAAAGTACAGATTGTTGACGCACTTGCAGAAAAATTAAGCGTTACAAAAAAACTAGCAGCTCAGTTTGTAGATGAATATGCAAAACTGGCTTATGCTGAAGCTAAAAATGAATTTGTCCTTCCCGGTTTAGGGAAATTAACTGTTGTTAAGAGAAATGCCCGCCAGGGTAGAAATCCTCAGACAAATGAAAAGATAACAATTGCTGCTAAAGAAGTTGTTAAATTTAAAGTTGCAAAAGCTTGTTCTGATGCAGTCTTAGGGAAATAACATTATTGACAGGAAAAGGGGAAGTATCAGCTTTCCCTTTTTTTTATTTTTTTCTTTCCATCAAATGCTTTGATAGAAATGTCTCAATTTTTCTGTATAGTTCAATTTTATTTTCTTCTTTAACGAATCCGTGTCCCTCATCTTCCTTTAAGATATAGATAACATCTTTTCCTTTTTCTCTTAATGCTTTAACAATCAAATCAGATTCACTTTTTTTTACTCTTCGGTCATTTGCGCCCTGGGCAATGAGAACCGGAGCTATAATTCTATCTGCCGCGAAAAAAGGTGAATGTTCTATCAGCATTTCTCTATCGTTAACAGGATCGCCAATCATATTATATAACTGATTTCTTGTGTTTTCCCATTCAGAGGGAATATTTTCCAAGAAACTGAAAATATTCGAGGGTCCAACAACATCAATTCCGCAGGCATAAAAGTCAGGATATTTGGAGAGTTGCGAGAGAGCGCAAAAACCCCCGAACGATTTTCCGTAAACCGCAATCCGGGAAGGATCAGCAATTTCCTGTCGCAAAAGCCAATCAGCACCATCTTTTATATCCTGCTGAATTTTTCCGCCCCACTCTTTGAATCCGAGTTTAAAAAATTCTTTCCCATAGCCCGTTGATCCTCGGAAGTTTATTTGAAGTACCGCATATCCGCGATTTGCAAGGAATTGAACGTCTGCATTAAATCCCCAATAATCTCTTGCCCAAGGTCCGCCGTGAGGATAAATAATTACAGGGAGATTTTGCGCTTTTTTATTCCGGGGTAATGTAAGGTAACCATTAATCAATAAGCCGTCTTTAGCACGGAAACTTATCGGTTTCATTTCTGAAAGAAAGTTCTCGTTAAGCCACGGACTAACATCAGAAAGCTTTGTCAGCTTTCTGTTTGTCATATTAAAATAATAGTAGCTTCCAAGTGAGCGGTCACTGTAAGTTCTCAATAAAAATTTTGTTTCTGAAGTATCCATTCCGGCAACAATGATTTCCTTGTCGGGAATTTTGGAAGTAAGATACCGGAAAAGTTTTTCAGCATCTTTATTGATAAAATGAACCTGCTTCTTAAATGTTGTATAAATTACCGCAACGGGTTTGCTTCCCTTTCCTCCGTGTATAAGAAAATCAGCATCAACTTCCGGATTTTCATAAAGAATATTTAATTCTTTATTTTTATCGGGATCATATTCAATTACTGCTACAAAGTTTCTATTTATGTTGGACAGTGCATAAAAAGTTTCGTTGCTGTCTGAAAAAAATACAGGCTGAAAAGAATCAGGGAATGAGACTCTGAATAATTCCCGGAATGGTTCATCCTCATCGGAACGGTACATTATTACATCGTTAATGTTATCTTTGCGGACAGCAATTCGTACACGACCGTTATTGTCTGCTATCCATCTGACAATTTTTCCCGGATTCTTTGCAGCTAAATCAAGTTTTCCCGTTTCAGCATTCAGCCGATAAACATCGAACTGCCGGGCATCGCTGTTATTCATCTCAATAAGAAGTTCCTTTCTGTTCTTTTCATTAAGATGAATAATATTTACAGTTGTGTTTTCATATGGTGTAAGCAGCCTGGTAGTTCCGGTCGAAATATTTACCGAATAAAGCCGGAAAATTTCATCCCCTTTATTATCGCGAAGATATACAAGAAAATCATCATCAATCCAAAAGTAGTTCTTAATATCGAAATCATCAGAATTCGTAACCAGCTTCTCTTTATTGATTCCAATTTCCTTAATAGCGATATTTATTCTTCCGTTAACCGGTTTAAGATAAGCAAGATATTTCCCGGAAGGAGAAATAGTATAGTTAGACTTTTCAGGATTTCGGAAGAAATCAGCCAGAGGAATTTTTGGGATTTCCTTTTCAGGCATACAGGAAAATCCGGCAACAAATACAATAATAAGTAATAGATTTCTAAAGCTCATAAATCTGAATTGTTTTTACAAACTTAAGTATTTTTTAATAAAAGAATGAACATCAAATTTTCTTTTACAGCCATTATAATTCATATAACGAATTTTACCGAAAACCGGTCGTTCACTCCAGGCTCTATCATGCACACCGCCAATAGACCAGGCAATACCTGTATATCCGTTCGGATCGTTTCCGTCCAGACTGTACTTATCATTAAGATACAGAGAAATTCTAAAAGCTTCATCAGGAGATTGTGTCCATTCCAGTATCTTTTTAGCCCAATACATTCTCATATAACCATGCATTTTTCCTTCCCTGGTCATTTGTATTTGAGCTGCATTCCAAAGTTCGTCATGTGTTAAGCTGTTTTCAAACTGATCTAAAGAATAAAGAAATTCCCTTTTATCGTTCAGGTGAAGAGAAAGACTTTTTTTTGCCCAATCAGGAAAACCGTCAGACGAGTAATAAGTTGAATTATAGTTACAGAAATTATCGGAAAGTTCCTTGCGTACAATTAACTCCTCAAGGAAACTTTCAGCATCGGGAGTAGCACCGGCTGCTTTGTTTACTTCCAAAGCAACTCTCTGTGCCGAAATATTGCCGAAATGAAGATACGGAGAGAGGTTCGAACAAGAATCTTGATTGGGATCGTTACGCTTTTCTGAATATCCGGGAAGTTTTTTATTAATGAACTCTTGTAAAACTGATAAGGCTTCATCTTCACCGCCTCGGAACTTCTGTGACTCAGGTGATGATTTATCGGCAGGTTCATTACTAAATGCATCAAATCCCTCAGTTATTACTCCGGAATTATTTTGCATAAATTCAAATTCAGGGTATTCAATCAGAAAATTGTCAAGCTGACTTTTTATTTTCGGACGAAGGGTATATGCTCCGAATTCAAGTTTGGAAGAAGCCAGTTTGCAAGGAACAATATTATGTGAATCAGTTTCATAAACAGGAATTTGCGCTGAATTTGCGAGGCTTAGCCTTATACTCTTCGGGTAGGATAGCGGATTGAAGTCGGTAAACAGAGCAGAACATTTAACTTCTTTAATTAGATTATTCAATAAAGAGAGAGAGTCACCGCTTCGGATTAATAAAGATATTCCGGCAGAATTAAGTTTTTTTGAAAGTTCTTCAAGACTCTGTTTAATAAAAAGCTTGTGTCTTAAAAAATTTCCGTAAATTTTCTTGTCATAAATAAAAACAGCAATTAATGGAACTCTCTTCGCGGAAGCAAAAGATGCCGCATTCATCAAACTATAGTTGTCCGAAAACCTTAGTTCTCTTTGAATCCAGTATAAAACCGGTCCGGATTTTACAGCGGTTGAGTTCAGCTGAAAAGATCTTTCCGGGCTGATCATTATTTTATTCCGCTCATTGCAACAATTTCATTAAAATCATCTTCCGTAACAGGAAACACTGAAAGTCTGTTACCTTTTCGTACCAGTATCATTTCGGATAGTTTCGGGTTAGCCTTAATGCTATCCAGAGTAACCATTTGCGGAAACTTTCTGACCAGTTTTACATCAACCATATACCAGGTCGGATTATCCATATTCCCTGAAGGGTCAAAATGATTGCTGTCGGGATCAAAGGCCGTGAAATCAGGATACCCTTCTTTAACAACTTCACAGATTCCGGTAACTCCTGCAGGATTCGAATTGCTATGATAGAATAGAACCAGATCGCCTTTTTTCATGCTATCGCGAAGAAAATTGCGGGCCTGATAATTACGCACTCCGTCCCAGTGTGTTGTTTGATCCTTGGCGCTATTAAAATCATCAACAGAAAAAACAGAAGGTTCTGATTTCATTAACCAGTATTTTTTTGTCATTAATTACTTCCCTTAATTCGTAAATGTTTTTTCATCCAGGCAAATCTCTCTCTGTCAACTTCCTTCCTGTGTTTTTTCAAAAAATGATCCCCTTTATCAAGAAGCAGCAGCCGAAAATTTTTGCCTGATTTTATAAGGTTAGATGCAAGGTCAAGTGAATGAGATGCAGGGACTTGCTCATCTGCCGTTCCGTGAATAATTAATAAATTGGAAGTAGAAGGTATCTTATCTGCCAGGCTCAGAACCGATCTCTGTTTAATGAAATCCTTTTCATTTATCGGAATAATTGAAGGATTATCCGAAAGGAGTTTTTGCAGGAAACCCGGATTGAATCTATCAGGAGATAATGAAGTAATGGCACCGGTTAGCACCACAGACTTAAAGACATCTGTTCTTATGATTGCCAGAAGCGCCATCAGTCCACCCCGGCTCCATCCTTCTATTCCCCAGGTTGAAGTATCGGCGCAGGGTATCTCATCAGCTACCGGCATGATATTAAAAATATCATTTAAATCATTTCCTCCAACTTCATCAGTTCCCTCAGACCCTGGACTCCCTCTGTACTGAGGTGCAAGAACAACATAGCCCTCAGCCGCAATTTGTCCGAAAATTCCGGCAGCATTAAATTCATCTATAGCTCCGCGAGAGGCATAACCACCTCTGCACCAAATCACACAAGGCAATAAATTTAAAGAATTTGCAGGATAGGAAATGTAGCCTGAAACTTTTAGTCCGTCTGAGTTATATATAATCTTTTCAGTAATAGTTTTATTAACAGAATCAGAACCCCAGCCGCTCTCAGCCATCTTTTTTTGAAGAGGGCTAAGAACAACCGGGGTTCTTGAATATATTAAACTGCTTTTCAAATCATTTTTCAGATAAATTCGATCCAGTTAAATCTGTCCGGAATATGACCGTACTGAATACCGGTTATTTCGTCATAGAGTTTTTTCCCAAGTTCTCCGGGTTCTTCACCGAAATACAGTTCTTCGTTTTCAAAACGGAGTTTACTCACAGATGAGATTACAGCGGCAGTACCTGTTCCGAAGATTTCAAGCACTTCTCCCTTTTTATATCTTTCAACAACTTCGCCAATCGGAATAGTTCTTTCAGAAACATTCAGATTCCAGTCTTTTAATATAGTAAGAACTGAATCGCGGGTAACGCCGGGTAAAATGGAACCGTTTAAAGCAGGTGTAGCCACTTCATCTTTAAAGCGGATAAAGATATTCATAGTACCTACTTCTTCAATATACTTCTGTTCAATAGCATCAAGCCATAGAACCTGTGAGTATCCGGCTTCCTTTGCTACCTGCTGTGCCAGCAAAGATGCAGCATAATTACCTGCCGTTTTAGTATTTCCCACACCTCTGCGTACAGCTCTTACATAATCTTTTGTAGCCATAATCGAAACAGGTTTGAAGCCTTCAGGATAGTATGGGCCAACTGGAGACATAATGATGAAGAACTTGTAAGTATGGCTTGGTCTAACACCTACATATGGATCTGTCGCAATAATAAACGGACGAAGGTAGAGTGAGTAATCTTTTTTTACCGGAACCCAGTTACTGTCTGTATTCACGGCAGTTTTAAGAGCCTTTAAAAGAAAATCCTTATCAATCTGAGGAATGCAAAGTCTTTCAGCAGAATAATTCAATCTTTCGAAATTCTTATAAGGCCTGAATAATGCAATTTTGCCGCTGTCATGGAGGTAAGCTTTCATTCCCTCAAATATTGCCTGTCCATAATGAAAAACCATACAAGCAGGACTGAAACTGACATCACCATAAGGACAAATTACAGGATTATGCCATTTGTTTTCATTATCATAATCCATAACAAACATATGTTCTGAAAAATATCTGCCGAAAGGCAGGTCAAAGTCAAGATTGACTTTTGCACGCGGGTCATTGAGTTTTAATAATATTTCTTCCATAGTAAACCTAATAGTTTTAACACTGCTTAAAATTAAGAATGATTTAGATTAACTTCCATAAATTTTTTAATATTTGAATTAATTCTTGTTTTTTTATGTTTTATTGTTTATAATCGCAAAGCAAAAGGGCGCAATATTTTTGCCGGTCAATATTTAATATATTCATTATATTCTTTATATTTGCAGAAATCAAAGGTGGTATTGTGGTTTCGTTAATTTTTGGGAAAATTGGAAAAAGTTTAATGAATTTTCTTCGTGAGAGCGGGCAAATAACAATTCTTTTTCTGGGAATTCTCAGGTTTTCTCCCAAACTTATTAAGAATCGGAAGCTGGTTGTTGCTCAGATGGAACACATTGGAGTAAACTCGGTACCTCTGGTTTTAGTTATAGCAATTTTTACAGGTGCCGTAGCAGCCTGGCAGGCAGCTTATCAGCTTAAAGGACTTGCTCCGATGTCCTTCATCGGAACGGCAACAAGCAAAGCAATAATTACAGAACTTGGCCCTGTACTTACAGCAATAGTTATTGCCGGAAGAGTAGGTGCTTCAATTGCGGCAGAACTGGGGTCAATGAAAGTTACGGAACAGATAGATGCATTAGAAACAATGGGGATAAGTCCGGTAAGATATCTTGCAATGCCGAGGTTTTTTGCTTCAGTTTTCATGATGCCGGTGCTTATAATCATAGCAAACATTGTAGCGGTTTTAGGTGCATATGTTATTTCAAATTATTTTCTTGGCTTATCTTTTTCGGTATTCTTTGAATCGGTGAAAAGGTTTTTTTTGGTTTGGGATTTTATGTTCGGGCTTGTAAAAGGTGTGATTTTCGGAGGGATGACAGCACTTCTAGGCTGTCATATTGGTTTTTTAACTGAGGGCGGTGCTGAAGGAGTAGGTCTTTCTACTATTAGGTCTTTTGTGCTGTCATCTGCAATAATATTAATACTGGATTATGTTTTATGGTCAATTGCTTTTTAAGAGCCGGGTTATCGGATGAAGATAATTAAATCTTTTGCTGACAGGGTGATGGCATTTTTGGGGATAATATTTCTTTCTCCTTTAATACTTTTATTTGCAATAATTACATTGTTTAAGCTTAAAGAATTTCCTTTCTTTATTCAGGAAAGAGGATTAACCCTTGATAAGGGAAGATTAAAAATAATAAAGATAAAAACCATAGCATCTGCTACTGTTCATAAACCTCTTTCTATTGACAATCCTCTTTATAAAAGAACATGTGAAGGAGAGATTACCGCCTTTTCAATGTGGTTGAGAAATAAAGGTCTCGATGAAATGCCGCAGTTATGGAATATTCTTTTAGGTAAAATGAGTTTTGTAGGTCCAAGACCATTAATGTTAAGCGATCTCCAGTCTATGAAAAACAATTATCCTGCACTTTATGATATCAGAGATACTATAAATATGAAACCCGGCCTTACGGGATTATGGCAACTTTATGGGGATAAAACGAGCGGACTTCCGAATCTGTTATTCTTTGATGTATTCTACTGCCAGCATTTTTCAGTATTTCTTGATCTGAAAATAATGCTTGGGACTTTCATTATGAGAATAGCGGGGCTTGAAGAGCACTACAAGAAGGTTCAGCTTTCAAGGGCAAACAAAAAGATTGAAAAAATGGCTGAAGAATTTGAATACATAAGCAAAACAAAGGATATGTACTCCGGAATAATACCGGAAACTAATACAGAGGCAGCATATTCTTCTGATATAGAAACTGAAAAGTTATTCTGGCACAATAACTTTTGGAATATTTATAATAATGCATTAAAAAAGGCGGTGAAAAAAACAGGATAAACTAAGGTACGGGGAATTCCTTTCACAAAATATATAAGGGGGCACTATGTGCAAAAAACTAATAGTAGTAATACTAATCACTTCTGTATTATCTGTATGTCAGATCAGCCTGCAATCAAAGGGTTACAGGGAAATCAATTTCAACACTTTCAATGGTGCCGGCTTTGCGCCCGCTCCTGCTTCAGGTCAGCTGAATTCTAATGAATGGAAAGTAAGCGGATTAAGCGATGGTGATATGTCTTTCGGAGAAAGCAGAGAGTCGGATGATTTCGCAAGGGGAATATGTAAAACCGGAACAAATACGGGTGGTGTGTTTGCCATTCAGGTGGCAGAAAACGATTTCGCATTGGGGGCACAGCCTACGACTTCTGACTTTACTCCCGGAGCGTTTATTCTGAGAATAAAAAATGATACCGGTGGTGAACTTACAAAACTTAATGTAGTATTTGAAATGGTTTTTCTAAATGATAAAGACAGATCTACTTCTTTTGATTTGTATTATTCAGCTAATGATGCTGATTACAGTCAGGTTGCATCAGCATCTTTAATAACACCGGAATTGGCGGATTCTCCGGCGGTTTGGCAGAAGAATAAGATATCGGTTTCACTTCCTCTGAAGATTGCAGCCGGGGCAATGGTTTACTTAAAATGGCAGTCAGATGATAGTGGAGATGGGGCAGGTTCCAGAGATGAAATTGGTCTTGACAATATAAGAATTAGTGCAGGAGATGAAGCAACACCGGTTGAAATGGGACCCTACGGTTGGAGTGAAAAATCAGGTTCGGTAGTAATTGAATGGATTACTTCAACAGAAATTAATAACCTCGGGTTTGAAGTTGAGCGGTCAGTGAACCGTATGAATTGGGAAATGCTTGAATTCATAAGAGGCAGAGGCAACTCGAATGTTCCGGTAAAATATTCTTTTATTGACAAGTATCCGGGTACTTCAGGAAAATTGTATTATAGATTGAAGCAGATCGATATTGATGGTGCATCAACCTATCACTCTGAAATGGAAGTATGCCTTTCTGCCCCCGTAAAATTTGAGATGTCGCAGAATTATCCTAATCCTTTTAATCCTTCAACGAAAATTGATTTTAATATTCCGCAAAAAAATTATGTAACAGTGAAAGTTTTTGATACAATGGGAAGATTAGTTGATACTCTTTTTGAGGGTGAGAAAGATGCTGGTTACCATACTGTTGATTTCAATGCTGCCGGTAAATCATCAGGAATATATTTCTGTCGTTTGCAAGCAGGAAATGTAAATATATTAAAGCAAATGATTCTTCAGAAATAGAAACTGTTATTCCTGGATCCGGGATGGTCGGGTTCCGGATCCGGAATTTGTTTGCTTGGATTATTCAAGACTTACAATTTGGAAATTAGTTGGGTGAGAGATTCTGAATTTAATGTTTTCCGAAGATACAATAAATGAAATATTCATATATTTCGAAAAACAAATTCAGGATATATGCAGTTCTTAAAAGCGGATAATAGTTCTATTGCTATCGCGGCAGATATAATTAATAGAGGCGGACTTGTTGCCTTTCCGACTGAAACAGTTTATGGATTGGGAGCAGACGGGCTGAATCCGATTGCTGTTGCTTCGATTTTTGAAGCAAAGGGAAGACCTATGTTTAATCCGCTTATTTTACATATTGCTGAAAAAGACGATATATACAAAATTTGTGAAGTGAACAATCCTTTTGCGGAAAAGCTTATTGAAAAATTTTGGCCGGGACCGCTTACTCTGGTTCTTCCGAAGAAAAACATCGTTCCTGATATTACTACATCGGGAAATACTACAGTAGCAGTTCGTATGCCGAATCATCCGGTTGCATTGGAGTTGATTAAAAAAGCGGGAAAACCTCTGGCCGCTCCCAGTGCGAATGCCTATGGGAGACTCAGTCCGACTAATGCCGGTCACGTTCTGAATCAACTTGGCAACAAACCGGACATTATACTTGACGGGGGAGATTGCAGCATTGGAGTTGAATCAACGATAATCTATCTCGGAAGTTCAATAAAGCTTCTAAGACATGGAGGAACTGCAATTGAGGAGATTGAAAAGATCACCGGTAGATTACAGGAAAATATTCATTCCCTGAAACCGGATGCTCCCGGACAGCTTCCCTACCATTACGCCCCTTCTGTTAAGATCAAATTTATCAATATTAACGAAAAAGAAGCATACAAATCAATGAAGACCTCGGCAGTATTTTTTTCAAAACCTAATTCTCCGGAACTATTTAAATCAGTTAAAGTGCTTTCCCCATCGGGTAATATGAAGGAAGCTGCCGCGAATCTTTTTAAGGTACTGCATGAGCTTGAAAGCGAAGATGTGGATTTAATTGTTGTTGAACCTGTGGAGGAAACCGGGTTAGGAAAAGCAGTAATGGACAGGTTGAAAAGAGCCGTAAAAAAGTATTCATAAATCATTGACACGTTAAATTATACCGCAAGTTATTTCTTGATTCCATCGTCTCAAATCTTTATGTTTGAATCTCATTATGAAAGGGAAATAAATGTCCGAAAATATGATTATTGAAAAAATAAGTCAGGCAGTGAAAATTCTGCAGGAAAAGAATATCGATATGTGGCTTACATTTGTTAGAGAAAGCAGTATTACACATGATCCTATGCTGGATATGATTGTAGGAACCAATTGTACTTGGCAATCTGCTTTTATAATTACTTCAGCCGGGGATACAATTGCAATTGTTGGTTCGCTTGAAGTGGCAAATATGGAAGCTATAGGCACATACAAAGAAATAAAAGGATATTTGAAAAGTATAAGAAAAGATCTGGTCGAGGTAATCTGTAAATATGATCCTAAGAAAATTGCCATAAATTTTTCCTTGAATTCCGTGCTTGCTGACGGGATGACTCATGGTATGTATTTAGAATTATTGGATCATCTTAAAGATACAGTATATAAAGACCGGCTTATTTCCTCGGAGGATGTTGTGTCGTCTCTCAGAGGAAGAAAATCTCCGGCCGAAATTGAGATTATGAAAAAAGCAGTAAAGGAGACACTTAAAATTTTTGACGAAGCCGGTAAGTTTATTAAACCAGGTGTTACAGAAAAACAAGTTGCTGATTATATAAAGAGAATCACAGCAGAAAGAGGATTCGGTTTAGCTTGGGACCCTCAGCACTGTCCTGCAGTTTTTACTGGTCCGGATACAGCCGGTGCCCACGCAGATCCTACCGACAGAGTTGTTCAGAAAGGTCATGTTCTTAACATAGATTTTGGAATTAATATAGACGGATATTGCAGCGACCTTCAGAGAACCTGGTATATTCTAAAAGACGGTGAAACTGAGGCCCCAGCCCCGGTTAAAAGAGGTTTCCGGGTTATTAGGGAAGCAATTGATCTTTCTGCTGAAGCATTAAAACCGGGGAAAAAAGGTGTGGAGCTTGATACACTTGCCAGAGGATATATAGTTGAAAATGGATACGCAGAGTATCCTCATGCACTTGGACACCAGATTGGCCGAAAAGCACATGATGGCGGAGGATTGCTGGCTCCTGAATGGGAACGCTATGGGAATCTTCCTTTTCTGGAGATTGAAAAAGATCAGGTCTATACAATTGAACCTAGGTTAACAATAGAAAATTACGGAATAGCTACAATTGAAGAAGAAGTACTTGTAAATGAAACAGGATGTGAATATCTCTCAGAACCACAGAGAGAAATATGGCTTATTGATTAAGCATTTTTGAATCCGGCTGAATGGAAATGAATCCTACGGATCAATAATAAATGATTTTTTGAATTTTGCGATTTGGAGTTTTTATGAGCAAACACTATAAGGTAATAATAATCGGGTCAGGACCGGCCGGATTAACTTCAGCAATTTATTCAGCCAGGGCAAATATGAATCCTCTGGTTCTTGAAGGAAATCAGCCCGGAGGACAGCTTACAATTACGACAGAAGTAGAAAACTTTCCGGGTTTTGAGCATGGAATACAGGGTCCGGAATTAATGGATATTATGAGAAAGCAGGCAATAAAGTTTGGAGCTGAATGCCATTTTAAGATGGTTACTGAAGTGGATTTTTCTTCGAGACCTTTCAAGGTTAAAACAGGAGAAGAAGATTATACAGCCGAGGCTGTAATTGTTGCCACCGGAGCATCTGCACGACTGCTTGGAATTCCAACCGAAACAGAATATATGGGCTACGGTGTTTCTGCCTGTGCTACTTGTGACGCTTTCTTTTATAAGGGATTAAAAGTGATGGTTGTAGGCGGAGGTGATTCAGCAATGGAAGAAGCCAACTATCTTACAAAATTTGCATCAGAGGTAACTATAGTTCACAGAAGAGAAGGATTTCGCGCATCCAAAATAATGCTGGAAAGAGCTAAAAAGAATCCCAAAATTAAATTTTTGATGAACCGCACAATAAAAGAAATTTATGGCCGGGATGCTATGGGACGTAAACTTGTTCAAGGCGTAGTTCTTGAAAATACAATTGACGGTTCAACAGAGAAAGTTCCGATTGACGGAATTTTTATGGCGATTGGCCATAAGCCTAATACCGAAATCTTCAAAGGACAGCTTGATTTAGATGAAACCGGATATATCAGAACAAAATCAGGAACAACATATACAAATATTGAAGGCATATTCGCAGCAGGAGATGTTGCCGATAAAACATACAGGCAGGCAATAACTGCCGCCGGTTCAGGATGTATGGCAGCTCTTGATTCTGAAAGGTGGCTTGAGGCCCAAGAATGAAATTAGTATAATCCGGTTTATCATTGTTTTTTTTCTAATGATAAATTTGGGTTAAAGAATCAACTTGTTAGTAATAAAAATTTGTATGAAATTGGTGCTTCAATTTTTATGGGTGAAGTATGAATTTGATAAAAGTTATTGCTAATGAGCTTTCTGTAAAAGAAATTCAAGTTTCCGAAACTGTAAAACTTCTTGATGAAGGGGCTACAATCCCATTTATTGCGAGATACCGCAAGGAAAGAACGGGCGGATTGGATGAGGAAGTACTTCGCTCTGTAGAAGAAAGAATAAATTATCTTAAACTTCTGCAGGAGCGAAAGGAAACGGTAATTAAAAGTATTGAGGAACAGGGAAAGCTTACCCCGGAACTTAAGACTAAAATAGATGAATCGCTGAAACTGCAGGATATAGAAGATTTATACCTTCCTTTTAAACCAAAAAGAAAAACACGCGGCACAATTGCAAAGGCAATGGGACTTGAGCCATTGGCTTTATATATTCTTGATAATCCCTTTTATACTGGTAACATCGAGGATGAAGCACTAAAGTATATTTCTGAAGAAAAAGGAGTAGGATCCGCAGAAGTTGCTTTAAAAGGGGCACAAGATATTATTGCCGAGATACTAAACGAATCAGCCGAAATAAGAAAGAATCTCAGAGAAATGCTCCTGGAAGAATCAGTAATTGTATCCGAAAAAATCGGAGATAAAAAGGAGGATAGCCGTGAAGAAACAGAACACAGGAAAAAAGATGTTTATGAGATTTATCATAAATTCAGCATTGAAATAAAGAAAATAAAGCCCTACCAGTATCTTGCTATTAATCGCGGTGAAAGAGAAAAATACTTGAAAGCAACACTTTCTTTCAACAAACAAAAAGCATATGATATAATATATGATACACAAATCAGGGAGCGCAATTCAGTTTTCTTTGAAATGCTTATGGCTGTAGCTGAAGATTCATTTAATCGACTTGTTTTCCCGTCTTTGGAAAGAGAGATAAGAAATCACCTTACTGAATGGGCAGATAATCATGCAATAGAAATATTTGCTTCGAACCTCAAGCAACTGCTTTTGCAGCCTCCAATTAGCTGCAGTCACATAATTGGAATTGATCCTGGATTCTATTCAGGATCAAAAATTGCAGTTATTGATGCAACCGGAAAATACCTTGAAGGAGAAACTATCTATCCGCATCCGCCTCAAAACAGAAGACAAGAAGCTAAGCAGACATTACTTAAACTTATCAGCAAATACGATGCGGATCTTATTGCTATTGGTAATGGGACTGCGGGCAGGGAAACTGAGTTGATGGTTGCTGAGATAATTAAAGAGAATAATCTTAAATGCAGATATATTATAGTAAATGAAGCGGGTGCTTCTGTTTATTCTGCATCACCGCTGGCTAAAGTTGAATTTCCTGACTTGGAGGCAAGTCAAAGAGGAAATATCTCAATAGCAAGGAGAGTTCTTGATCCTTTGGCTGAATTAGTGAAAATAGATCCAAAGTCAATAGGTGTAGGACTTTATCAACACGATGTTGAGCAGAAGCTGTTAGGAAAAAAACTGGATGATGTTGTAGTAAGCTGCGTTAATTACGTAGGAGTTGATCTGAACACTGCTTCTGCTTCACTTCTGACATATGTTTCAGGACTGAACTCCCGCCTTGCGTCATCAATAGTCCGATACAGGGAAAGGAAAGGCAGATTTACTAACAGGATGCAGTTAATGGAAGTAACAGGGATGGGAGAAAAAAGCTTTGAACAATGTGCCGGATTCCTTAAGATTAGAGGTGGGGAAAATCAACTTGACAACACCTTTATTCATCCGGAATCATACGAAGCTGTTTATAAACTGTTTAGTAATTTAGGTGTGGGAGCAGATAACGCAGCTTTGCTGGAGCTTAAAATTAAACAGAAAAATCCGGTTAAAGTATCTTCAGAAATCAATATAGGAATTCCTACTTTAAATGACATTATCGAAAATCTTAAGAAACCCGGAAGAGATCCCAGAGAAGAACTGCCAAAACCTATTCTGAGAAGTGATGTTATGAAGATGGAAGATTTGTCTGAAGGAATGACATTGAAGGGAACAGTAAGAAATGTTGTTGATTTTGGTGCTTTTGTTGATATCGGTGTTAAGCAGGATGCTCTTCTGCATATATCACAAATGGCAAACAAATTTGTTAAGAATCCGCTTGATGTTCTTCAAGTCGGTGATATTATTGAAATTAAGGTTTTAAGCAAAGATATGGTAAAAGGAAGAATATCTGTCACAATGAAAAATTGAATAATTATAAAGACAAAAGTGCTTAATAACAACTGTATGAAATCATTCTTTTTGAAATTGAAACATTTTTTTTATCTTTGGTTATCTAATCATATTATTTTGGTAAAATATTCCTAAATGTCTGTTTACAAGAATTTATTACAGGCCATTGAGAAGAAAGGAGCAGCATATCTGGTCTTGATTGATCCCGATAAGATTTCGGGTGAAAAGTTAAGGCAGTTTGCTGTGATTTGCGAGGAATCCGGTGCAGATGCTCTTTTAGTAGGCGGAAGTTTAATGATAAACGGTGATCTTTACAAATCGATTGAAATCATTAAATCGGCTTGTTCGCTTCCTGCAATCATATTTCCGGGCAGTGTTAGCCAGGTAACGGCAAATGCAGATTCAATTCTATTCATTTCTCTTATAAGCGGAAGGAATGCTGAACAGCTAATCGGCAATCACGTCATGGCAGCCCCAATTATAAAAAAACATAAAATAGAACCCATATCTACCGGTTATATACTAGTAGAGTCGGGTAAAACAACAACAGTTGACTATATAAGCGGCACAAAACCGGTTCCACGTCATAAGCCTGAAATTGCCGCAGCTACAGCTCTTGCGGCAGAGTACCTGGGAATGAAAATGGTTTATTTAGAAGCAGGTTCCGGGGCAGACAATTCTGTTCCTGATGAAATGGTAAAAACAGTTTCCGGGGCATTAAGCATTCCGGTAATAGTAGGCGGAGGAATAAGGGATGCTGATACTGCACGTAGAAAAGTAGAAAACGGTGCAAAAGTAATAGTAACCGGTAATTTTTTTGAAAATGAAAGCCGATGGGAATTAATTAAAGACTTTGCCAAAGCGGTTCATTATAAGGAATAAATATGGATAGATTAAAATATATTAAGTATTCCCTAATCGAAAGTTCTGAAGTGAAGTTGAAAATAGAAATGCATTGTCAGGAAAGTATAATAGAAGCAATAAATATTATGCTGGAGGCTTTCAAATCCGGAAAGAAAATGCTTTTATGCGGTAATGGTGGCAGTGCGGCTGATGCTCAGCATCTTGCAACTGAATTTATGATAAGATTATCACATGACATAAAGCGTCCGGCTATTCCAGCAATTGCGATAACTACAGATACTTCAAATATTACCGCCGGAGGTAATGATATCGGATTTGATAATGTATTTGCAAGAAATGTTGAAGGCTTAGGAAATGAGGGCGACATACTTCTGGCAATATCAACAAGCGGGAATTCTCCCAATGTTGTTAAGGCTGTTCAGAAAGCTAAGGAAAAATCTATGAAAGTTATTGCTTTTCTTGGTGGAAGTGGAGGAAAGATGATGTCTTTGGCTGATGCAGCAATTGTTATTCCTTCCGGTAATGTTCAAAGGATTCAGGAAGGGCACATAACTGTAGGGCACATAATACTTGAAATTGTTGAGAAAGAATTATACGGATAAATAATAGCTAATAAACTGGGATGAGAGCAATGACAGCTAATTTTGATATGATTGAAAAAGTTTACACTGAAATAGAAGCAAGACAGAATGCAGCACGCAGTATATTGAACAGACCAATTACATTTGCAGAAAAGATTCTTTACGCACACCTATGGAACCGGGTTTCAAAAGAGCATGAGAGAGGAACCGATTATGTTGAACTTGCACCCGATAGAGTAGCAATGCAGGATGCAACAGCTCAAATGGCTTTGTTGCAATTTATGCACTCAGGCAGAAAGAAATCAGCTGTACCTGCAACGGCTCATTGTGATCATCTTATTCAGGCGCAGGTGGGAGCAAAGGAAGACCTTTTTAAAGCTAATGAAGACAATAAAGAAGTTTATGATTTCATTCAGAGTATTTCATCTAAATACGGAGTAGGATTCTGGAAACCCGGCGCAGGAATAATTCATCAGGTTGTATTGGAAAACTACGCTTTCCCGGGCGGTTTAATGATAGGAACAGACAGTCATACGCCTAATGCCGGCGGATTAGGGATGCTTGCTATCGGGGTAGGCGGTGCAGATGCAGTAGATGTGATGTCGGGTATGGCATGGGAATTAAAATGGCCAAAGTTAATAGGAGTTAAACTTACGGGAAAACTTTCCGGTTGGACTTCACCTAAGGATGTAATTCTCAAGCTTGCAGGAATGCTTACGGTAAAAGGTGGTACAGGATGCATAGTGGAATATTTCGGAGACGGAACAGAAACTATTTCCTGCACCGGAAAAGCTACAATATGTAATATGGGTGCTGAAATTGGTGCAACATGTTCTGTATTTCCGTTTGATTTGAAAATGAAAGCTTATTTAGATAAAACCGGAAGAGCCGATGTTGCCTCACTTGCAGAATCCAAAAAGGATTTTCTTAAAGCAGACGATGATGTTTTCAATTCTCCGGAAAAATATTTTGACCAGGTTATTGAAATAAATCTTAATGAGCTTGAACCACATCTCAACGGACCATTTACGCCGGATAAAGCATGGCCGCTTTCACAAATCAAGCAAGCTGTAAAAGAAAACGGTTATCCTGATAACATCAGTGCAGCATTGATCGGAAGCTGTACAAACTCAAGCTATGAGGATATTGACAGAACTGCAAATATTATAAAGGATGCTTCATCAAAAGGATTACGAGCCAAAGCTCAGTTTATAATTACACCCGGTTCGGAACAGGTTAGAGCTACTATTGAAAGAGACGGACAGCTAAAAATTCTGGAGGATTTCGGTGGTGTGGTAATGGCAAATGCCTGCGGTCCTTGCATTGGTATGTGGAAGAGAATGGATGTTAATATCGGTGTGAAAAATACTATAGTAACTTCTTTTAATAGAAATTTTGCTAAGAGAAATGACGGGAATCCTGAAACTTATGCATTTGTTGCAAGTCCGGAATTAGTAACTGCTCTTGCGGTTGCAGGTAGTCTTTCATTTGATCCTGATAATGATGTGTTAACAAATGATATGGGACAAAAAGTTAAGCTTTCTACTCCTTGGGGTGATGAATTGCCCTCAAAAGGTTTTAGGGAAGATTCAGATGGTTTTGTTGCACCTGCTGAAGATGGTTCAAAGGTAGAAGTTATAATTAGTCCGGAAAGCAAGAGACTTCAGTTTCTGGAGAGATTCTCAGCTTGGGAAGGAAATGATTTTACTGATATGCCGGTACTGATTAAGGCTAAAGGGAAATGTACTACCGACCACATTTCAATGGCCGGGCCATGGTTGAGATTCAGAGGACATCTTGATAATTTGTCAGATAACCTTTTCCTTGGTGCTATAAATGCATATACTGACAAAGCCGGTGAAGTAAAGAACCAGCTTACCGGTCAGTATGAAGTTGTTCACAAAGCTGCCAGAGCCTATAAAGCAGCAGGAATTCCCTGGGTTGCGGTAGGAGATGAAAACTACGGAGAAGGTTCAAGTCGTGAACAAGCAGCTATGGAACCAAGATTTTTAGGTGGAAAAGCTATTATTGCCAAGAGTTTTGCAAGAATACATGAAACAAATTTGAAAAAGCAAGGAATGCTCCCGCTCACTTTTGCAAATCCGGGAGATTATGATATAATTGGAGAAAACGACAGATTAAGTTTAACAGGACTTAATGAGCTTACTCCGGGCAGACCGGTTAAATTAACCGTAAAGCATGAAAATGGTACAATAACAGAAAGTATGCTTAATCATTCTTTCAATGAAAATCAAATTGAATGGTTTAAAGCCGGTAGTGCACTTAATCTAATAGCAGCTGCACAAAAATAAACCTGAATACTGAAAATAGTGTATCATATTGGAACACGTTGCATTAGCGGCAGGGTTTTTTTATTAATAATACAGAATATAAATTGAGAAAATTACTTTTACTTTTTTTCTTATCAGGGTGTGCTTTGTTCGCTCAGATAAATCTTGATCTTGTGCCTTTAACTGTTCCGGCGCAAAGAATAAATAAAATATTTTACTATTACGGTCAGTTGTATCTTTGCTCCAATTCCGGTTTAATTAAAACATCACCCGCAGGATCGGTTATTGAGATAACCGGCATTTCAAATGGTCTCCCGTCAAATGAAGTGTTGTCTTATTTTCAGGAAGTAAACGAAAACCGATGGATTGGAACAGATAAGGGTGTGGCAAGGGTTTCACAGGGTATAGTAACAATCTTTAATAGTAATAATTCTGATATGCCGGAAGGTAGAATTATCGCAATTTCAGGTGATAACACCGGTAGAGTTTATTTTGCTTCAGCATCAGGGGGATTGGGTGTTTATTTTAATAATAGTATATCAAAGTTTACGGTTTCGAATTCTGATATTCCCGAGAATGCCCTTACAGGTTTGACTGTTGATATGAATGGAACAGTGTTTATTGCAACAGCCGGCAAAGGCATAGGAAAGCTGGAGAATAACTCTTGGACGGTATTTAGCCGATCAAGAGGAAATTTCCCTGAAGATATAATCGAAAACATTGCAGTTACATATGATAATACAATCTGGGTAGGAACCAGAAACAACGGGCTGATTAAATCAGAAGGAAGTGCTTGGATTCCTTTCAATATGAGTAATTCCCCTATTCCCCAGAACTATATTCAAGCGCTTTCAGCAGATGATCAAAAAGTATGGGTAGGCGTAAGAAATGCAATCCTAAGTTTCGATGGTACTAATTGGGAAACATATCCTTTAAATAATGATATCTTGATTACATCGCTGGTTATCAGAGGTTCACGTAAATATGTTTCTCTTCAGAACTCAGGAATATTTAAAGCAGTATCCGATCCCTGGACATTTCATAAAGGTGATTATAATACCTTTCAGGATGCAAATGTTACCTGTTCATATTCAGATAACCAGGGAAATATTTACATAGGAACTGATAGAAAAGGGTTAATGATTTACGGGAAATCCGGATGGACAGTATATAATTCTATTAATTCCTCATTACCTGATAATTCTGTAAAAGCAATTTCTGCAGATAAGAACGGTGATGTCTGGATTGGAACAGCAAACGGATTAGTGAAAATATCAGGTGATAGCTGGAATATTTTTAATAGCAGTAATTCCGGACTTCCTAACAACTTCATAAATGCTATAGCTTTTGCTCAAAACGGTGATATGATAATTGGCACATATGCAGATGGACTAGTAAAGTACAACGGATCATCCTGGCAAGTATTTAATAGTTCAAACTCAAAGATGCCTTCAAACGGAATATCTTCAATTCTGGCTGACGTCGATGGCTCAATCTGGATAGGCACTTTTGACGCAGGATTGGTAAAGATGACCGGTTCTGAAATGACCATTTACAACAGATTAAACTCCAACTTACCTCACAATAAAATTGGAGACATAGTTCTATCTAAAGATGGCAGTGTGTTTGTAGGAACTTTCGGCGGTGGGCTGGTTCAAATTATGAATAATGAATTAAAGATATTCAACAGGGCTTCAGGGAATCTTCCCAGCGATGCTGTGTCTTCTCTTGCCGTTGCTATGAACGGTGATATTTGGATTGGTACTTTCGGAGGCGGATTGATTGTAAAAAAGGGCGATTCATTCGTTTTTCTGGACAATAAGAATTCAAAACTTCCTGAAAATAGAATTTATGACCTGACATTAGACCAAGATCAAAATCTTTGGATACTTACATCCAAGAATGGTATTGCAGTATATAATACGAATGATTAGCGTCTTTTTATTTTAGGTTAAACTCCGGACTATATATTTCGATTATGTTTTTGCCAATGGTATAATTATTGTTAATTAATTATGCATTATTGATTTAATTATTAAAATGGGAAAGATTATGCAGGGCGTGAAAAAAATTATTGTTGCCGCCTGTATTTTTATGGCAGGCTTTAGTAGTATTCTTCCTCAGGATATGTATGATTGGCAGAAAATCAAAGTTGACGGTAGATTCAGTAGAGCAATAGCCGCAACAGATAATCATATTTATGTTGGAACAGATGTCGGATTGGTTCAGCTGGAAATTGAAACAGGTAAAAAGAAACTTTTTAATAATACAAATTCGTCATTGCCGGATAATCAAGTATATTCAGTATATACAGATAAGCAGAAAAATGTTTGGGTTGGGATGAAAGGTACCATTGCTAAAATTTCCGGTTCTAACTGGACTATTTTTAATGATGAAACATCGAAATTACCTTATGAAATTGTTTATAGTATAGCTTCAGACAATATTGGAGGAATGTGGTTCGGGACATTAGGAGCCGGATTGATGCATTTTGACGGTTCTTCCTGGAAGTTTTACAGTACAGAGAACTCTGATATTAAGAATGATGTTATCAGAGCGGTAGCTGTTGATGAAAGAAATGTTAAATGGCTGGGGACAAATGGTTCCGGAATCATTAAAATGGATGGTAATAATTTCAACCAGTTCAATAAAGCGAATTCCAGTCTTCCGGATGATAAAATAAATGCTATATATATTGATAAGAAGGACTCCAAGTGGATTGCTACAATGGATGGCGGATTGGTCAAGTATGATAATATAAGATGGCAAATTTATGATAATAAAAATTCTCCTTTCACGAGCAATAAAGTCCATTCGGTATATGTGGATGCCGAAAATAACGCATGGGTTGGTACTGACGGAGGAATGCTGAAATTAGAAGGCGTTAATTGGACTCTATTTGATAATACAAATTCCGGACTTCCAAGCTTGACTATTAACAATGTTATTGCTGATCCTCAGGGTACTATTTGGGTTACAACCTGGAGCAAGGAAGTAGTAAAAGTGCAGGAAAGAAGCTGGATTACTTTTAATACACAAAATTCCAGGTTCCCGGATGAAACTGTTTACGGGCTTCAGGCAGACGGAAAAGGAAAGGTTTATGCCGGAACAGATTTAGGAGGATTGGTTGTTGTATCAGGAAATAATATGGATATCTACAATCCGGGAAATTCGAAATTGCCAACTTCCTTTATTCGCTGCATTGATGTTGATAAACAAGATAATATCTGGATGGGGACAAACAATGGTATAGTTAAATTCGACGGATTTACCTGGACGGTTTTAGACTCATCAAATTCAAAACTGCCTTACAATTACATTAGCTCTATAGCGATTGATCCGCTCGGAAATAAGTGGATTGGGACATTAAAAGGTGGAGTTGTCAAATATGACGACAGCAAGTTTGAAATTTTCAACACTAAAAATTCCGGTCTGGCTGCTGATCAGATATCTGCAATATCAGTTGATGAAAGCGGAAATAAATGGATAGGAACTCATGACGCCGGGTTAGTAAAATTCGATAATAAATCCTGGACAGTTTTTAATACTTCGAATTCTCCGTTACCTCATAATAAGGTCTATGCAATAAGCATTGATCCTACCGGTACATTATGGGTTGGTACATTCGGAGGAGGACTTGCAAAGTATGATGGTGTTGAATGGACAGTTTATAATACAGAGAATTCAGGAATCCCCGATAATAATATAAATAGCATTTGGATAGATGATGATGATAACAAATGGATTGGGACAAACAACGGATTGGCAAAATTCGATAATGATAATTGGAAAGTCTATACACGGGAAAATTCAAAACTTCCCTTTAATAGAATTATAAGTATAGCAGTTGACGGAAAAGGTAACAAGTGGATTGGAATGGCAAGACGTGGAATTGCAGTATATAACGAAAAAGGTGTACAACTATAATAAATAATTATCGATTAGCAGACTCAACTAGAGTCTGCTTTTTTATTCTAAATATTATCCAATAATTAAGTGAAACTTATATGAATAGATCCATGATAGTTTTGCTTATGTTGCTAATTAACATTCATTTCTTTAATCAAGTTTTCCGCATTTCCAATGTTTTTCATTACCCATAAGATGTATCGGATATCAACTCCAATCGATCTGCTGTATGATTCATTCCATGCAAAGTCGTTTATTGTGGCTTCGTATGCACGGTCAAAGTTAAGACCAACAAGTTTACCTTCAGCATCAAGAACAGGAGATCCGGAATTTCCACCGGAAGTATCTGTATTGTAAAGCATGGCAACTACATTCTCAGTCTTTTCGTTATCCGGAGCATATATTTGCTTTGATATAATAGTCTTAATACTATCAGGCAAATAGTAGTCTCCTGTTGATGCACTTTTCTCGAGAATTCCTTGTATGCTTGTGAAAGGAGAATAATAAACAGCGTCGGCAGGGTTGTATCCCTTAATGCTGCCATAAGTAAATCGAAAGGTTCCGTTAGCATCAGGCGTGAAAGTATTGCCGAAATACAATTCTTTGGCCTCTGAATAGGCAGCATTCAGTTTTGCGATATCACCCAATGCGAATTTTCTGTCAGCATTTATTATATCCAGTTGTTTTCTAAGTCTGAATATAAAATCAAGAAATGGATCCCCGCATTTCTTCAACTCAGGTTTAGTGTGTCCGATAAGAAAATCGTATCGGGTTGTATCAAGGATAATGGAATTTTCCGCAAGGAATGAAAGTGATAAAGAGGAGGAATCCAGGAAAGCAACTGCATCAATACTAATTGAATCAGAAAAAAGTCTGGCATCTTCTATCATTTTATTCATAAAACTAATCTCAAACGGCATATAAATTTCTTTGGATATTTTTTTCAGTTTAGTTTTATTAACATAAATAGCAGAATCGGTTAAAGGTTTAGCATCAAGACATATTTTAATAAGCTCTTCAGAAAGGTAAGCGAGGTCAGAATTTCTGAAAAATTGTGTTAACCAAAAGTATTGTCTTGAATTTTCAAACAAAGGTTTATATGCAGAATCAATTTGGGAAAACAAATTTCTGTATTTGTTTTTGAGTTCATCATTAGAATTACAAAATATTTCTATTTCTTTTTCTTCCAGCTTTTTTTTCTCAACAAGATTAAGTCTGTTAATTCCCTTGATTTTACCTGAATAATTTTTTGAAGTATTTGCTAAACCCTTTATTTTGTCAGAAAAACGTAGTTTGAGATTCTCATCTTCAGCCGAGAGAGATTCAAGTTCTCTAATCAAATGTGAATATAATGACGAAATATAAGGGAGCTGATACATAGCCTGAAGTTCAAGAAATTGAGACGGTTGGTGCCGGTAAGTTCTTCCGGGGTAGCCTAACAAAAAAACAAGGTCTCCTTCTTCAGTACCGCTCTGATTGATTTCAAGGAAAACTTTAGGACTGAAAGGAACATTATCCGGATTATATGCACTGCTTTCTCCGTCAGGAGAAATATATGCGCGCATCAAAGAAAAATCCCCTGTGTGTCGCGGCCATACCCAATTGTCAGATTCCCCGCCGAATTCTCCAATTGCACGGGGAGGGGCATAAACTAAACGTACATCATTGATTATTCTGTATTTGAAAAGTATATATGACCGGCCTGAGAACATTTCTGATACTTCAGCTACTATTCCTTTTGAGTTAGCTGTTACTGAATCAGCGATCTCGGCCATTTTATGGAAAATAGCGCTGCTTCTGTCTGAAGGATTTGAATAGATTGATGCGGTCTGTAAGATGATTGAGGTCACATCTTCATAATTTTCAGTGATTTTGCATTGATAACCTTCGGCAGGCAGTTCAAGATTTTTGTTAGAAGCAATATAACCGGCTTCAAGATAATTTCTTTCAGGAGTACTGTTCCCGCTGATTGCAGAGAATGCACAATGATGGTTTGTAAGGATTAAACCTTCTGATGAAATAAATGAGCCGGTACAACCATTAATTTTAACAATGGCGTCCGAAAGACTATTTCCTTGAGGATTAAATATGTCAGAGGCGGAAATTTTTAATCCGGCCTTCTTTAAGTCAAGATTTGCCAGATAGGAGAGCGGAAACATTCCTTCTTCAGATTGAAGGTCACTCCCAATTAATAAATTCAATAATATTAGAGCTGAAAGTAACGGCTTTTTTAGCAGCATAATCCTACTTTAGAATAGTTAGTTTTTTGGCGGTTCTGAAACTTCCTGCCTCCAGTTTATAGATATATATCCCGGAAGGAAGAGATTTAGATTCAAATTTTACATTGTAAGAACCGGGCTGCATATTTTTATTAATTAGCACAGCAACCTCTTTTCCTATTATGTTATACACTTTTAATACTACATTTGACATTTTGGGAATATCAAATCGAATTGTAGTTGAAGGATTAAAAGGATTAGGGAAATTTTGAAAGAGATTAAACTCCTTGGGTATAAGTGTTCTAAGCGATGTATTGGATGTTGATTTAACTTCAATTTCAATAGTATCAGAGTACTGAATATCACCATTCAAATCAACTTGCTGGAGCCTATAGATATAAATACCGGCTGATAAAACACTGTCTGTATATGAATAGTAATTAGGGATGTTGCTGTTTCCGGCACCTGGGATAAGTTCAAGACTTTCCCATTCACCTGAGGATTTTAGTTTCCTCTGAACAAAAAATCCGTAATTGTTAATTTCAGTTGCGGTTCCCCACTCAAGTTGTACAGTGTTTTCAAATGCCATTCCTGTAAAATACACCAGCTCAACAGGTAGTGTTTCAGATGGACTGCCTTTGGAGAAAAAATTTGATTCAGCAAAAGTATTTATGCTGAAAAGTAAAATAAATAAAAAGTAAATATTATATTTCATTGTGAATACCCGGTTAAACAAAAACAATAAACAAAATAGAAAACAGAACATAAATAAAAGAAAAATTGGGGTAATATCAAAAACAAAATATTTAACCCAAATTATTCGTTAGAAAATCTTTATCACTGAATACCATTGCAAA
>CAZOZP010000035.1:0-9250 GCA_964584325.1 uncultured Melioribacteraceae bacterium
TTTTTCTCCGGGCTTTACTCCGGCAAAATACATTATAAAATTATTCATTATATCTGAAGCAGAACGATGTTTTACAATATTTTCTATAATTTCCTGATTAAATAAATTATGGGTATTATTAAAATAATTTATACCAATTATTACTTTTTCATTAAAACTTTCAAAAGTTGTTTCAGGAGTTTCCGTTAGTATCCCGCTAAAATCAAATGATACAACATAATACTTATTTGCTTTTTCGGTGGGATTTTTGCCTATGTAATATTCGCCGAATAATTTATCGAACTTATCTTTATATTCAACCCCGTAATAGTATTGAAGCAATGAAACAAACAAAGATTTCCCAAACTTTCTCGGACGAAGAAAAAACACTGAGGGCTCAGGCCGATCTTCCAACAATTTAATAAATTTGGTTTTATCTACATAATAATAGTTATCAATTACTATTTTTTCAAAGTTAGATATACCGTAGGGCGGTTTCTTCTTTTTCATTTCATTTACCGTTTTACTTCTTTCAAATATAAGAATTAGTTCGATTAGTTGAAAGATTATCCGGTTCTTAGCAAAGAGAGAAAAGATTTTACCACAGAGCTCACAGAGGGCACGGAGAAAAAGATTTGGCTATACGCACTTTTTGTATCGGATCTTAGATTCCGCATCTGCAACGCTGATTATCGGGTTTTCGTTGAATTATAATCTTTAATCAAGCTAATCATTTAATCATAAAAATCAGAGTTCAGATTAGTATCATCCGCTCTGCGGATTTAAGATTCCCTTCTGTGCTCTCTGTGAGTTCTGTGGTTAATTTCTTAATTTCCTCAAATGCAAAAAAAAAGGCAGACTTATTAGGTCTGCCTTTGCACAGGGATAATAATTTATTTGCCTTTTACTTCATTTTCGAGATAGTTCTTAATCTCATTCAGTTTAGCCTGAACCGGTGCCGGTGCAACCTTCATTATTGTAAGCAGGTCAATAAGCACGAGTCTCTGCATAGTTTCTGTTTTCGATTTGAACTTAACTTTATCGGAGAATGTTTCGGTTTTGATAAGCTCAACTATCTTGGCATATTCTGATTTTGCCGATTCCTGTTCTCCGCTTAAGAGAAGCGCCAATGCATAGTTTGAAAGTATCTTCACATTCTTCGGATCTATGCTGAGAGCCTTTGCGTAATGTTCGGAGGAATCTTTGAATTTACCCGCAGCATCAAGATTTCTTCCTATTGAGTAGTAAACCATCGGATTATTCGGATCTATGCTGCTTGCCTTGTTGAATTTATCGAGCGCTTCGTCAAGTTTGCCCATTTTAACCAATGTAATACCCCAGTTAAGGTAAGCACTCATATGGTTTGAACTGAGCTCTGTTGCTTTCTTGAATTTGCGGAGCGCTTCGTCATATTTCTGAAGTTTTACAAGACTTGTTCCCCAACTGTCGTAAGCATTTGCATCCTTAGGATTTATCTGGGTAGAAGTCTTGAATTTGTCGCAGGCTTCTTCATCTTTACCAAGCCTTGCCAGACCTAATCCCCAGCCGTAGAAAGCCGGTGCATTTCTGTCTTCAAGCAAAGTAACATTTTCGTAAGCTCTGATTGCTTCTTCGAAATTATGCATATTGGTGAAACACATTCCCAATCCGTAATGAGCTTCAGCATTCTTAGGATCAAGCTCAATCACTTTCTGATAAGATTGGATTGCCTCTTTGAATCTTCCTACTCTTGCAAGACTGATAGCCATTTTGTGGTAAGCTTCGGGATTTTCAGGATCGATTCTGATTGCCTGATTAAATTTCTCGATAGCTTCTTCAAATCTGCCTAACTTTGCAAGACTGATTGCGTAATGTATGTAAACATCGCCGTAGTTTTTGTCTATGTCTATCACTTCCTGGAACTTCTTTATAGCATCTTCGTGCGAACCGAGAGAAGCAAGACAGATACCCCAGTTGTCGTGTACCAGCGGTTCGTTTGGTTTGAGTCCGGCAGCTTTCGTAAACTTTTCGATAGCTTGTTTATGCATTCCGAGATGCGACAGACTCATACCCCAGCCAAGATATGCAAGAGCATGATGTTCGTCAACAGATACGGCATCCTGGAAGCGGTCGATAGCTTCTTTGTCCCTTCCGAGATCCCTGAGACACATACCCCATTCATAAATTGCATCAACAAATTTACTGTCAATTTCGTTCACTATCTGGAATTTATCGATAGCGGCTTCATATCTTCCGAGTTTACGGAGTACAATACCCCATTCGTAATATGCTTCGGCATGGTTCGGATCCATTTCCGTAACTCTCTGGAACTCGTCGATAGCTTCCTCGAATCTGCGGAGATGCTTGAGGCTTAATCCGAGAGTATAAGCGGCAAGTTTGTTTTTAGGATCAAATTCAATTGCCATTTTAAGTTTTTCAACGGCATCAGAATGATGATTTGCCTTATGAAGACTGAGACCCCAGTTGAGATAATTTTCAGCTTTATCCGGTTCGAGTTCGGTTGCAGTGCGGAATTTATCAAGAGCCTGTTCGTGCTGACCGATTGCCGCAAGGCTGTATGCCCAGTTGGAGAATACGTCGGACTGCTTGAAGTAAGGATCTATCATAAATGCTTTTTCATACTTTTCTGTTGATTCAAGATAATTGCCGAGTTTTGTAAGAGCAATACCCCAGTTAGCAAAAGTAATCGCATCCTTAGAGTTGATTCCTGCCGCAGTGCGGTATTTCTCAAGAGAATCTGCATATTTGTTGAGTTTTGCCAAACAGAGACCGAAATTTCTGATTGATTCGGCATCCTGAGGCTGCAGTTCAATCGCTTTCTGATATTTATCGATTGCTTCTTTGTATTTACTTTCCTTTAGATAACAGTTACCTGCATTCTTAAAGAGAATATGATCCTGCGGTTCGAGTTCGATTGCCTTTTCGTATTTCTCAATTGCCTGAGGAATTTTGGCAAGAGCATCATAAGAGAATGCAGCATTCTTAAGAGTAACTGCGTCTTTGGCATTCAACGAAAGCGATGTTTCGAATTTAGATATAGCTTCGTCGTGACGGTTAAGTGTAGCAAGGCTTAATCCGAAATACTTGAATGCAATCGGGTCTTTCGGTTCAAGTTCAACAGCTCTCTGGTATTTAGCCAATGCTTCTTCGTGTCTCTCAAGACTTGCAAGGCTTATACCGCAGTTACGGAATGCAATGAAGTCTTCCGCATTCAGTTCTATCGACTTTGTAAATACTGCAACTGCTTTTTGATGATCGTTTATACTTGAGAGACTGAGACCGAAATTCCGGAATGTTGCAGCATCTTTCGGATCAAGTTCAATTGCTTTTTCATAATAAGGTACAGATTCATTATGCTGCCCCAATCTCGCAAGATTGATGGCACATTGTTTCTGAGTAACCGCATCGTTCGGATTAAGTTCAATTGATTTCTTGAACTTGCGGATAGCTTCTTCACGGTCTCCTAAAGTTGCAAGGCTTATACCGCAGTTTCTGTAAATCAGTGCAACGTTCGGATTAAGTTCTATCGCTCTTTCGTAAGCTTCAACAGCTTCCTTGTGCTGCCCGAGGTTTGCAAGACTCAAGCCGCAGTTGCCGTAAGAAACGGCATCTTTCGGATTAAGTTTGATTGCATTGCGGAATTTTTCAACAGCATCTTTATGTCTGCCCATATTTGCAAGGCTGAGACCGAACATTCTGAAAAGCACGCCGTCATTTGAATTCAGCTTTGTAGCCTGAGCAAATTTTTCAACCGCTTCTTCGTGTCTGCCAAGGCTCTGAAGACTGTTTCCCCAGTTCCCGAGAGATGTAAAATCCTTAGGATCAAGATCTATTGCTTTTGAATAATTCTCGATCGCGCTTTCATAGTTACCCATTCCGGCATAGCTGAGACCGCATTTGCTGAATGCAAAAGAGTCTTTCGGATTTAGTTCAATTGCTTTATTAAATTTCTGAATTGCTTCTTCATATCTGCCCAAAGTCATAAGAGAATAACCCCACTCGGAGTAAGCATTCATATCTGTGGCGTTTATTTCAAATGCTTTCTGATAATACTTTACAGCCTCTTCGTGTTCGCTTGTTTTGGTTAAACTCAGACCGCAATTCTTGTAAGAAACGAAATCCTGCGGAGCCAGATGTATTGCTTTCCTGAAATGATTTATGGCTTCCTTGTGATTATCGAGTTTGGCGAAGCATAAACCGGTTTCCTTGAATACCAGTGAATCAGAGTCATCAATGGCTATTGCTCTCTGATATCTCTTAATGGCTTCTTCATTGAAATTGAGAGCGGCTAATGATTTACCCCAGTTTTTATAAGCAAAGAGGTTATTTGCATCTAGTTCAATAGCTTTCTGGAATTTTTCGAGAGCTTCTTTGTGCTTTTCCTGCTTGGAGAGAGAATATCCCCAGAAACCGTAAGCATAAGAATTTCTTGAATCAAGTTCTATCGCTTTTTCAAATTTTTCTGCGGCATCGGAATATAATTCCAGTTCTGTAAGACTCGATCCGAAAAGAGAGTAAACATAGAAATTATTCGGATCTATTTCAATTGCCTTCAGATACATATCCATAGCTTCTTCGTGACGCCCTAAAGCGGCAAGGCTGTTTCCCCAGAAGCCGTAAACCAGTTTATTGTTCGGATTTATGGCAACTGCTTTCTGATATTTTTCTATTGCCTCTTCGTATCTGCCTACTTCGTTTAGGTTGAATCCCCAGTTAACAAATACATACTCGTTTGAAGGATCAAGCTTTATTGCCTTTTCATGCTGCTGAATTGCTTCAGAGGCATTGCCTGAATTTGAGAAACTTATTGCCAGACTCTCATAGGCCAATGAATTGTTCGGAGCCAACGAAATAATTTTCTGATAATTATTTATTGCTTCCTTGTAATTCCTGATAATGTTGAAGCATCTTGCACGCAGAGCCAATGCATCAACGTGGTTGGGGTTCGACTGAAGTATAACATTTGTTGCATCAAGAACCTTATTAGCATCAGTATCAAGAAGAATATTTGCCTGAAGGAGAAGTGCACTTTCATAGTTGGGTTTAATACCAAGGCTTTCTTCAACAAACGGTACAGCAGCTTTACCTTTGTTCAGTTTAAATGTGAATGAAGCTGCAATTCTGTTAAGCAATATTGATTTCTGATATTTGTTGAATATCTTGGATTCAGAACGGTCAACAACAATCTTCAGCATTTCTTCGCTGATTCTTCCGCTGAACATAGCAACAATTTCGTAGGCAATAACATCTCTCTCTGTCGGTTTAACTTCGATATCGCTCAGAGCCGTAAATGCATAAGTGAAAAGGTTCACTGACGATTCATAATCGAAATCTGTTACTCTCAGAATTAAATCAAGATGATCGTTTGTGATTTCACCGTTCATAAGAGCCATATAATAGCTTATTTCCTGCAGAGCAATTATGTCGGTCGGACTCAAACGAAGCTGGAATTTAAGATCCATCCAGTCCTTTCTCGGTGTTTTCAGTTTAGAATCATAATACTCAACAAGCTTCTCCAATGCTTTGCCGAGATTTTTCTGATTCTTCTGGAACTGATTCAAAAGTATCTGTGATCTTATAAGGTCTTTAACCTTGAAATCTTTTTTATTGTCCGTGCGGATAAACAGCTGCTTGGTAAGCCATTCAAAAGCTTCCTTTGCTTCGTTTTCAAAAATCACCGCAGCGTTTTCTTTATTCAAAAGTCTGTAATGAGATGCTTTACGCACCCACTCGCGCTGTCTTTCGTTTGTAACCATCTCGAAAAACTGACCTTCTACCGAAGGACTCTTCATTGCATTGTTCAGTACTTCAAGACTTATTCCTAATGATGCCCAAAGGTCAAGCCAATAAGGTTCACCGTTAGTAATATTTGTAATTGCTCTTACGGCTTTCGGATCGTCAATGTTTTTTCTCTGTTTGAGGAATATTGCAGTATCGAGTCTTGTGAAACTGTCAACTTCAACATATTTTGTATTTCCGCCCCATTCGCTGTACCAAAGTCTGTTTCTCTTTTTCAGAGGTTTGGTACCTGCAAATATAAGCCTCATATCCACTTCTATGGAAACCGGTTCGTTCAATAGCTCATAAAGGAACCAGCGGTCAAGATCTTCAGGTACTTTTTCAAAGGTATCAATAACAAGCACAAACTTACCGCCTGAACAGTATTTATTCATTTCTTCGATAAACTGTTTTGTTATTTCGGAAAGAGGAGCTGTCATAAGTTTTTCGTCGAGTTCAACACTAAGGCTCTGCCAGGTTGTTCCTGCACTTCTTAATTGTATCATCCCTCTGTAGGATTTTTCCCTTGAAGGAAGATTCAGCATCTGCTGTGCAATTACCGGTATGGGAAGCTCGTTATTCGATTTTTCGGAACCGTTGGCAATTTGTTCAAGTCGCATTATCAGTTCTGCAGTTTTCGGAAAATCAATTCTCTTATCTTTAATAAAAGTATTTTGAATTACCGCTTCAATAAGACTTATCGGATTCCCGAGATTCTGGAAATTTGAATCAAGTCTGCAGATGTAATTTTCATCCGAATTTACCGCCAAAAAATTATTCAGCAACTCGGTTTTTCCTATCCCGGCTTTTCCGTAAATATTGAAAATAAACTGCGGATCCTGGTCAATTGGTTTATCCCATTCAAGCTGCAGCTCTTCTACAATATTTTTCCTGCCAACGAATTTAGAATCGGAAGAGATTTTATTCTTAACTCGATAACGAAGACCCATTTTAACCTCTGATTTATATTATATAGTTATATCCGATTTAAGGTTTCTTAACATAATAAATTTAAACCTTTTAAGACAATCATTATTTAAATTTTTTATAAAACAAAACATTCCGAATTAATTCGTTTTATAATTCAAGAAGTTTCGGTCCGGAAGGCTAAAACAAGGATTATGCCAAGAAAAATACCCTTCCGGCAAGTATAATCGAGCCGGTTTCCGTGATTTAAAGTGTATAAACCAAAAAAAATCTAAAATATGTATCAAAATAAGAAAAAACTTCTTCTGTTGTAATAGTTAAGTAAATTTTTCTATAATATCTGAATGAGCAGGAAATTTTTCACAAAGATTTTTTTCCCCGGCAAGTTCGAAATCTTTAAAATCAAATCCGGGAACAACTGTACATCCGACCAATGAATAATCTGACCCGCCGGCAGGAGATGCGGCAAACCAGGTATCTTTCTCAAGCAGAATGCAGAACTTCTCGCCATCGGAAGCGGTATTCCCTAAGAAATATTTCTTATAACCGGAATTCTCGTTAAGAGTGTGAATCTCAAGCCTTCCGCCGGAGTAAAAATGCCAGAATTCGTCAGATTTTAGTCTGTGAAATCTTGATATATCGCAATCCCTGAGCATAAAATATATGTGTGTAAATAAATTTCTTTTTCCATTGTAACCCTCCCCGAAATCAAATGATTCAGGAGAACGGTGTATTTCCCTGAAAAATCCTCCTTCTATATGAGGTTCAAGTTTAAGCGATTTAATTAAATCTTCCGCTTTCGGCAAACTAATCGGCAATTTCATATTCTCCTAAAATTGCGGGATGATCTGACAAGCTATTTAGATTGTCCCAATTGTTTTCCGGATAAAGCAAATTAATACTCTTAATTTTAATTTTTTTGCTTGTAAAAATGTGGTCTATCAGTTCTCTTTCTTCCCCCGGTTCTGCATTGCCTTCAACTAATCGGAATTTATGACCTGTAAATTTTGTGTCCTGAGTTGCAAAAATGTGTAAAGCGACGTCTTCTTTTTTGATTTCTTCGATAAAACGGACAAAATCCGCAACGGCTTTGTCAATTCTTTGCATCAATGCGGAAGTATCTTCAATAACAGCGAAATTCTTATACCTTCTGTTGAAGTTAAGAACAAAAAGAGAATCCTTAAGTGCTCTGATTTTTTTTGAGCACATTTTAATGAAACTTTTGCTCTCCGGATATTCAATTTCCCAGGGCATGGTTGAGATCTCCGACAACTCGGGCACTTTGGACGGCCGGAAAAGATGAGCATTGAAATCGCCCGCAATTAGAAATCCGCGTATATTCTTTATATCTTCCCTTTCCCTGAAAAACTCAAGCAAGTAACGGCGAATTGCAACTGCCTGTTCGAAATGGTCTGTTTTATGTCCCGCGTGTATATTAACCGCAATTATCCGGTCTTTTTTCTCGGAATTCTTATTCTCTAAGACTGCAAGCTGAATAAATGCCGATTTTTCGGGAATTGAATATTTCACATCAACCGGATAATTTTCAATAATCTGCCAGTTCTTCCCGGCAAGCAGTGCCATTCCTTCAACAACAATGCCTTTAGGGTAAGGGTTTTCGCCGTAATCGAATACTATGCTTTTATTGCCGCTGCTGTCATATTTTACAATTCGGTTTTCACGGAATGTATTTAAATCTGTTACCCAACCGGCATTACCCCTGCAGGCAACTGCGGCGGTAAATCCGTCTTTTAGCAGATTATCCTCAAGACGCAGTGCCGAGTTTTTCAAATCTTCCGGGGCAGCTTTGTCATAAAATCTCTCGCAACGTGCATTCTGGTCAGGATAGCCTGCGGTAACTTCCTGAAGAAAGATAATATCAGGAGATATATTCCTGATTTCCGAAGCTAAAGAATCAATACGCTTTTTGTGTCCCCTGAATAATTCTTCCTCAGTGAAAAAAAATATATTGGCCGGTGCGGGTGCAATATTACCATTGATAGATTCAAAAAATCTGGGAGCTTCAAACGAAGGATGAAATCCGTGAAGATTAAAAGTTAATACTTTAAGATTCTGAGCCTTAGCCGTAAATGTAAGAAAAATTAAAAGCATCAGAATTTTTTTCATCTTTGGCATCCTATTAATATGATGCTCCAAAATTAGTTAACACCGGATTCAATAACAAGAAATTTATGCTTATACAACATCTTAATGAAAAAAACCATACCAAAATAAATCTCTTGCAAATATTTTATTATAATCATAAGTTAACTCCAGTAATTTGTATATTATTGAATTGTTCAGAATACATCTGTTCTTTGTTAGTATGAAATATTATTTTTGTAAAGAATTCTGCTGATCTGTAAAGGCTGTCTGACTGCCGGTAAAACCAAACCGGCACTCTTGCAATGAAGACTGGCGCTCTTACAATGAAGACTGGCACTCTTACAATGAAGACTGGCGCTCTTGCAATGAAGACTGGCGCTCTTGCAATGAAGACTGGCGCTCTTACAATGAAGACTGGCGCTCTTACAATGAAGACTGGCGCTCTTACAATGAAGACTGG
>CAZOZP010000035.1:9350-36563 GCA_964584325.1 uncultured Melioribacteraceae bacterium
TTACAATGAAGACTGGCGCTCTTACAATGAAGACTGGCGCTCTTACAATGAAGACCGGCATTTGATGGCCGGATATTTTTTCTTTCAGGGTTTGGGCTATAAGTATAAGTATTTAGAGAATTGTTTTAATCTTTTTATGGGGGAGTTAAATATTTGTGAATTTGTACCTGTTTATTAAAACGGCGGTTGTAAGAATAATCGTCATCACTAACTAACAACAAAATAACGGAGTACAAAAATGACCAAGAAAGAGGAAGCAAAACTCGAAATGCTTGACGCTGCAGTAAGTATCCTTGAAAGCGGAAACGGAACACTCAGCACAGTACCTGCACTTGTAGAAAAGACAAAAGTTCTGCGGGAAGTAGTTGAGAAAATCAGAAGTAAGGAAGAACTATTCAAATCTGCCGCATTAGGAAAGGCAGGTTCAAAAAACCTGACAAAGCATGAGATTCTTGAAAAGGCAATAGTTGCTGCCAGCGCTTTGTTCAGTTACGGATTGGATAATAATGATGCGGAAGCCTCGGCAACGGGTGATTTAAGCGACAGCGATTTCTCAAGGATGCGAGAAGAAGCGGTAATAACATCAATTAAGAACATTATGACTAAGGCTGCCGAATTAGGGAATAAACTGGAAAACTACGGAATAACTCAGCAATTTCTTGACGAGCTGCAAACAGGAGTTAATGATTTCTATAAAAAGCTTAGTCAGAAAAGCACGGGTTTCGCAATTAAAAAGACGGCAAAATCGACTATCGAGGAATTGTTTGAATTAGCAGACAAAGAAATTAAATCCACGGACAGGTTGATGAAAAGGTACAGGGGTACCGAGGCTGAGCTTTACGGAAATTATTTATCCGCAAGAATAATAAAGGACAAAGCCACCGTAAAGCGAAATGCCAGGTAAGCAGTAATGCCGGGCAGACCGAAAGGCCTGCCCAACTATATCACTTTGTTACTCTGTCACTCGTTACTCTGTCACTATTTAACAAGCATCATCTTATTTATCTGTGAGAATTCGCCTGCTGTCAGTCTGTAATAATAAACGCCTGATGATAAATTCGATGCATTAAATGATACTGAATGCATTCCTGCGTTTAATTCTGAATTAACCAGTTCAGCTACTTCCTGACCCAATGCATTGAACACCTTAAGATTTACATTTGATGCCGAAGGAAGTGCAAATCTTATTGTTGTTGACGGGTTGAATGGATTAGGATAATTCTGGCTCAATTCAAAGCTGGTAATTTCTGCAGTTGCTTCAACTATTTCTGATAGAGTTGTTTTTCCGTCGAGATCAATTTGTTTTAATCTGAAATACTTGTAGGAATTTCCGCTTACACTAAATGAATAATCTTTTGGTGTATTGCTGTTTCCTGCGCCTGCCACAAAAGCGATCTTTCCAAATTCAGTACCGTCTGCCGAGGCTAATACATCGAAGCCGTAGTTATTTATTTCAGTTGCCGTATTCCATTTAAGTTCTACTGCATTTCCTTTTACTGTTGCAGCAAATGTTGTAAGTTCTACGGGAACTAAAGGATTAAAAGTGTATTCAATAAGCCCGTTACCAATATTGGATTGATATGACCCTCCCCAGCTTGTTACAGAAACATTCGGATTCGCCAATGCATCTATTGCACCGTCCGTGCCGCCGCCGCCGGTTGAATATGCATCCAGATACATAGAAAGATTTGCTTCTGTAAGTCCGAGGCTTTCTGCAGAAACTGTATATTCTATAGTAGAAGTTGCACCGGGAGTCATAGTAAAAGTACCGGGGAAGCTTGGAACCATATCCCAGGTGCCGCCAACTTCATTGTACTCATATAATTCAACTCCGCCGCCTGAATCCACCCATGACCCGATCCAATAATTCATTCCGCCACCAACAGAAAGAAGACTTATCGGTCTTCCCCATCCATTGGAAACTGCAGAGCCGGGGGTATTCCCGGTAGCTATTCCTATTACATATTTACCCCAATCTGTTGTAGAAATATTACCGTTCACTGTCAATGTAAACGTAATATCGGTAACAGTATTTGATACTTCCATACTAACTATATCCAATGTGCCTCCTCCTGTTGAAATACCGGCATCAATATCACCTACAGCATCATTGAATGTAACTTGCGCAAATCCTGTTACATAAAACAGAACTGCAATAAAAGCAATCAGTAACCTAGTTCTCATCTCTACTCCCTATTTTTTTTATACAATTATGGCTAATATTTATATATAGCTAAATTAAATTAAATAAATTTGTCTATAATTTCAAGGGAATTAACAACTTAGGTTTTAAATATTTGAAATTATGATAATCACCTCTGATTTTCCCCTTACATTTCTTGAAGGATATTTGATTATTCATATTAATATTGTCCGTTTTTTTTCTTAACTTTCCGAAAAATAAATTGGTGAATATGAATAAACGACCTACCTGGGATAACTATTTTCTGAAGCTGGCGATGCTGGTTTCTGAACGTGCTACCTGTCCGCGCATGCACTGCGGCTGTGTTCTTGTAAAAGATAAACGAATTCTTGCCACAGGCTATAACGGGTCTTTGCCCGGTCAGCCGCACTGCGAAGACGAAGGATGTCTGATTGTTAACAATCATTGTGTTAGAACTATACACGCGGAGATGAATGCCCTTATGCAGTGTTCGGTTCACGGAATAAGCACCCTTGGAGCTTCTGCATATGTTACGAATTTACCTTGCACTAATTGTGCTAAATCTTTGATTGCAGCAGGCATTAAGGAAATTGTAATTTTTTCCGATTATCATGATTCAATGGCTGAATCATTGTTTGAGCAGTCCGGCGTAATTCTCCGGAGAATCAAACAGCCTGATGCGAGCATATTTTATGACTTAAGCAGTTTTTCTTCTGCAAAAAAGATTGATGTGTGATGCTAAACGAAAATAACTTAAAAAAATACTTTAAACCGAGAAACTTCATAAACAGAGATTTAAGCTGGCTGGAGTTTAACCGCAGGGTTTTTGAAGAAGCCCTTAATCCGAATCTTCCTTTGCTGGATAAAATTAAATTTATTTCCATTTTTTCTTCCAATCTGGACGAGTTCTTTATGACGCGCGTATCCGGCTTGAAAGAACAGATAAAGGCAAATGTTATAGAGACATCTATAGACGGATTAACTCCTATGCAGGGACTCAAAAGAATTGATGAAGAAATCAGGCCCATGCTTTCTTCGATATATGAATTCTGGCGGCATAAAATAACACCTGCACTGGTATCAGAAGGTATTTCCATAAGCTCAATAAAATCGTTAAACGAAGATGACCAGAAAGTGCTTAAAGAATATTTTCTGAAGGAAATTTTCCCTGTACTTACTCCTTTGGCATTTGACCCCGGAAGACCTTTTCCGTACATCTCGAATTTAAGTTTAAGTTTCGCTGTTCTTATACAAAAACCTAACTCCGAAAGACATTTTGCACGAGTAAAGATTCCTGCTATACTCCCCCGGCTTCTGAATATAGATCAAATAAAAGCAAAAATGAACAAAACTCAGGTTGTTCAGGAAAAATTCAATTTTGTCTGGCTGGAAGAACTGATAGAACAAAATCTTCAGTTGCTTTTCCCCGGTCTTCAGATTCTTGAAGCACACGTTTTCAGAATAACACGCGATACAGATCTTGAAATACAGGAAGATGAGGCTGATGATCTGCTTCAGCTTATTCAGGAAAATATAAGACAGAGAAAATTTGGTTCTGTTGTGCGTTTGGAAGTTGAAAAAGAGATTCCTGCAATAATGATAGAAACATTTCTGGAAAACCTTGAAATAGGTATGGATGACATATACTTCATTGACGGACCTTTAGGAATGAGCAGTGTAATGGAGTTGATGAAAATCCCAAATCCGAAGTTAAAGGAAAAACATTTCCAGCCGCCGGTACCGGCAGTATTTGAAGAATCTGACAGTATATTCAATACAATTGCGCAAAAAGATATAATACTGCACCATCCGTACGATTCATTTACTCCGATAGTAGAGTTTGTTAAACAGGCTTCCAAGGATCCTGATGTACTTGCAATAAAAGCTACTCTCTACCGTGTGGGCTTAAATTCTCCTATAGTAAGAGCGCTTATAGAAGCCGCCGAACTGAAAAAACAGGTTGCCGTGCTGGTGGAATTAAAAGCCCGATTCGATGAAGAAAACAATATTTATTGGGCAAAGGAACTTGAAAAAGCAGGAGTACACGTTGTTTACGGTCTAATCGGATTAAAAACTCACTCGAAGATGATTCTTGTTGTACGCAAAGATCCTGAAGGAGTTAAGCGCTTTGTTCATCTTGGAACCGGGAATTATAATCCGGATACAGCAAAAATTTACACCGACCTTGGTTTCTTTACAACGGATGCAGAAATTTGTGCTGATGTTTCCGACATTTTCAATTATCTGACCGGCTATTCAGAACAAAGAATATTCCGAAAACTTATGGTTGCTCCAATTAATCTCCGCGAAGGATTCCTTCGAATTATTGAGCAGGAAATTCGAAATGTAAAAGAAGGCGGTAAAGGTCATTTAATATTCAAAGCAAATGCACTTGTTGATCCGGTTCTTATTGCAGCGCTTTATGAAGCCTCGCAGCAGGGAGTACAAATAGATCTTATCATAAGAGGTATATGCTGCCTTGTACCCCAGGTGCCTAAGCTTAGCGAAAATATAAGAGTAAGAAGTATAGTAGGCCGTTTTCTTGAACATCACAGAATTTATTATGCCTACAACAATGGTCAGGAAAACTTATATTTAAGCAGTGCCGATATTATGCAGAGAAACCTCGACCGAAGAGTTGAAACGGCTTTCCCGATTGAAGATAAAGTATTGAAAGAGGAGATTATCGAAAATATTTTAAAGCCTTTTCTTGAAGATAACATTAAAGCAAGGCTGCTGCATCCCAACGGAAAATATGCATGTAAAAGGGCTGAAGCCGGAGCAAGAAAGATTTCCGTACAGGAACAGTTTATGGAAAATGCACTGCTTAAGGCAAACAAAATTACAATTAAATAATATTACCGGAAATCCTGTCATTTCTTTATGTTATTTTGGGATTAATAAAATATTATTTTGAATATTGATTTAAATCACGTTATCTTTGGAAAGAACATCATTAGGAGATTTTATGCCTTCTGCCGATTTTTTACAATATGTGCCCATTTTTTCAGAGCTTGACGAAAATGCCATTGAACAAATTGCCCTGATCGGGAGTCGTAAATATTTTAAAAAGGATTCTTTCATTCTTGTGGAAGAAGAAGACGGTTCAGCACTTTTTGTAATTATTGAAGGAAAAGTTAAAATTGCCAGATCCAGCAATGACGGACGTGAAGTAATTTTATCAATTCTGACTGAATCAGATTTCTTTGGGGAAATGGCAATACTCGACGGACAATCCCGTTCAGCATCTGTTATTGCTCTTGAAGATACAGAATTATTTATGATACACAGAAATGAGTTCCTAAAACTTTTAAGGGAACATCCTGAAGTATCTATAGCTTTACTGCAGGAACTTACACAGAGATTAAGAGTTGCCGACTTAAAAATAAAATCACTCTCCCTAAAAGATGCCGAAGGCAAAGTTGCTTCGGTAATACTTCAACTGGCTGACGATGTAGGCAAGATAAAACAAGGTGTAGTGGAAATCGAAAAACTTCCGCTCCAGCAAGATCTTGCAAATATGGCGGCTACATCAAGGGAAACTATTTCGCGAACACTGCACTCATTCGCAAAAAAAGAACTTATTGAACTTGAAGGATCAAAACTAAGAATTCTTGACTATGAAAAGTTCAAGGAAGTTTTCGGCTGAAAATAAATGCCGCTTATCGCAGATCTGCATATTCATACAAGTAAATCGGACGGAGCTTTCAGTCCGATTGAAATAATTGATAAAGCCCGTGCGGCAGGTCTTGATATAATAAGCATAACAGATCACGATCAGATTTCAGGTTATCTGGAAGCTGCTGATTATGCTGAATGCGCCGATATCAGACTTATCCCCGGAATTGAAATCAGTTCAGAAATTGAAAATAGAGAAATTCATCTTTTAGGCTACTTTATAAATACCGATAGCAAAGCCCTCTTAGATTACTTAGCCTTTACTCAGGAAGCACGAATTGACAGAGCAAAGGCAATAATTAAAAAACTTAACGACAATAAGATTGATATCAGTCTGGATGAGATTCCCAGTGATGAAACTGCATTTATTGGCCGCGTTCAAATAGCTAAATTAATGGTTCAAAAATCTTACTCGGGAAGCATTAAATCTGCTTTCAGCAGTCATCTGGGCAACAAGAAATATGCATACGTCCGGAACAGATATTATGCATACAGAAAAGCCATTCAACTTATAAAAGAAGCAGGCGGACTTGCATTTATTGCTCATCCCGGAAACATAGATCACAGACTGCTTGATAAACTTTGCAAGAAAGGACTTGACGGAATAGAACTCGTGCATCCTTCTCATAATAAATTTACTGCTGAGGCTTTAGCTGAATATGCGGCAAAAAAGAATTTGCTTACTTCCGGCGGATCAGATTTCCATGGAATACAAAATCAGGATGAACATAATTTAGGAAAGTATTATATTGCAGCATTAAAAGTACATTTAATGACAGAAAGAATTAAATCTCAATCCGGAGTGATATATGAAAAACATAATTGAAGGAAAATTAAATGCAAAAGGAATGAAATTCGCGGTAATTGTAAGCCGGTTTAACGATTTTATCTCTCAAAAACTGCTTGAAGGAGCAATAGACTGCCTTATCCGCCACGATGCCCAGGAAACTGACATTACGGTGATTAAAGTACCCGGAGCTTTCGAAATTCCTTTAGCCGCAGAAAAAACCGCCGGCAGTAAAAATTATGATGCAGTTATTTGTTTAGGAGCAGTTATTAGAGGTGCTACTCCGCACTTTGATTATGTAGCATCTGAAGTAAGCAAAGGAATAGCACAGACTTCACTGAAAAACCAAATTCCCGTTTCCTTCGGTGTTCTTACTACCGATTCAATTGAACAGGCAATAGAAAGAGCCGGCACTAAATCCGGGAATAAAGGCTGGGATGCTGCTGTTACTGCTATTGAAATGGCAGATCTTTTAAGAAAAATTTAAGAAAGGGTTGTATGCTTGCATTAAGAGTATTTACACTTGCATTATTGGCTTTATCCTGTGTATTTGCCCAATTTGAATGGAAAAATCATTCTTCAATGTCTGATATGAAGGATATACGTTCTTTTGCCGGCAGAATCTGGAGTTCAACCTCAGGCGGTATTTTAAATTATAATCCGTCTGACGGAAGTTTTATAACCTATACCAAAAGCGAAGGACTTATAAGTCAGAATCTTGCCGCTTCGTGCATTGCATCTGAAAATGAATTATGGGCAGTATCTGAAAGAGGAATAATAAATATATACAATAAGAATTCCGAAACATTCAGTTCCCTCCTTTCATTATACGACCCTTCAAATATTAATAGAAGCGTTAGCGGAATAAGCAGTTCGGGCGATACAGTTTTTGTTTACGGCAATTTTGGTGTTTCTCTGGTTAATTCCAAAACAAAACTCTTCATTGACACTTACAGTGCTTTTTCCAATATAGCCGCCAACTATAATATATTCAGTGTTTTGAAAGATTCACTAATCTATATTGGAACCAACAGCGGAATAATAAGACAAAAACAAGGGTTCGTTAATCTATTTGATCCAAACGCCTGGGAACTTATTTTCCCGAGCACAAAAATGACCGGACTTGCAAAATTCAAAAGCAAAATATATGCTTCAACCGGGAACACGGTTTTTTCTTTTAATTATTCATCCAAAACCTGGACTGAAGTAATTACAGTCTCCGAAGGTATTACCGGTATAACCGGAATTACTGCTTCAGATACTTTACTCTACATTATTGCAGGCAGCCGGATTTACGGTTATTCCGGTAGTTCCGTCAATCAGGTTTATTCCCGGACAAATACTGTATTTCGCGATTACCTTGATGCAGGAAACGATGTGTTTTATGCGGCAAGTAACCACGGACTCATAAAAATATCAAAAGATACTTCCTATACATTTACTCCTAATATGCCGGCTCAGAACCGATATAATGATCTTTCGGTAGATTACGGCGGCAATCTCTGGATTGCAACAGGTAATGATGTAGGCGGTGTAGGTATTATGAAATTCGATGGTAAAAACTGGAAATTGATCAATCGGGATTCAAATCCTGAAATCAAGTCAGATTTCTATATAGATGTTCACGTTGCCGGAAACGGTAAAATATATTTCGGGAACTGGGGAAACGGACTTGCGGAACTTTCTTCGGATGGTTTCAGGATATTTGATGTGAATAATACTCCTATGATTGGTGTACCGGATGCTCCTTCTTATCTGGTTATTCCCGGAATAGCATCTGATTCGGAAGGAAATATATGGTGTATTTCCAGACAAAGTGCAGGTGCAAACTGCCTGTATGAATATAATCCGGTTTCAAATGAGTGGAATTCTTACGGCAATTCCCTGACAAATTCAAGAGCCGTCTATACAGGACTTATTTCTGATTTAAATGATACTAAGTGGACAATTCTTTTGCAGGACGGACTTGTCGGTCTTCATTATTTCAATGAAAATCTCGGGGGCGGATATTGGGGATATTTGAATGAAAGCCGGGGTCTTAACAGTTCTATTGTAAACTGCGTAGCCGTAGATAATTCAGGATCGATAATCGTAGGAACCGCGGCAGGAATTAATGTTCTAAGCACAAGTATTGATTACAGTAAGAATAGAATCCTTGTATCTGTCAGTCTGCCTACACCTGCAATTTTGAACTTCGGCGGCCAGAAAATCAATTCGATTATGATTGATCCTTTAGACAGAAAATGGATTGCCACTGATAAAGGGGTTTCTGTTCTTTCCTCCGACTTATTCAGTATCCTTTATACTTTCAATTCTTCCAATAGTCCGCTGCCGGAAGATCAGGTTACAAATATGGCGATAAACAGAAATGACGGCACGGTTTACCTTGCAACTAAGTCAGGAATTTCTGCAGTTAAAACAAATGCAAAACAGCCTTCTGAAGATTTCTCGAATATTTTCGTTTATCCGAATCCGGTGATTACCGGCGAAGGAGTTAATCAACTTCATATTGACGGTCTTACAAAAAACTCTGAATTAAATATTTTTACAGTAAGCGGAAAATTAATTAGAAAAATAAAAGTTCTTAATCATCCTGAAGCTTGGGATTTGAAAGATGAACACGGTAATCTTGTTCCTTCGGGCGTTTATATAATTGCAGGTTACGACAGTCTCGGCAAAACAGGCTTAAGTAAAGTAATGGTGGTTGCAGGCAAATAATATATGATTGATATAGAGAATCTTTCCGTTCAATTCGGCGGTAAATATCTTTTTGATAATGTAAATCTTAAAATTAACAAAGGCGATAAACTTGCTTTAGCCGGTTCAAACGGTTCAGGTAAATCGACCCTCCTTAAACTTATTGCGGGTAAAGAACAGCCTGAAACAGGGAAGGTCTCGGTTCCTCGCAGCATTAAAATCGGATGGCTTTCGCAGGAGTTTACGGAGCTAAAAGGGAAAACTCTTTTTAATGAAGTTAAATCTTCAATGAAGGAAGTACACCGGCTGGCTGCTGAAGAAAAATTAATTTTAGCCGAACTTGAACAACCCGATAAACACTCCGACCCTGAGCTGCTCAAAAAACTTGGGGAAATACATCACCGCAAAGATGAGATTAATTTTTACTCTGCCGATTCGGAAATCGAGAGAATTCTGCTCGGGCTGGGATTTGAGATTGAAGATATGCACCGGCTAACAGATACTTTCTCCGGCGGATGGCAGATGCGTATTGAATTGGCCAAGATTCTCCTCGGAAACAATGATGTAATTATGCTTGACGAGCCCACCAACCATCTGGATTTCGACAGTCTTCAATGGCTTCTTTCTTTTCTCAGAGGCTTCCGCGGAACACTCATAATTGTTTCGCACGATAAGTATTTCCTTAATAATGTAACTACTAAAACTCTGGAAATATTCAACCGAAAGCTTAATTTTTATAACGGTACTATAGATGCTTTTGAAAACTTCAAGAAACAGCGGGACGAACAACTCGAAGCCGAATATACCGCACAGCAGAAAAAACTTTCCGACATACAAAAATTCGTGGAAAGATTCAGATATAAAGCCACAAAAGCCAGACAAGTTCAAAGCAGAATAAAAATGCTTGAGAAAATTGAGATTATTGATACCCCCGACTACGAGAAAAAGATAAAAATAAAGTTCCCGGATCCCCCTCAAAGCGGTCAGCTCCCTTTGGATATAATTTCCCTGACCAAATCGTACGGGGATAAAAATGTATTCCGTGATGTTAATCTGAAACTCGACCGGGGAGATAAGATTGCTTTTCTTGGACCAAACGGAGCCGGAAAATCCACACTTGCACGAATTGTTGCCGGAATTACTCCTTATGAATCCGGGGAGATAATCTTCGGTCATAATACGATTGTATCTTACTATGCTCAGGAAGCCGCAGAAGCTATGAATCCGGAAGACGACCTGCTGGAAACACTGGCTGAAGCTTCCGGGGGAAAAACTCTTCTTGAACTTAGAAAACTTCTTGGCACTTTTTTGTTTTCAGATGATGATGTTTTTAAGAAAGTGGGAGTGCTTTCAGGCGGAGAAAAAAGTCGCGTAGCTTTGGCAAGAATTCTTCTTACCAAGGCCAATTTAATAATTCTTGATGAACCTACAAACCACCTTGATTACAATTCGAAAGCAGTGCTGCAGGAAGCCCTGGCGGATTTCAGCGGAACACTCATTATTGTTTCGCACGATGTAGATTTCCTCAGACCTCTTGTGAACAAGGTACTGGAAATAAAGAATAAAAAATCTGTTCTGTATTACGGCGGTATAGAATATTATATGGCCAAAAAAGAAGAATACGATGCGCCGGAAGCTGTAAGAACGTCGTCAGAAACCGCAAAGTCCGGCAAGAAAGATCAAAAAAGACTGGAAGCAGAACTTCGTCAGAAGAAATATACTCTCACCAAAGATATTTTAGCCGGTATAAAACTACTTGAAGCAGAGATTGAAAAACTAGAAGAAGAAAAAGAACTTCTGGAAAGAAATTTAGGAAGTCCGGATTTCTATTCTGATGCGCAGACTGCAAGAACAAGTACTTTAAGATACGAACAGATAAAAAAAATCCTCGATACCAAGATCGAGGATTGGTCAGTCTTAAATGAAAAGATAGAAGAAATCGAAGCGCGTCTTAATCGAGAATACAATCTTACGAATTAAACTCTTCACATAAAGCGATTCCGCCGTAAAGTGCTGCATCATCTCCAAGTTTTGTTGATACAATTTTGCAGAATGCACCAGGCTCTTTAAGTACGGTTTCATTAAAAGTTTCTTTTATTATCGGAAGCATAAAATCTTCAAGAGATTCAATTACGCCCCCGCCAAGAACAATGGTATCAATATTCAGCAGAGTTACAATACTGCCAAGCACGCGGCCTATCACGCCTGATGCTTTGCGAATATGTTTTTCAACAATTTTATCCTTTTTCTTTAAAGCACGCAGAAGATCTTTGCTTTTAATAAGACCGCCTGCGGCAATGATATCGGAAAGAACACTTTTTTTGTTTGCCATAATATCTTTTCTAATGGCATTATCTATAGCAGTACGGCTTGCTATTGTTTCAAATGTAACTTTCTTTTTATTAACGCCGATCTTTCCGGCTTTGTTAACAGATATGTGCCCAATCTCTCCGGCATAGAAAGAAGAACCCCGGTAAAGTTTTCCCTCAAAAATAAGAGCAGAACCTATACCTGTACCTACAAAAACAATGAGCATATTTTTTACATTATCTTTGAACTCAAATTTTTTTATTCCAAGAGCCGCCAAATTCACATCATTTTCAATGAAAACAGGCAAATTTACTTTGGCTTCAAGAGCCTCCTTAATGTTATAGTTAGTAACCTTAAGATTCGGAGCATTTCCTATCAGTCCGGTAAAAGGATTAACAGTTCCCGGAACACCCATAGATACTGCTTTAACTTCGTTTTTGTTTACCCCTGCAATTTCAATAACAGAGCTTATTGTTCCTGCTATATCCTCAACTATTCCCTCTTTACCGTTTGCAATGCTTGTTGGAATTTTGATCCTGTTGATGATATTCATTTGATTGTCAATGAGCGCAGTAAGGATTTTTGTGCCTCCGAAATCTACACATACAGTAAATTTTTTTTCCAAAATTTCTCCGTTATATTTTTAGAGTGTGATAAGCTTTATTATTACTATATTGCAACTTAAAAAAAAATAGTATGATATTAAATAAACCGCTTAAAAAATTTGGCCAAAATTACTTAACCGATAAATATATAGTTAATAAAATCGTTGAAGTAATTAATCCTCTCCCAAATGATTCAATAATCGAAATAGGTCCGGGTCGTGGTGCAATGACCGCCGAACTAATCAGATTCACACCGAATCTAACTCTAATTGAAATAGACAGACGTGTGATTGAGGATCTTGCGTGCAGATTTCCGGAGGCAAGAGTAATTGAAGCAGATTTTCTGAAGACTGATTTAAAGGAAATTATATCAGGCAGTACACCTGTCCGTATTGTGGGAAACATTCCTTACAATATTACTTCTCCGATAATCTTCCGGCTAATCGAGAACAGAGATATTATAACAGATTCAGTTATGATGATTCAGCACGAAGTAGCGACAAGACTTTCTGCCGGTCCGGGCAATCGCGATTACGGCATTCTGAGTGTTATTCTGGGATACTTTGCTGAAATTGAATACTGTTTTAAGGTTAGTCCTGAAGTCTTTTACCCTAAACCCAAGGTTGATTCGGCAGTAATCAAAATTAGTTTCAGAGATCAATCCCAATTAAGACCGGTAAACGAAAAACTATTCTTTCAAACTGTAAAAGCTTCATTCGGCAACAGAAGAAAAACCTTAAAAAATTCACTTATGAATAGTATATTTAGTGAACGTGATTTTTCCAATTTTCCTGTTGATCTTAATTTAAGAGCAGAAAGGCTGTCGATTGACGATTATTTAAATATCACAGATTATTTTGATTCAAATTCCGGAAACTATGAAAGAAAAAATACTTAACAAAATTAAGAACCTTAACGCAACAGACCTTGTCGTAATTTCCTTCTATATTATACTTTCGACCGTAAATTTTATTTTCAGCAGTAGAATTGAATACTGGGCACTGATGAATCTGATTAATACGGTTATCATAATATCGGTATTTCTGATTGCACACTATGACAGCAAATATAACTCGAAATTACTTCGTCAGGTTCACAACTGGTATATTGTTCCGTTTATATTTCTTACGTTTAAAGAATTGTATTATATGATTAAACCAATGCACGGCAGAGATTATGACGAACTGCTGATTATGGCCGACAGATTGATTTTCGGAACAGATCCTACTCGCTTTCTCTATCAGTTTGCTAATCCCGTGCTAACGGAATTTCTTCAAATCGTTTATTCTTCATTTTACTTTCTTCCGATTTTCTTAGGTATCGGACTGCTTATGAAGAAGCGTTACATCGCGTTCGATTATTCTGTGTTTTCAGTAGTTTACGGGTTTTTTCTTTCATATTTAGGGTATATGCTTCTTCCGGCAATCGGCCCGCGGTTTACTCTTCATAATTTTGAAACAACAAGTATTGAAATGCCCGGATTATTTCTAACGGAATTTCTGCGGGAAGTAATTAATTCAGGAGAATCAATTCCCTCCGGCACTCTTAATCCTGCTGAAGTTGTTCAGAGAGATGTATTCCCGAGCGGACATACACAGATGACTCTTATTGTTATGTACCTTTCCTGGCGTCTGAAACTCAAAACCAGGTGGATTTTTATTATTACCGGTTCACTGCTTATTTTCTCAACTGTATATCTGAGATATCATTATTTTATTGATCTGCCCGGCGGGGCTCTCTTCATGATTCTGACAATGTGGAGCGGATTATATCTTTACAATAAATGGGCAGAAGTTAAAGGTCATAAACAGTTCAGCTATAAAGAAGATTAAACTGATTTTTTTAACTTTACTGCTGAAGTTTTCTGATAGTTCTTATTATTACAGCGAAATATTTATCGAGAGTACAGTTGGAATCTGCTTTTACAACACACTGTCCTTTACTGTTTTTCGGAGCACAGTTTTTGCAGATTTCATCTTTCAGAAGATTGAAAAGGTCTGATTCCTCAGCAACCGGATTATTCAATACAATTTCAATTATTTTATTCAAGTGAACTTCGATAGCGCAAAATTCGTCATTACTTAAAAGACAATCGCCTGTTTCTGATGAATCGGCGCAGATAGAACAGATATTTTCGCGTATGGCATTAATGTATTTTTGCATGATATTTTCAGACTTTATTTTTTTATTTTTGAAAGTAATGTTTTTATGGAAAAGAAACAATTAGTAAAAAATATTTTTGATTCAATTGCCTTCAGGTACGATTTCTTAAATCGGCTTTTAAGTTTTGGAATTGATATTTACTGGCGTAACAAAGCATTGAAAATTTCCGGCATAAACAATAAATCCAAATTGTTGGACTTAGCCTGCGGAACAGGTGATTTTGCAATAGCCGCTAAGAAGTTCGGAGCAGGTGAAATTATTGGTGCAGACTTCTCACACAATATGCTGTCACATTTCACAAAAAAGGCTGAATGGTCAAATGGTCTTATAATTCAAGCTGCTGCCGAAGCGCTTCCGTTTCAGTCAGGATCATTTACCAATATTACCGTGGCTTTCGGAGTAAGAAATTTCCATAATCTTAACTCCGCATTCAACGAATTTTACAGAGTAATTTCGGAATCCGGGAAAGTTACCATACTCGAATTCACACTACCTGAAAACAAATTCATCAGAGCAATGTATCTCTTCTATTTCAATAAGCTTCTTCCTTTTATCGGCGGAGCAGTCTCAGGCAACAAGGCTGCCTACAAATACTTGCCGGAATCTGTTAAGGATTTTGATGAAAGTGTTGATTTAACAGCTTTGTTTTTTAAATCCGGATTTAAGAATGTTAAAAGGCATCTTCTTACATTCGGGATTTGTGCTGTAACTATAGGAGAAAAATAATTCTACCAGCTTCCGCTGGCACCGCCGCCGCCTGATGAACCTCCTCCTCCGGAAAATCCACCTCCTGACGAACCTCCACCGCCAAAACTCGAGCCCCCGCTTACGCTTGCTTCGTGAATCGATTTGAAAAATGAAGAAGTTGCTCCCTTTTCCTTAAGAAATTCCTGTCCGTCTTTCGAACTCAGAAACAATTTGCCAGCAATATATCCAACAATATAAAGTACAAAAATTACTGAAGAAATTTTCCAGCCGAATGCCACAGTCGGGAAAGCAGCATAAAACGGAATGAGAAATAGAAACATAAACCACGATGTGCATCCCTTGGAAAACACACCAATTATCGTAAATAACCCTATTATCGCGAGAGAGAATATCCCGATAATTAAATTCATCGGGAAAGGCAAACCCTCTGTCGGAAATTCATCGCCCGCTGAAGCATTATCTGCTGTATAGCTGCCCGCAGCACCGCTGATAATTGCATCCACACCTCTGGCAATGCCCGCTTCATAATTATTCCGTTTAAATTCAGGAACAATCTCGTTGCGTATAATCGATCCGCATAAAGCATCTGTAAGGTAGCCCTCAAGACCATAACCAACTTCAATCCTCAGTTGTCTATCATTTATCGAAATCACAAGAAGTACACCGTTATCTTTGTTTTTCCCTCCGAGTTTCCAGGTATTGAAAACCTTCTCGGCGTAATCTTCTATAACATCTCCCTCCAAATCGCTTATCGTAAGAATCACAAGCTGATTCGAAGTACTGTCTTCCCAATTCTTTAATTTATATTCCAGATAAGATCTGAATGACTCTGACATAACGCCCGCATTGTCGTTCACTCTTCCGGAAAGATATGGAACTTCCGCAGAAAAGAGATTACCGCAGAATAATACTCCGAAAAGAATTAGCCGTAATATTTTATTTCCCGAGGCGAAGATCATTCTTAAGCTCATTTGTATCATCTTCCTTGATAAGAAAACCGTTTTTCTTAATAAGTGCCGCTGTTTTTTCGATTGCTGTAATTATGCCGTCTTTAACTTTGTCCTGTTTTATATATTTAATTATTTCATCAACAATTTCCTGCCATTCTTCTTTATCAACAACCGAACTGATTCCTTTATCTGCTTTAATAACAACCGTTTTTTCAAAAAATGAAATCATTATAAGAACACCTGTTCTATCCTTAGTCTTAAAAACCTCTTCTTTCAGAAATGCCCTTTCTGCATTTAACTCCACAGCCTCAGTCATTCTTCTTCTGCCTGCGAACCATCTCTTTACCGGATCAACAAAAAATGCGATGAATGCAGAAATCATTGCCAAAAGACCTGCAGCCGAAAGTAACAGATAAGGGTCTAACCAGTGAGCTGAATAAATAACGCGGTCTAATACAAATGCCAGAATTACATATAAAAGAATGAATGCCATAAAAGATTTTGGGAAGACTTCCTCATATTCTGAACACTTTGTGCGGAAAAAAGGAACTATTTCTCCGGATATTTCCAGTTCAGCTTTTCTTACAGCTTCCTTGATTAGCTTAAGTTCTTCTTCGGTAAATTTATTCCGGACTTTCATAATAACCCCTGGAGAAATAATCAACAATAAACAATTTACAGAACATAAAATATAAATATTGTTGATTAAACCCAAATTTCTTTTTGGCCATTTTTATTATGAATTGTTGTTTACTTCGCGGTAAATTTCTTCTCAATGGACAAAATATTCGAATCTTCATACACCCGTCACCCTATTACCCCGTCACCCTATTACCCCGTTACCTTGTTACCCTGTTACCTTGTTACCTTGTTACCCTGTTACCCTGTCACCTTGTCACCCTGTTACCCCGTTACCTTGTTACCTTGTCACCCTGTTACCCTGTCACCCTGTCACCTTTCTCTCTCCAATAAAATGTTTTGTATCTTAAGAATAACTTCAATATGTTTGCAATTATTTCAAACAAATTATTTCTTATGAAAAACTTCACTATTAGATATGCCGAACCGGATGATATGCCGCTTTTACTTGAATTTATAAAGGGACTTGCGGAGTATGAAAAGCTTAGCGAAATGGTAACGGCAACAGAATCTGTTTTACGCGATTCTCTTTTTACAGGAAATTCCGGCACAAAAGCACTTTTCGCATATGAAGGAGATATCCCTGTAGGTTTTGCTATTTATTTCTACAATTTCTCTTCCTTTCTTGGTAAAAAAGGGATTTACCTGGAAGATATCTTTGTTCTTCCCCAATTCCGCGGAAAAGGATATGGCAGAAACATTTTACGGCATATTATAGAGACCGCGGTGAATGAAAAGTGCGGAAGAGTTGAGTGGTCAGTTCTTGACTGGAATGAACCGGCTAAGGTGTTTTACCGTGCAATGGGTGCAGTTTGCATGAGTGAGTGGGAAATATTCAGACTCACCGAAGATAAGTTTCCATTTGCCCTTGGAAGAAAGGATCAACAGCAATGAGTAATGAAGTATTGGGCGGAAATTTATTTATGGACATTCCTGATACCGTTCGGGATGAAATTTTTGAACAGATTCTAATTACAGATAATTTTTTTGTGGAAAGAATTATTTCTGAAGGACAGTCATCACCGCCTGATTTCTGGTATGACCAGCCAACTTCTGAATTTGTTATTCTTCTTCAGGGAGAAGCTGTTCTTGAGTTTGAAAACAATGAATTTATTCTGATGAAACCCGGAGATTATTACAGAATTGAAGCCGGTAAAAAACACAGAGTAGATTCAACCTCACTTACCGAAAAAACAATATGGCTTGCAATACATTATTAAGGAGTATTTATGAAAAAATTATTCAGATCCAGAAACAACAAAATGCTTGCAGGTGTTTGCGGAGGTCTTGCTGAATACCTTGGAATTGATCCCACTGTTATCAGGATACTTTATGTTGCAGTATCTTTTTTCAGTGCCGCCTTTCCGGGAATAATTGTATATATTATTCTCTGGGTGGTAATGCCTGAAGAGCCTTAGGAGCAATGAGAAATTAACGGAATTCCCCATTGCCCTAAACTTTCTATTTCCTGAGGCTGTTTAGAATTAAATGCCCGAGTTTATCTCTTTTGGTCTTTAAGTACCTAATATTGTATTCGTTGGGATTTATTTCCAAAGGTACTCTTTGAGTAATTTCCAGACCGTATCCGGTTAAACCGGTTACTTTTTTCATATTATTAGTAAGAAGTTTTATCTTCTTGAGACCAAGTTCGCACAGAATTTGAGCTGCAATACCGTAATCACGCAAATCTGCCTGGAACCCTAATTCTTCGTTGGCTTCAACAGTATCAAAGCCCTGGTCCTGCAGGTCGTAGGCCTTAATCTTGTTTCCCAGACCTATTCCGCGGCCTTCTTGACGCATATATAAAAGTACGCCTTTACCTTCACTTTCAATAGCCTCAATTGCACTGATAAGCTGATCGTGACAGTCGCATCTAAGTGAGTGGAAAACATCTCCTGTAAGGCATTCCGAGTGAACTCTTACCAAAACCGGCTCATCACCTTTAATTTCTCCTTTCACAAGTGCAATATGTTCTTTCTTATCAACTACACTGGTAAATAGATGAAGTCTGAACTCTCCGAGATTAGTCGGAAATTTTATATCAGTTGAATGGTTTATAAGCTTATCTTTTTGTACACGATACTTAAATAGCTGTGCCACGCTTATAATTTTAAGATTAAATTGTTCAGCAGTTTTCTCAAGAGCCGGAAGTCGGGCCATAGAACCATCATCATTAAGAATTTCGCAAAGAACGCCTGCAGGAGTTAAGCCGGCAAGACGGCACAGATCAACAACCGCTTCTGTATGTCCTGTTCTACCCAATACACCTTCGTCAAATGCCCGAAGCGGGAAAATGTGTCCGGGTCTTCCGAAATCCGATGCCTTTGCTTCAGGGTCAACAAGTTTCTTAATAGTAACTGCCCTGTCTGCGGCAGAGATACCTGTTGTAGTTCCTTCTACTGCATCAATTGTAATTGTGAACTGAGTTCCATGCAATGCTGTGTTTGAATTCACCATAAGAGGGAGTCCGAGATTATCCAGCATTTCACCGGTCATAGCAACACAAATAAGTCCCCTGCCATATTTAGCCATAAAATTCACCATTTCCGGTGTTACGTGCTCCGCTGCACAGACAAAGTCTCCCTCATTCTCTCTATCCTCATCATCAACCACTATGAGGATACGTCCATCAACAATTTCCTGAATTGCTTCTTCAATAGTGCAAAACATTATTTATTCCTAATTATTTTTAACTACTGTTGTCACAGCAGATTTTTCGATTTTTACTTTTACGTTACCGCCAAGATCAAGCATATAAACTTTTTCGTCTATATTTGCAATTGTACCATGAAGTCCGCCGCTGGTTATAACTTTATCGCCTTTTTGTATTTCGTTAAGCATCTTTTCGCGTTCTTTCATTTTCTTATTCTGCGGTCTGATTATCATAAAATAAAATATAAGAAATATAGACCCCAGCATAATGATTGTACCAACCATGCTTCCGCCTCCGGCTTCGCCGCCTTGTGGTGCCATTAATAATATACTTTCCATTTCATTCTCCTTTATTTTGTACTCTGTTTGTTATTTTGTTTAATACTTCCTGCTTCCACTGTCCGAATTCATTATTAAGAATTTTTTCACGGGCAGTTGTCACAAGGTTTTTATAAAAAGTAAGATTATGAATCGTTGCCAGCTCAAGAGCAAGTATCTCTTTAGCAATAAAAAGATGTCTTAAATAAGCTTTTGTAAAATTACTGCAAGTATAGCAACTGCAGTTTTTATCAACAGGGGAAAAATCGTCTTTGAATCCGTTGTTTCTCATAGAAACTATGCCTTCTGAAGTAAAAAGATATGCATTTCTTGCATTACGCGTCGGCATTACGCAATCAAACATATCAATTCCTCTTTCAATTGCTTCGAGAATGTTTTCCGGTCTTCCCACACCCATTAAATATCTCGGTTTTTCTAACGGAAGAAATTGTTCTGTAAACTCAACCATCTCGTACATAGTTTCTGCAGGTTCTCCAACTGCCAGTCCGCCGATTGCATATCCGTCAAAATCAAGGCTTCCAAGATCCAGAGCCGATTTCTCTCTAAGGTCTTTATAAACACTTCCCTGAACAATTCCGAACTGGTATTGCGGATAGTCGTAAAGAGGCTGCGTTGACATAAAAGCTTCTTTATTAAGAACCGCCCAGTCAGAAGTTAGCTGAACAGATTTAGCCGCATATTTGTATTCACATGGATAAGGAGTACATTCATCAAAAAGCATCATTATGTCTGAGCCGATTGATCTTTGAATATTAACAACTTTCTCAGGTGTAAATAAATGTTTGGAGCCATCTATGTGCGATCTGAATTCAACACCTTCAGGCTTTAGTTTTCTTAATGCTGCCAGACTGTAAACCTGAAATCCGCCGCTATCGGTAAGTATTGCACGGTTCCAGTTCATAAAATTATGCAGTCCCCCGGCTTTTTCAAGAATATCAGTGCCCGGACGAAGATATAGATGGTAAGTGTTTGCAAGAATAATTTCTGCATTAATGTCTGCGCTCAGTACTTTCTGAGTTACAGCTTTAACAGTACCCTGGGTCCCAACCGGCATAAACACAGGTGTATCAATATCCCCATGAAAAGTTGAGAGCTTGCCGGCTCTTGCTTTTGAATTAGGATCAGTATTTTGGATAGTAAATTTCAATTTTTCCGGAATTATAAAATTCAGACCTTAAAAATAAGCTAAAAGAACATAATCTTCCATATAATAATCTAAACCCTTATCCTGCATTAAGCAAACAATTGAAATTTTCAAAACAGATTTCCAAATTGACAATAAATAAGGCTTTTTATTTTAACCCAAATTATTCTTTCTTTGCAATGGTATTCAGTGATAAAGATTTTCTAACGAATAATTTGGGTTTAACGGATTTTAGAGTTTAACCTTCAATTTTTCCCCGCCAGCCAAGAATGCCGCCATTCAAATTATATACTTTCCCGAAGCCTTTACCGGTCATAAACTTAGCAGCACTCCAGCTTCTTGCACCACTGTGGCAATAAACAAAATAGCTTTTGTCTTTGTCGAGATTTTCAATTTTGTCGGGAAAATCTTGAGAATAGATATCGAGATTAATGGAATTCGGTATTCGGCGTTCTTTGTGTTCCATATTTGTGCGAACATCCAGAATAACTGAATCTGCAGTTTCACTCATCATTCGTTCGAATTCAGAGCCTGTGAGGTTTTCGGGCGATTTTGATTTACTTAGAATATTCCACATCATTTCCTCTTAATTTTTATCGAAGTATGATGTTGCACTCTGCCGATCGATTCAAATTCTGCTAATTGGTTTATCCCAAATTATTCGTTAGAAAAATAGTATCTTTTAATTGCCTTGCCAATAAAGAATAATTTGGGTAACCCCGACTAACAAAATCTTACATTTCGTTTTTTAGAAATGTATAGATTTTGTTAGTCGATTTGTCATTATTTTTTTCCTAATGACAAATTCGGGTTTATTTTTCCCTAACAAGTTTAAGAAGAGTGATTTTTGTTTTATCGCTTTTAAGAATAAGCACCCGATAGTTTTCTATAACAAGCTTCTCACCCGGTGATGGGATTCTTCCCAATTCTGAAGTTACATAACCTGCTATAGTTTCGTAATCTCCTTCAGGAATGCCCATTTCAAATTCATCATTGAGCCTGTCAATTTCGATCCTTCCGCTTAAAACTAACGTTTTATCATCAATCTTTCTACAAATCTCTTCATCGGTATCGTATTCATCCATTATCTCGCCGAAAAGTTCTTCAATTATATCTTCAATGGTAACGATACCGGCTGTCCCGCCGAATTCATCAACCACCACTGCAATGGAAAGGCGCTTTTCGAGAAATTCATTAAGCATTTCGAGCGATTTCTTAGTTTCAGGAACGAACGCCGCTTCTCGGATAATTGATTTGATATCCGGCGGGTACTTGAACATATCGTATGTAAGTATCATTCCCCGAATATTATCCATATTCTCTTCATAAACAGGAATTTTTGAGAATCCTGATTCTATCAGAATATTAATTGTTTCCTCAACCGTACTGTTTATTTCAACACCTACAATCTCAGTTCTGGGTGTCATAACTTCATAAATTTTTTGTTCGGAGAGGTCAAGAATTTTATTTAGCACTTCAGAATCATCAGTATCAACAGTTCCCGTTTCGGTATTTTCATTTACGAGATAGCTGTATTCTCCTCTACCGAAAAGCAATGCAATGTTTTCTTTTTTTATTCCATAGATTTTATTCAGGTAATCAGAAAAAGCAGAAATGAGTTTTACCAGAGGATAAAAAATAAATGAAAGAATTTTTACTGGAAGTACCGATATATAAAGCAGCGAATCTGCCGCACTTCCTGCAAAAAATTTCGGAAGCAATTCTCCAAAGAAAAATAATATCAATACTGAACCTGCAATAACCCAGCCGGCATTATAATTATAAGGATCATCTGTAAAGAGCATAACCGAATAAACTGCAAATGCAATATTCGTTATAGTATCCGCAATCAGCAGTGTTGAGAAAAACATTCGGCTGTCATTAAGAAATCCGTTTACTATTCTTGCAGGCCAATTATTTTTTCTTGCTCTCATTTCAATTTTAATTCTGTTGGCCGCAACAAATGCAAATTCTGATGCCGAAAAAAAGGCACTCAAAAAGAGCAATATAAAAAGTGTTATCAGGCTCATTCTTTATCCCTAATAATTTTCAATCTTAAATTCAGACATCGAGTTATCCTGCACGGCAAATTTTTCATCCATTTCGGATAGCTGCATTTTTAATATTACCGGCATTCCTCCGGGAGTGAAATATGGATTGGAAGTTGCAAAAAGCTGATCTATAATTTCTCTCATCTCATTTTCCGAAAGCCTTTCGTGTTTAATAACCGCCTGTTCAGAGAATACTTTTACAAGCTGTTCAGAAACATCTGAAGTTTGATTTTGAAAATCGCGCATTTCGCTTATTATGTTCATAAGAACTCTGACTTCAAATCCGTTTCTTACTTCCGGAGCTACACCGCAAAGTTCATAACTTCGCCTGCTGTTTTTTCTTAAATCAAAGCCAAGAAGACCAAGCTTCGGATTCAGCCAATCAACAATTTCAGCCTCAGCTTCAGTAAATTCAACTTTTTCAGGAAACAAAAGCTGCTGAGAAAAACTTGTTCCGGCTTCAAACTGCTTTATTGCTTTGTCGTAAGTAATCCTTTCCTGCGCCCTTACAGAATCTATAATCAGCATCCCGCTTTTAATCTGGGAAAGAATATACTTGTTGTGATAATACACTATAAAAGGAACATTTTCTTCTGATTTTGAAGAAACTCGGTTCGTCTCGGCCGGTATCTCGTTAAAAATTTCACGCGATAACAAGTCAGTATTACTCTGTTTCAGATCTCTGTTAATCGAACTAAAAAGTAAGTCAACTTCCTCATCACTGAAAACACTGGTTTTTCTGATTTCCCTGTTTACTGCCTCAAGTGTCTCAGCATTGCTCTTTTCGGCTAAACCTAAGTTCCTGGTGTTTTTTGCAACTGCTTTTTTAATTACGGAAAAGATTATTGCATAAATATCCTTTTCATACTCGAATTTAACTTCAAGTTTCTGAGGGTGAACATTAACATCAATTTTGCGAGGTTCTATTTCAAGTGAAAGAATATAGAATGGAAAATCTCCTTTTTCTATCATACCCTCAAATGCAGAAATAATAGCGTGGTGAATCAACCTGCTGGTTACAAATCTGTTATTGATATACAGATACTGTTCACCCCTGGCCTTCCTGCAATCAGATGCGGGAGAAATGTATCCGGAAAAGCGGAAGAAGTCTGTCTTTTCCTTAACTTTGATTAATGATTCCGCAGCTTCCTTGCCAATTACCGAGATTATTCTTTCTTCGGCGGATTCCGGACGAAAATCAAAGAACAAGTCGCCTTCTGAATAAAATTTAAAACCGATATCATGGTTAATTAAGGAAATCCTCCTAAAGGTTTCCACCATATGTTTCATTTCCGTTGAATCTGTTTTAAGGAAATTTCTTCTTGCAGGAGTATTATAAAACAAATTCTTAACAGAAATAGAAGTGCCTTTTGAAGAAGCAATTTTTTCTGTTTCAACTTGTCCCTCACCGGAAATAGTTACCAGAGTTCCAAGTTCTTCATCTACAGTTTTGGTTTTGATCTGCATTTTGGAAACAGCGGCAATACTGCTTAAAGCTTCTCCCCTGAAGCCGTAAGTTACAATGTTTTCTATATCTTCATTTTTATAAATTTTGCTTGTAGCGTGTCTTTGAAAACACAGGACGGCATCTTGTTCATCCATACCTATTCCGTCATCAATAACCTGGATAAGATTTTTCCCTGCTCTTTTGATATAAACAATTATATTCTCTGCACCGGAATCCAATGCATTTTCAAGCAGTTCTTTCAGAACCGATTCGGGTCTTTGAACAACTTCACCGGCAGCTATTTTATTGGCAAGATTTTCAGGCAGAATCTTAATGAGAGGCATTTCTTCTCTTGTAGTGTTTTACATTAAACTCCTCGTAGTTCTCTTCACTCTCAACTTCCCAAGTACTTTCATCAATCCCGGGAAAAAACGCATCGCCTTCACATTGAAATTTCATCTCGGATATAATCATTTCATCAGTTTTCTCAATAAGACTTTGATATATATTAGCACCGCCGATTATAAAAACTGACCGGTACTCTTGATCTTGGCAGAAATTCAGAGCATCTTCTATTGTTCTGAACACATAAGTATTCTCAAACGGCGGATTTTCCAATCCTCTTGAGATAATCAGATTTATTCTGTCTTTAAGTGGTTTGCCTAAAGATTCCCAGGTCTTTCTTCCCATAAGAACAGGATAACCAAGTGTAGTTCGTCTGAAATGTTTCAATTCCTCACTGCAGCGCCATGGAATTGTATTATCTTTTCCGATTGTTCCGTTCTGGGATTTTGCGCAAATAATAATGAGTTTCAAATTATTCCGGAATTATTGTTGACCGAAATATAAGAATTTTTCAACTAACAGGCAGTTCAATAATGAACTCTGAACCTTGTCCGGGAGTGCTTTCGGCGTAAACCTTACCATTATGTTTTTCAACAATATCTTTAACAATATAAAGACCTAAGCCGGTTGAAGTTTCTCCGCCTGTGGGACGTGCAGAAAGACGCTGAAATTTATTGAAGAGTTTTTTCTTGTCATTATCAGTTAAGCCGGGTCCTTCATCGATAACGGAAATCCGGATAGTTTTCTCATTCTTCCTTACTTTTATCCAAATAGTTTTACCCATTGGGGAGTATTTTATGGCATTGCTCATCAAATTCTCAATTGCTTCCTTGAACCAAATCTTATCAATACTGGCAACAGCCTCCTCATCAAGTTCTTCAATGACTTTTTGATTTTTTTGGTTCAGTCTTGCTTTATTATTCTTTATGGATTCCCTTATCAAATCTGCCATTTTCATAGGTTCAAATTTTAGTTCAAGCTTCGCGGAACTAGCGGCAGCTGATTCAAGTATATCAGTGATTATGCTTAGCATCATTTTAGCAGACTGGAAAATTGAATTAACCATTGCCCATTCTTCATCAGACATTTTGAAGTCTTCACGAATTATAAATTCGTAACCCAATATAGCCTGAAGTGGATTTTTTAAGTCGTGTGCGGCAACACTTAAAAGCTGACTTTTAAGGTCATTTGCAGCCTTTAATTCAGTCTTTGCCGTTTCGCTCTGCTTAAGAAGCTCTTCTGTTTTTTCTTTTTCTTTCAGTAAATCCTGGGTTCTCTGGAATACAAGTTTTGCCAATTCATTTTTTCTATGTTCAAGATTCTTAATTTTAATTCTGTTTATCTTTATAACAATATAAATAACTACAAATAGTATTATCAGGCTGTACCCGATATATGCAATAGTGGAAAGATACCAGGGATCAACCACTCTGAACTTGTATGATTCCGGTTCGCTCCACAAAAATCCGGCATTTTTGGCTCTTATCTGAAGAGTATAATTACCAGCCGGTAATTTCGGGAAGAAAATACTTTTATTAGTCTGGGTAGTCCAAACAGAATCAAACCCCACAAGACGAAACTGATATGTTGTTCGGTCGGTAGGAAAGAAAAGGCTGGAAAACTTCACTTCAAGATTATACCCTGAAACCATCTTTTCGTTTTCAAATTCAATTCTCTGCCCTTCCTTTGAAAAGTAAAAATCAATTATTCTGGGCTTAGGAGTTGTTCCTAGTATCTTTGTATCTTTTGCCCAATATGCCAAACCGCTCGCTGTTGCAATCCATAGTCTGTTTTCTCTGTCCGAAGCAATTCCCTGAAGAGCAATAGATGCATTCGGTAACCCATCCTGTTTATTAAAAAGTGTAACCTCACCGTTCTGATAAACAAGTAATCCTTTTTCAGTGCCTATCCAGAGACTGCCTTCATTATCAAGCAATATCGCCTTGCATACTGTGTTACCCCGATCAGGCGAAAGCTCAATTTTACCGGCGTCTTCTCCTTTTAAAGTATATAACCCAAAATTGGATGCCAGATAAATAGTTCCATCAGAATCGAAGGCTAAATCTGCAACTGTAAATCCGCCGTAACCCTTTAAATTAAAAAGATTAGTATAGTCTTTGATGATATTGTTTTCCGGGTTTATGGAAAATGCTATGAATTCCTTTCCCGCATTACCGCCGTATATTAATCCATCGCTGCCATATTTAAGAACTTCAATTAAATTTGTTCCTTTAATTTCCGGCAGATAGTTCACATTAAAATCAGTATCGATTCTAATTATCTTATTTGATGTTTGAAGATATGCCCATAAGTTTCCTCTCCTGTCAGAAAGAAGATGGCGAATAATATCATTACCGAAAGTAAATTTTTTAATTTCACTAAAATTCTTGTCATAAAGAATAAGGTCGCCGTTAATGAAGGATATCCACATATTCTCATCAGCCGGCATAATTTCTCTTATACCGTTATAGTTGTTAAGATTATAAGATTTTGTTTCGACCCTGTCGTAATACTTTTTTGCCGAGAAAAGATTA
>CAZOZP010000036.1:0-35839 GCA_964584325.1 uncultured Melioribacteraceae bacterium
TTAGATTGAAATCTATTTTATTCTAAATACTTAAATATTATGATTACTGCGCAAATAATTGAATGTATTAATAATTCAAAAAGTTTTTTGATTACAACTCATATAAATCCTGATGGTGATGCTATTGGTTCTGAATTATCTCTTGCAAATTTGCTTTTAGATATGGGAAAGGATGTGAGAGTTATTAATCACTCCGCTACACCTGATTTTCTGCAATTTCTTGATCCTTACTCATTCATTAAATGTTTTAATAATATGAGTGATCCTGTATATATTGAGTCTGTCGACACAATAATATGTGTTGATTTTAACAAATTAAGTCGTGCCGGATTACTTGAGAAGTATATACGTGATTCAAAAGCTTTTAAGATTTGTATAGATCATCATACTGATCCTGAATTATTTTTTGATTTGCAGTATATTGATCCTGAATATTCTGCAACCGGTGAAATTATATACGATATAATGAAAAATGCAGGGATTAAATTAAATATAAAGAATACTCCTGAACTTATTTATTCTGCAATTATGACAGATACTGGTTCATTTAAATATAATCGCACCACATCAAGAGTTCATCTTATTGCAGCTGAACTGATTGAGTTGGGAGTTAATCCTACTTATATTGCTGATATGATTTATAATCAATATAGCATACAACACAATATTATTTTAGGAAAAGCTCTTGCTTCTTCAATTATTTCAGAGGATAAAAAAGTAAACTGCATGTTCATTACGCGAAAAGAGATGGAAGAAATTTTAGGCAATGAAGATGAAGTCGAAGGAATAGTTAATCATGCTTTATCTGTAAAAGGAATTAAAATAGGAGTATTCATTAGTCCGGTCAGTGATGGTATTAAAATTAATTTTAGATCGAAAGGCAGTTTGGCAATCAACGGACTTGCGGCTGAATTCGGTGGGGGTGGACATATTAATGCTGCCGGTGCAAGAATTAAAGATGCGGAAGTGGAAGAATATGTTCCACTTGTAATGAAAGCTGCTTCAAATTACACAAAATAGGGAATGTATGGATAGTTTTGTTATAAAATGTCTGAATGAAAGATCTCCTGCTGATAAGGAACTGATTATAGAATTTTTTCAAGATACATTAAAACTCACAGCTTATGAATCAGTATATAATTTGAAAATACCTGAGCGAATTATTCAGCAGTTTAAAAGTGCCCAAATATCTGATGTGGCTATTGATACAATTGACGGAAATCCGGAAACAGTTCTTTTTATAAAAGAAGAAGAAGTTAAAAAATTTAGTTATGATTTTATTAGACATAAGCTTTGTTCTGTCTTTTCATCAGTTAAGAATAAGGGTTACGAGAGAGTTACTATAAATATTCCCATATTTAACAAGGATGAAATATTCTTAAAATATAAAAAAATCTACTTCAGTGCTTTTTTTGAAGGAATTTATTATGGGGCATACTCATTTGACTATTTCAAGAAAGAGAAAGAAAAAACTAGTGTGAAAGAGGTTGTGTTTATAAATGCTGATACTCAATATATGTCTTCAATTCACAAGCAAGTACAGATAATTATGGAATCTGTATATTTCTCGAGAGATTTAATAAATCTTCCAGGAAATATAATTACCCCGCATGAACTTGCACATCGTACAATTGAGAAAACGAGAGAAGCTAAAATTGATGTTGCTGTGCTTGGGGAAGATGAATTAATTCAAAGAGGACTTAACGGGATAATGTCTGTTGGCAGGGCAAGTGTTAATCAGCCAAGACTAATTCTTCTTCACTATAATCCCGGATTATCTGATTTGAAAAAAATTGCGCTGGTTGGAAAAGCCGTTACTTATGATGCTGGAGGATTATCTCTTAAACCTACTGAATCAATGCTTGATATGAAGATTGATATGTCGGGAGGTGCTGTAGTTATTGGAGCAATTCTCGCAGCTGCTAAACTTGAACTTCCCGTAGAAATTATTGCTGTTGTTCCTGCAGTAGAAAATGTGATATCCGGAAATGCCTTTAAGCCGGGTGATATTATTCGAACATATTCCGGTAAGTCTGTTGAGATCCGGGATACAGATGCCGAGGGAAGGCTGATACTTGCAGATTCAATAGAGTATATTTCCACACAGCATCCTGAAATAATTATTGATATCGCTACTCTCACAGGGGGATGTGTAGTTGGGTTAGGAGAGTTTATTGCAGGTTTGTTTTCCAATGATTCAAAACTTGCTGCAGATTTGCTGGCTGCTTCAGAAAACACCGATGAACATATCTGGCGTTTACCTTTAATGGATGAATTTGCTGAGTACATTAAATCTGACATTGCAGAAATTAAAAATTTGGGGCCAAGATGGGGCAGTCCAATAACAGCTGCCAAATTCCTTGAAAGTTTTGTAGGAAAAAACATAAAATGGGCTCATCTTGATATTGCCGGACCTGCAGGTAAAAGTAAGTTCAAGTCATATACTGAAAAGTATAATACAGCATTTGGCGTTAGGCTTTTGGTTGATTATTTAGCAACGGCAGCTTCTGAACCATATTCGTGAACCGTTCCATCCTTTATTTCTATAATCCTATGAGCAATTTTCATTAGTTCAGGATTATGAGTAGCAATAAGAAAGGATACACCCATTTCAATATTCAATTCAGTTATCAATTGATTTATGGATTCTCCATTTACCGAATCAAGGTTTCCTGTAGGTTCATCAGCAAAAATAATTTTCGGATTATTTACTATAGCCCTTGCAATTGCAACTCTCTGCTGCTCTCCTCCGCTTAATTGTGCAGGTTTGTTCATCAACCTTGCGCTTAGTCCTACCTTTCCGAGTATATGTTCGGAAATTCTAAGAGATTCGCTAAGGTTGTGACCTCCAATCATCAGTGGGATTGCGACATTCTCTACTGCAGAAAACTCGGGCATAAGATGATGGAACTGAAAGACAAAACCTAATTGCGAATTCCGAAAAGCTGACAATTTCTTGTCGGATAACTCTGAAATGATTACATCATCAATAATAACTTTTCCACTATCTGGCTTATCCAGACCACCAAGAAGATGGAGCAGAGTACTTTTACCTGCTCCTGATGCTCCAACAAGTACAGTAATTCGGCTTTTTTCAATTTCCATATTTATATTTTTTAAAATATGAAGCTTTTGGTAAGAATCAATTGAATAAGACTTATAAAGATTTGTTGTTTTAAGAATCATATTACTCCCATTTGATTGCTTCGATTATTGATCCGGACGAAGCCTTAACCGCTGGTAAAACAGCAGCCGCCAGACTTAAAATTACAGAGACAGATGAAACTGCAACTACATCAATTATTGAAATTTCTATAGGGATTGCATCAATAATATACCTTGAAGGATCAAGCGGATAAACTTTATAACTAAGCTGGATGTAACAAACTGCCAAGCCGATTACTAAACCAATAATTGTTCCTGCAGCTCCGATTAGTAATCCTTCAAAGATAAAAATCTTAACTATTGATTTACGTTCTGCTCCCATTGATTTCAAAACACCAATATCTTTCTTCTTTTCTATGACGAACATAGCCAAAGATCCAAGAATATTGAAAGTAGCAACAGCTATAATCAAACAAAGAATTACATACGCCGTCCATCGTTCTATCATCATAACATCATATAAATCTTTGTGAAGATCATACCAGGAATAAACCGTGACATTTAGAGACTCACCGGATTCAATTTTAGCTTTAATTCTGTCGGTATCCGAAAGATCCTTTAGCCTGATTTCATAACCGCTTACAATACCTTTCATGCCAAATATCTTTTCAGCGGATTCCTTATCTGTAAATGAAAAGAAAAAATCAATATCGCGGCTATTTGTTTCAAAAATTCCGGTAATTACAAATTTCTTGGATTGTGGTATTCCAAAATTAAGAAATACTTTTTCAATATTTGAAAATGATGATACTATTAATGTATCACCGGTGAAAACCCCAAGTCGAATAGCCAGAATTGAACTAATAAGAATTCCGGAATCAGAGGTTCGAGGATATGACCCGGATACAATTTTTTTTGCAATACCTTCATTGTTTTTGTCAGATAAATTTAATCCTTTTAGTGTAATTACTTCGTATTTGCCATTATTAAAAAGAATTACCTTGCCTTCGGCATACTCTTCATAATAAGAGATTTCAGAAATTGATCCTAGAAGTGAATCTATTTTAAATATATCAGCATTTTCTTTATTCAAAATTCTAATATGTGGTTCAAATTCAATCAAATTTTTTACTACGAGTGAACTGAATCCGTTAAAAACTGAAAGTACAATTATTAGAGCGGCAACACCAATTGTAATTCCAAAAACAGATATCAAAGAAATAAAGGAAATAAGATTTAAGCTATGCTTAGCTCTCAAATATCTTTTGGCAATAAATAATTCAAACATTATTCAAATCTCAATGATTTTACCGGTCTTATTTTTGCTGCTGTTGCACTAGGTAATACAGAGGCAATAATGGTCAGAATAAATGTTCCAGCTGAAACAACAATATAATTCTGAATATTAAAAGATATATCAAAAGAAGAAATAAAATAAATCTCTGATGGAAGGCTAATTATATTAAATTCATTCTGCATAAATGTAACAATAACTGCAATGAGATTGCCGGTAATAATTCCTATGCAAGATATAATAATTCCTTGAAGGAGATAAATTCTTAGGATTAGTGAATTTTTTGCTCCGAGTGATTTAAGAATACCAATATCAGAAGTTTTTTCTATGATTATCATAAGAAGTGTGCCGATAATATTAAAAACAGCAACAATTATAATTAGACCAAGAATAATCGGAATCGGTTTTTTCTGCAATTCGAGCCAGGTGAAAATATTAGAATACATTTCAAAAACAGTTTTAACATTATATGGATAACCAAAGAAGGACTGCAATTTTCCGGCAATTGAATCGGCTGCTGAGACTTTGGAAAGCTCTATATTATAACCGCTTAGGAATCCGTCTAGAGCAAAAAGATTCTGAGCTGCATCGAAACTGATATAAACGCGTTTGTCATCGTATTCGGCCATTCCGCTTTCATATATTCCAGTAACATAGAATTGCATAATACCGGGGGGATTTTCAAAATCAGGCAGTTTATCACCTTGCAGTCCAAAAAGAACAATCTTATCATTTAATTTAATACTGAGTTTGTCGGCAAGTTTTTTTCCGACAAGAATTCCATCTGAAGTGCCAGTGTAGTTGAAGGAATAACTGCCTGAAGAAATATATTTCTTCAATCCGGGAGCTCCTCTATCAGGTATTATTCCGTAAACTGCAATTCCGTCATTGTATTTGCCGGCTTTAAGCATTGCAGTTTTTAGAACGAAAGGGGAAGTATTAGTTAGCAGAGTACCGATTTGCTTTTCAATAAAAGGCAAAACTTCCGGATATGGATCAAGATTTTTTTTACTGAATGAAGTTATATAAATATGGGAATTAAATCCGGTTACTTTTTTTTCAACGGCATTTTCGAATCCTTCAAGAACATTAAGAGTTATTATCAGAACAGTTACACCAAGTGCAATACCTCCGATTGAAATAGCTGAAATAACAGAAATGAATTTAGAATCCTTTCGGGATTTAAGGTATCTTGAAGCAATAAAAAAAGGAAAACTCATAATCACCAATATTAACACACAGAAAATAACAAAAAAGATTTTAATTTTCATTGAAATATTTGACAATGGGATGATAAAATATTAATTTTAGAACCTGTTATTTTTTTGGTTTTCGGGGCGTAGCGTAGCCCGGTTAGCGCGCCTGCTTTGGGAGCAGGAGGTCGCAGGTTCGAATCCTGCCGCCCCGACAAAATTGTTCTTAATATAATGAAATCGCAAAATTTCAATGCGCCAGTAGCTCAATTGGATAGAGCAACAGCCTTCTAAGCTGTAGGTTAGTGGTTCGAGTCCACTCTGGCGTACGAAACTTTATGGTGGGCGTAGCTCAGTTGGTTAGAGCGTCTGGTTGTGGCCCAGAAGGTCGTGGGTTCAAGTCCCATCGTTCACCCAAAAAAAATATTTTATTTTAACTAATAAAACATTATATTTGGAATCTTGAAATATTAAGGCCCGTTGGTGTAACTGGTTAACACGTTGCCCTTTCACGGCAAAGAGTACGGGTTCGAGTCCCGTACGGGTCACAAAGCCCTCAGATCACTGAGGGCTTTTTTATTAGAAGTCAATGGGTTAAAGACTTATAATAAATTTGTTTAATTGTGCAGGGAAGGGTATCACATTTAATGCAAAAAAATAATGTTAAGTAATATTTTCTGATTGATATTTAGATATTTATTGGGTTATATTAAATTTTATATATTATGCAAAAAGTGATTAGTAATTGATAAAGTACTATAAAACCAATCAAAGGAGGGCTTAATGCAAAAGAAAAAGTTGATACCGTTAATAGTTTTACTTTTTTCTTTTATTCTATTTTCATGTGCTGTTGTTCCGACAACAAAAGTATGGCAACCTTGGACTCGTTCTTTTGAAAAGCCGGGAACGGTATTAACAGAAGGAGCTACTGTTTGGATAAATGTTACAGGGGAAAATACTGCATTGATCGGAGAAAATTCGCTCTTACACCGGGAAATGACTGACATCTTAAGTGATATGCTTGATAGAAAGGGTCTTAAAATACAGGAATCGGTGGCCTCATATAACTTTTTACTACAATATAGAACTGAAAGGCACGACAAGAATGAGACTAGCGTTTATGCAAATTCACAATCTTCAGCAAATTCCTCATCATCAAATTCATTTGGATTCCTAATTGCTGCTTTAATAAGTTCGTCGCAAAGCAGTGCATACGGTTCTGCAGAGGCAAAAAGTGTTAATGTTGAATCCTACACACATATTATTTCTCTTGAAATTGATAACGGAAAGGAAATTATTTATAAAGGGGAATCCTATTGGGATTCCTCAAGCCCGGATATACGCGGAGTGTTGAGAAGCGCACTTCAAATACTTGTTAACAATCTCGGACTGGAAAACAAAAATATTCCGCGAGTGCCGAAAGTAAAATCGGATTATGTTGATAATTATTTTATAAATCAGATTAAAGGGCAGTGGTTTGCTTCTCCCGCACTCCCCTATAAAACTATTTTTGCCGATTATAGTTACTATAAATACTCAAGTCCGAAAAATATTAAAGATCCCTTCGCTTACGAAGCTTATGTGGATTTGCTCGAAACTGCAGAATTCGCTCTGCCGACAGGTTCTAATGATTACAGTAATCCGGTTGAAATGTCACTTTGGAAAACAGTTCAATTGAGCGGGTGTTACTATTTAGGTAGAGATGAAAATCCTTCGTATATTATTATAAATCTTAAAGGAACGAGTAGTGGATATACTGTAGATAACTGCAAGACAGTTACCAAAGATGAATATAAAATATTTGAAGAAAAAATGCGAAATTGGAAAAAAGCTTTGAATCATTTTTTTAACTATTATGAATAGTTAATTATCAGCCCGGAGGCCAGTTTAGTTTTCTTCCGCCGAGAAGGTGTATATGAAGATGATAAACTTCCTGGCCTCCGTTTTGTCCGCAATTAATAACCAAACGGTAACCATCTTTATCAATCTTTTCATCAACTGCAATTTTCTGTGCTGCGTTAATTAGTTTTCCTAATAATTCTGAATGCTTAACAGAATCAATATCCTGAGAAGTGGGAATTTCAATTTTCGGAATAATAAGAATATGAACAGGTGCCTGAGGATTGATATCTCTAAAGGCAAGTACCGACTCATCCTCGAATACAATTGAAGAAGGAATTTCCCGATTAATTATTTTTGTAAAAATTGTACTCATTTATTCTCTCCCTTATCAAGATCATATTTTTTAATCTTATTGTATAGGTGACTTCTCTGAATATCCAGAATTTCAGCGGTTTTGCTTATATTCCAATCGTTAAGTTCAAGTTGTTTCTTAATGAAAAGTTTTTCACTTTTGTCTTTAAATTCCTGAAATGAATTTGAAATATCAAATACATCATCATTCCCGGATTCTTTTTTCCCAGGAAGTAATGGCAGAATATGTTTCTCAGTAATCTTCAGAGAAGGAACCATAATTACAATTCTTTCAGTCATATTTTTTAACTCGCGGATGTTACCTGTCCATTTCTGTTTTTTAAGTATTGCTATCGCACTGTCTTCAAAAACCGGACGCGGGAGATTGTTTTTCTCGCAAATATCGTCAAGAAAGAAATTGATTAAAAGCGGGATATCTTCTGCTCTTTCTCTGAGCGGCGGACTAACAATGGGAATTACATTAAGTCTGTGAAATAAATCTTCTCTGAAATTATTATTATTTATTTCTTCCTGTAAGTCTTTATTCGTTGCAGCAATTATTCTCACATCTACTTCAATTTTCTTATTGCCTCCTACACGTTCAATCTTTCCGTCTTCAATTGCCCTCAAAACTTTAGCTTGTGCCTGAAGAGTCATATCGCCAATCTCATCAAGAAATAGAGTTCCGCCTGAAGCTTGCTCAAATTTTCCGATTCTCTGCTGAACAGCTCCTGTAAATGAGCCTTTCTCGTGGCCGAATAGTTCTGATTCAATTAATTCATTCGGAATAGCGGCGCAATTAACTTCTATTAATGGTTTGTCTTTTCTGGATGACTGTGAATGAATTGCTCTGGCAATAAGTTCTTTGCCTGTGCCGTTTTCACCGCTAATCATTATTCTGGCTTCAGTTTTAGCAACTCTGTTTATTGTCTCTGTAATTCTTTTAACGGCTTCGCTATTTCCGATTATTTTACCTTTATCTTCAAGCTTATTTTTTAGTTTTCTGTTCTCTTTTAGTAACCCGGCTTTTTCTATGGAGTTTCTAACACTAATGAGAAGTTTGTCACGGTCTATGGGTTTTTCAATAAAGTCAAATGCTCCGAGTTTTGTTGCTTTTACAGCATTTTCAAGACTGCTGAAAGCTGAAATCATAATCACGTTCATATCCGGAGTGGTTTGTTTAATTTGAGCAAGAACCTCAAAGCCGTTCATCCCTGGCATTTGAATATCCAAAAGAAGTGTATCGAAAGAATCGAATTTTAGCTTTCTTAATCCGTCTTCTGCAGAATTTGAATACTCTACGTGATAGTCTTCATACTCTAAGATCATTTTAATGCTTTCGCAGATTTCTTTTTCGTCGTCAATTATTAATATTGAATTCATTATTTCACAGAATTATTTTAAAATATATGAGATTATTCAGTTTTAAAATATCTGACGGCATGATCCCGTCAATTTCATCTATTAAACTACCGAAAACTTCTCCGTAATAATTTGCCGTAATATCACGAAAATCAAAAGCACCTTCAACTTTAAAAGCAGCTTCAAATATTTCAACTAAATAACCGGCCAATTTTGTAATTGGAAATATACGCGAAAAATAGGAAATAAACGCGCTTCCAAAAATATGTGAAAGTTTGTCTTTATCACCAAAATCATTATTGGGAGAATCAAAGAAACACTTTGGAGGAAGATTTCGGATCTTAATCCTAAAAAGACTATCAGCAACAGCGGGAAGATGAATCGGGATTCCAATATTAAGCAGTGGAATTTTTAATGGAATTTTATCATATGGAAGCGCTGCGAAAGTAAGGCATATAAGTGCTTCAGAAATATCGTTTTCATAAAGATTAACCGTGAATTTGTATAGTGAATCAATTGCATACGGACTTCCGTGGTCCTTAATAATTTCGGCGAATTCGTCGGAAACAATAAATTCTGAAACGATAGCAATCCCTTCGTTCAGAATATATTTTTGAGAAAAAAGCGGACTTGCCAACATTACTGTCAGAAAACAAATAATCTTAAGCATTTTTCTTGAAATTGATAAAATCATCAGCAGACATATCTCCGGCTTCAATTTTCTTCAGCATTCCTTTTATCTGACTTTCCGGGAAAATATCATTTTTTGCAAAATACTGATTCGGAAAATAGCTTTTAAGAAGGCGAACTAATTTTGAAAAATTATTTTCAGTTCCTGAACTTAGAACCGGTTCAGAAAACAGTTGAACAATAGATGATGGAAGCACTGCTTCGAATTCTCCTTCGGGATTTTCAAAAAACTGAACGATATTTACTTTTCTATATTCATTTTGACTCAGTAAATTATCTACTAAACTGGAACTATTATGGAAAATATAGTCAGGTGCATAAGCCGGAAGTGGCAAAAATACATCGGGAAATGCTTCTTTTATATCAGTTAAAGTGAAAATATCGAGTTCGGAAAGTATAAGTCCGGAATCTTCAGAATTGTTAGTATCAACAATAATTATATCCGTAGAGAAGGTGTCCAGCTCTGCAAGTACGGAGTTTATCAGAAGCGGATTCGAAGGAAGGCTGATTGATAAAAACATACCAAATTCCCCCATCAATTTCACAATTTCAGAATTATCAAAAATAATTCCTTTACCGGCATTTTGCTTATGTGATTTAACCAGAGCAAAACTCTTTCCGGTTTCCTGAATTTTGGAAACAATCGATTTAAGTAGTTTGACTTTTAATATTGAATTCGGTCCGGAAAGTAACATTCTCGGTGTTGAATAAAAATAACCTTTCAATATAGTACTAAAAGAATAATTTTTATCGTAATGCGGAAGAATATTAAAGTACTCACCGTTAACTGTGAATTCCAGATCATTTATGTTATCAGATTTATTCATTATTAAAGATACAATTTATTATCGGCAATATATTCAATTACAGCTTTTGGCAGCATTTCACTTACATCCAATCCGCATTTTATTCTTTCCCGGATTTCGGTTGAAGAAATATCAATTAGGGGAGTATCTTCAAAAATAAATTCATCTGTAAACTTGTTAATGTTTTGAAGTCTGCCGGAACTCCCGGGTCTTTGCATAACTATAACATCAGCATAATTAAAGATTTCTCCCGGATCTTTCCATTTGTCGAAAACCAGGTAATTATCATAGCCAATAATAAGTTCAAGATTGTTCTTATCATGTTCAAGCTCTTTGAGTGTATCAATGGTATATGATATACCTTCTCTTTTTAATTCAATTTCTGAGATTGTAAACATCGGATAGCTGACAAGTGCAATTTTCAGCATATTAAGTATATCTGTTTTAGAAATTGCAGATTCAGAAAATATCTTATGAGGTGAAACATAATTGGGAACAAAGATCAGCTCAGTATAATTTCGTTTGTTATAAAGGTATTCTGCAGTTCTCAGGTGTCCGAAATGAATCGGATTAAATGAGCCTCCGAATATTCCTGTTTTATCTTTGTTCATTAGAATTTAAAACCATATTAATGTTATTTCGTAAAGTCTCAATATCATTTCTTATTGATACTTTTTCATATTCCCGACAATATTTTTCCTGATGTTTTCTGAAAGCAAGAAGCACTGCATTTTTGAAATAGTAACTGAAAACTGCTGAACTAAAGAAATCCGGATGTTTTCCCAATAGCCTTTTCGATCTGAAATCAATCATTGGATATCCGTACGATACATGCTCATCATAAAATTCTTCCTGGAGTATCTTTAGTTCGGTATTCAAGGATGATTTGAACATTTTATAGGCATAACGAAATCCTACGGCAAAGACCAGATAAGGAAAAATTCCGGTGAAAAGACTAACGCTGAAATTCCATGAAAAATGTATAAGAACTGCAATAATATAACCCTTAATGATAATTTTGTATGGATTATTTGTATCAAGCTTTCCATATCCGAAATAGGCTCCTAATACACCGGATGCAACTGAATGCATAATGATTGTAAATGTGGAACGTATTACAACCACCCAAATCCAAACAGACGGGTCGTTCTGATACATAATGAAATAAAGAAAATTTTCAAACATTCCAAAGCCAAGGCCAACGGTTGCTCCGTAAACAATCCCGTCTGTAAGGTTATCAAAGTGTTTTTTTCTGAAAATCAGAAATAAGTATATTCCCTTGAATAATTCCTCGGTTACCGGTGCGGTAACTATTGTATGAAAAAAGTCAAAATTTATCGGAACAACCGAAAGGATTACATCGAAAATTCCGGAAAAAATTATGCTGAAAAGTGTGGCCCCGAATGCCCCCCAAAAGAAAGCCGGGATTAAATGTATATAGTTTTCTTTTTCGTAGCGGTCAGCATTCCTTAAAATAATAACATAAACTACTGCCGGTAATACAGCTGCAGTAAGTGATAAAATATGTATCATAGCTGCTTACTCCGGGCAAAGAGAATTTTCAGGAATGAGATTTTTTCATTGGAAACTATTCCGTCTTTAAACAAACGTGCGGCAAAATTAATCATCAGTACAATTGTAGTAAGAAGAATTGCTGTGCTTACAACAACTTCATACAGATCCGGAGGATTAGAGTTGAGTCTAAGGAGAATAACCGGACCGGAAGTAAAAGGGAAATAGGTAAGAATTAAAGACAGCACAGAATCAGGATTCCGTAATATCAAAATTGATGAAAAAAGAGGAATTATAAGCACCATGCTCAAAATAGTATTCAGTTGCTGAGCATCCTGATCATTTGTTATGAAAGAACCGAAGCCAATAAATACCGATGAATAGAGGATATAAGTTAATAAGAAATACAAAAGTTGAATATGAAGCCACTTTACATCCGGTCCGATAAAATCGGCCTGCAGGAAAACAGTACCAATCACAATCCAAATAAAGAGCTGGAATAGACCAAGAAAAGACATTCCAATGATTTTCCCGGCAAGAAGTTCTTTCATTGAGCAACTGGTAAGTAGAATCTCAATAATTCTGTTAGATTTTTCCTCAACCATAGTTCGTACCAACTGACCGCCGGAAAAAAGAATCATCATAATCAGCAGCATAAGGAAGAAATATGATTTCATAAAAACTTTAAGAATATTATCTTCAAAATCTTTTGTAAGTATTATTTGATAAGAGAAATTTTCATCAGATGATTTCAGAACATCCTCATCCACTCCGTTCATTTTAAGATTTTCTTTCAGCACTAAGTCTTTCATCGTATTATAAACTACCGCTTTAAGTTTATCTTCAAAAATCCTGGAAGTTCTAAGTGCCGTGTGTATTTGTCCTTCTATATCGTGAATAATAATGTATCCGATAATCTCACCTGAACTTATTTTATTTTCGGCAGTTCTGAACCCGGCTTTTTCGTCATTTCGATTCATCAGGTTTAGCATTATCAGGGTTTTGTTTTTTCCGTTATGAAATTGGTTTTCCAAAGCAGGAGTAAGTTTTGCAAAATACTTTCCGGTGAAATCAAGTACACCAATAAATCTTACAGAGTCATCAGAAATGTTTGATGAAGCAGCCGGTATCAAACCCGCGAGAAATACGAACAGGGGGAATAATACCATGAAAACCCAGAAAGACTTTACTTTTATTTTTTCGGCAATTTCCCAGCCGGCAATTCTAAGTATTTTCTTCATTATTTTTAATATTTAATTGGAAAATTGTATTAAGACTCACCTTTACCTTGGCAAACTGCATAATTGGAACTTTGCTGCTAAGTCTGTTCAAAACGCCGGATACATCATCATTTTTAATAATAACCGAATAAACATTTTTCATCGCATCTATCAAATAATAATCATCACACTCCGGAAAGATTGACCCTGGTTTAACTTCAATTCTAAAAAAATTCTCAGCATAATTGGAATGGATTTCTTCCATTGTGCCTGAAAGAACATTTTTGCCTTTATTTATAAGAATTATTTCATCACATATATATTCGGCAAAATCGAGCAGATGCGTTGAAATGATAATCGTTTTTCCGGCGGATTTTAATTCATCCAATATTGTATTAAAACTGTTCTGCATAATTGGGTCTAGTCCGGAAAGCGGTTCGTCAAGAAAAATATAATCCGGGTTATGAATCAAAGCCCCAATAATTTGAATTTTCTGCTGATTACCTTTACTCAGTTCAAAGGCCTTTTTGTTAAGAAGCTCAGATATTCCGAATTTTGATTCCCAATACTCAAGGGCGGACTTAAATTCCTTTTGAGTTATATTTTTTAATGATGCGAAATAGGTCAGTATATCAATAGTGCGGGATCTTTTATATAAGCCCCTCTCTTCAGGTAAATAACCTATTATATCAAAATGCTTTTCAGATAAAGCCTCCCCGTCGAACAAAACTTTCCCTGAATCAAATTTTACTATACCGAGAATGCTTTTAAGAGCAGTTGATTTTCCGGCACCGTTAGGGCCGAGAATTCCGCATACAGAAGAATTACGTGCAGTAAAAGAAAGGCCGTCGAGCGCTTTGGTTTTACAGAAACTTTTAACAAGGTTTTCAACATCAATCATAATCGGCCAAAATAATTTACAAAAGATACTAATTAGTAATGAAAGAATCACAAAGATTGCGTAATAATATTAAAAATCTATTTTCTTGATATTGATATCTCTTGTTTATATATTTGTGCTTTGTTTTCGAATTATTATGGTAAAATTTAAACACAGCGCCTTTGCTGCAGGCGTTCATGAAATTGAGTTTAGGGAGAAACCGGAAAGTTTTTACAGTCCGGATTATCCTTTAATTAGTTTAGATGTTCTTTGTGTAATTGATAAATCATCGACACAGATAGTACTGAAAGTTCAGCTTGATTTTGCGTTGGATATGGAGTGCGACAGGTGTACATCCAAGTATCAGGAAAATCATAAGACAGAATTCAGGCTTGTTTATTTATTCAATAGTGAAGATGTTACAGGCAATGACCCGAACTTACGCTATCTTCCTCCTGAACAGGATGTAATTGTTCTTGATGAAGATATTACCGAATATATTCGCCTGACAATTCCAATGAAGCATCTATGCAGTGAAGACTGCAAAGGGTTGTGTCCACGCTGCGGTGCTGATCTTAATAAATCAGACTGCAAGTGTAAGGAAGAAGAAATCAATCCGGTTTGGGAAGATTTATTGAAAATTAAAGATAAGTTAAATAATCAGAATTAAAAGAAAGAGGATACGATGCCTAATCCTAAAAGAAAATGGTCTAAAAGCAGAAGAGATAAGAGACGTACACACTATAAAGCCTCTGTCCCTCCTATGACTGTATGTGCCAACTGCGGAGAAATGAAGCTTTCCCATAGAGCTTGTCCAAGCTGTGGATACTATGCCGGCAAATCAGTATTTAACCCGGAATCATAAATAAGAAATGACAGAAAATTCGAGCAGAAAATGCGTAATAGCATTAGATGCTATGGGTGGGGATTTTGCACCTCTAAATGAAATAGAAGGGCTTTTTCTTGCATTGCCATTTTTGAAAAACTCGGATGTATTATTGGTCGGCAAAAAAGAAGAGATAATTGCAGTTCTTGAAAAGAAGAACCTGAAGTTTAATTATGATAAAATTATCAATGCCCATGAAGTAATTACTATGCACGATTCTCCTGCCGCAGCGGTAAAAACTAAAAAGAATTCATCTATTGTGATCGGAGCAAAGCTTGTCAAGGATAAGATTGCCGATGCTTTCGTTAGCGCCGGCAATACCGGGGCTATGATGACAGCTTCGACTATGATTATGGGTAGAATTCCGGGAGTGGGAAGACCTACAATCGGAGCTCCGCTGCCTTCACAAACAGGTGTTTGTATGGTTTACGATGTGGGCGCCAGTGTTGACTGCAAACCCCAGCACCTTCTTGAATACTCAATTATGGGTACAATTTACTTTGAAGAGATTTTTGGAAAGAATAATCCGACAATAGCACTGCTCAACGTCGGGGAAGAAGAATCCAAAGGAAATGAGCTATCCAAAGAAACTTACGGATTACTTAAAACAAGCGGACTAAATTTTATCGGGAATGCAGAGGGAAAGGATATTCTTAAGGGCAAGGCCGATATAGTTGTATGCGACGGATTCACGGGAAATGTGCTTTTAAAATTTGCCGAAGCTGTTATTCCTTTACTAAAAGTTAGAATTAAAAGCTATATTGGGAAAAGCATTGTAAAAAAGTTGAAAAATGCTTTCTTAAGACAAACAATGAAAGAAGCCTTGCAAGATTTTGATCCTGAACTTCACGGCGGTGTCCCATTACTTGGCGTTAACGGTATAAGTATTATCGGACATGGTTCAGGCTCTGCGGTAGCAATAAAAAATATGCTCCTGCGTGCCGAAGAAATGCACACAAAAGAATTATTAAAGAAATTTGAAGAAGCTATAAGGAAATATGGAAAACAACAATAAAAAATACTCTGCTGTAATAACCGGAGTTGGAATGTATGTTCCGGAAAAAGTTCTGGACAATAAATATTTTGAATCCATTCTTGAAACTAACGATGAATGGATTATGACCCGAACAGGAATAAAGGAAAGAAGAATTTGCGAAAATGGTGCTACAAGCGATATGGCTACTATTGCCGCAAAAGAAATTCTGAAATCTGCAAATGCAAAACCCGAAGAAATTGATGCTATCATAATAGCAACAATAACACCTGATATGTTTTTTCCGAATACTGCAAGCTTGGTTCAGCATAATATAGGAGCTTCAAATGCCTGGGGGTTCGATTTATCTGCGGCTTGCTCGGGATTTCTTTTTGCGCTTCAGACAGGTACTGCGTTTATTGAATCAGGTAAGTATAAAAAGGTTATGGTTATTGGGGCTGACAAAATGAGTGCAATAACTGATTATACCGATAGAAATACTTGTATTCTGTTTGGTGATGGTGCTGCAGGCGTTCTTCTTGAACCATCTGAAAACTTAAACGAAGGCGTTATTGATACTATTCTTCATAATGACGGAGTCGGAAAGGAAACTCTATATATAAAAGGTGGTGGAAGTCTGTATCCTGCATCTCATGAAACAATAGACAAAAGACTTCATTATATGTATCAGGACGGCAAGGCGGTCTTTAAAGTGGCAGTTAAAGCAATGGCAGATGTTGCCGTTGAAATTATGAATAAACATAACTTAACTGCAGATGATGTTAGTTACCTTATTCCTCATCAGGCAAATCTAAGAATTATTGATGCAACCGCTCAGAGAATGGGAGTTGGTAAAGAAAAAGTTACTATTAATATAGACAAATACGGAAACACAACAGCCGCAACAATTCCTCTTTGTATCACAGAGTATTACAATAGCGGGAAAATAAAGAAAGGGGATAAACTCATTCTGGCAGCTTTCGGAGGAGGATATACCTGGGGAAGCGGTTACATAGTATGGAGTAAAGAATAATGGGTAAATTAGCTGTAGTATTTCCCGGACAGGGATCACAGTATGTCGGAATGCTGAAAGACATAGCAGAGAATTATGCTGATGCAAAGGAAATGATTAAACAGGCAGAGGATGCCATTAGTTTTAAACTTTCGGATGTAATGTTTGAAGGTCCGATGGAATCGCTTAAACAGACTGATGTTACACAACCTGCAATATTCCTTCACAGCGTAGTTATTAATTCACTTCTCCCTAAGATAAAGGCAGATATGACTGCCGGTCACTCTTTAGGAGAGTATTCCGCTCTTGCAGCCGCCGGTGCGGTAAGTTTTACAGATGCTGTTAGACTTGTAAGATTTAGAGGACAATCAATGCTTCAAGCCGGAATTGATAATCCGGGCACAATGGCAGCAGTAGTCGGACTTGATTCTTCCAAAGTTGAAGAAGCATGCATTGAAGCTTCTTCAGTCGGAATTGTTCAGGGTGCGAACTTTAATTCTCCTGGTCAGGTTGTTATTTCCGGTTCAGTTGAAGGTGTAAGAGTTGCAATGGCTTTATGTAAGGAAAAAGGTGCCAAGATAGTTAAGGAACTTCCCGTTTCAGGAGCATTTCATTCGCCATTAATGCAGAGTGCAAAGGATAAACTTCTTACAGAACTTGATAAATATACTTTTAATGATATTCAAATTCCTGTTTATGCTAACGTTACTGCCAAAGCTGTTACTACCGGCAGTGAGATCAAAAAATTACTTTTTGAACAAGTTACTGCCCCGGTAAGATGGGAAGAAACAATACTTAATATGTCTGCCGACGGAGCTGAGGAATTTATTGAAATCGGGCCGGGAAATGTTTTGCAGGGACTAATAAAGAGAATTTGTCCTTCTGCTAAAATATCAGGCATAGATAAATTTGCAGATTTAGAAAAATATCTTTAATATATGTTTGGGAAAATATGAAATTACAAGGTAAAAAAGCTGTTGTAACAGGTGGTTCAAGAGGAATTGGTAAAGCAATTGTTCTTGAACTTGCATCTCAAGGAGCTGATGTGGTATTTACATATCACAGTTCTGTTGAAGCCGCTGCGGAAATAGAAAAATCCTGTTCTGAATACGGCGTAAAAGTATTCGGATTTAAAGCAGACGCAGCCTCATTTCAGGCTGCAATAGATACTATCGCCTTTGCAGAAGAAAAATTAGGCGGTGTTGACATACTTGTTAACAATGCAGGAATTACTAAAGACGGTCTTTTGCTTAGAATGTCTGAAAATGATTTTGATACTGTAGTAAATGCTAACTTAAAAAGTGTATTCAACTATACAAAAGCAGCTCTGAAACCAATGATGAAACAGAAGTTCGGCAGAATCGTAAATATTTCATCTGTTGTGGGAATAATCGGAAATCCTGGTCAGGCTAATTATGTAGCTTCGAAGGCTGGGGTTATTGGTCTTACAAAATCAAATGCAAAGGAACTTGCCTCCAGAAATATTACCGTAAACGCAGTAGCACCGGGTTTTATAGAGACAGATATGACAAATAAACTTAACGACAACCAGAAACAAGCTATGCTCGCAAATATTCCTCTATCAAGATTTGGAACAGGAAAAGATATTGCAAAAGCTGTTAGTTTTCTGGTAAGTCCGGATGCAGATTATATAACCGGCCAGACAATTTCGGTTGATGGCGGAATGGTGATGTAAAATAATTAACATTAATTATATTAACACAAAGAGGAGACTCTAAAATGAACGTTGAAGAAAAAGTAAAAGAAATAGTAATGGACAAATTGGGTGTTGAAGAATCACAGGTTACTCCTGAAGCTTCTTTCCAGAACGACTTAGGCGCTGATTCACTTGATATAGTTGAATTGGTAATGGGTTTTGAGCAGGAATTCAATATCTCGATTCCTGACGAAGATGCTGAAAAAATAACAACTGTTGGAGATGCAGTTACTTATTTAAGCGGAAAAGTAAAATAATTTGTATCACATAGCCGGATTGCCTTTCAGTCCGGCTTTTTTTAACTAAATAAATTATCTGGATTAATATATATGAGCAGAAAAAGAGTTGTCATAACCGGAATGGGTACGGTTTGCCCCATAGGGAATTCAACGGAAGAGTTTTTACAGGGATTAAAAGAAGGTCGCAACGGTGCAGGGCTTGTTACTAAATTTGATGCTTCCAAATTTGAAGCAAGGATTGCCTTTGAGCTGAAGGATTTTGCCCCCGATAAATTCATTGAGAAAAAATCTATCAGCAGAATGGACCCTTATACACAATATGCACTTGCTTCGGCAACAATGGCTATGGAAGATTCCGGAATAGATGTGAATTCAATAAATCTTGAAAGAGCAGGAGTAATTTACGGTAGCGGAATCGGCGGAATGGAAACGTTTGAAAAACAGCATTCTGCATATATAGAACACGGGCCAAAAAGAGTAAGCCCTTTTTTCGTTCCTATGATGATTTCCGATATGGCGGCTGGGCAGATATCTATTAAATACGGGTTTAAAGGTCATAATTATGCTGTGACCTCAGCCTGCGCAACTGCTTCTCATGCATTGGCAGATGCATTTATGGTAATTCAGCGCGGTTCATCCGATGTTATTCTTACAGGTGGAGCTGAAGCAGCAATAGTACCTATGTCATTTGCCGGATTTACATCTGCAAAGGCTTTATCTACTCAGAATGAAAATTATCTTGAAGCTTCCAGACCTTTTGACTTAAACCGCGACGGTTTTGTTATGGGTGAAGGCGCAGGGTGCCTGGTTCTGGAAGAACTGGAACATGCTAAGAAACGCGGCGCTAAGATTTACGCAGAAGTTATCGGCGTTGGTCTTACCGGAGATGCATACCATATGACAGCTCCGGCTCCTGAAGGAGAAGGCGCTTACCGGGCTATGCGCGATGCGATAAATGACGGAGGAATTAACCCTGAAGATGTTGATTATATAAATGCTCACGGTACATCTACTCCGCTTAATGATAAAAATGAGACTTCTGCAATTAAACGTGCTTTCGGAGAACACGCATACAAGCTAAGCATCAGCTCTACAAAATCTATGACAGGCCATCTTCTTGGTGCAGCCGGCGCAGTAGAATCGATTGCAACAATATTAGCCATATACCACAAATTTGTTCCGCCGACAATCAACTACACTACTCCTGATCCTGATTGCGATTTGAACTATACTCCTAATAAAGCTGTTGACAAAGAAATAAAGTATGCCCTAAGCAATACTTTTGGATTTGGCGGACATAATGCATCATTATTGTTCAAGAAATATGAAGGATGATTCTTGTTCCGATTGCTAAAAAGCATTTTTTCCTTGTTCGGAAAAAGAGATAATGCTTCAAGGATACTAAAGAATCTTAAGAAAATTGAAAATACTGTGGGTTTTAAAATTAATAACCCGCAGTATTTTGTTAAAGCATTTACACATAGTTCAGTTGTTGACGTAAACTCAGAATTCCACAAATCAAATGAAAGACTTGAATTTTTAGGCGATGCAGTGCTCGGACTTGCAGCTGCTGAATATCTTTTCAATAATTTCCCCGACGAAGATGAAGGATTCCTTTCTAAATCACGATCCCAATTGGTTAATAAGTCTGCCCTGCTTTTTGCAGCAAAAAATCTAAATCTTATTGAATATATTGCATATGACAAAAGATTTCTTAGTCATAGCGAAAAAGGGATTGAAACTATTCTAGCAAATTCCTTCGAAGCTCTTATAGGGGCAATCTATTTGGATCAGGGACTTGGACATAGCAAAGAATTTATAATGAAAAAACTGATAATTCCTTCAACAAAAAACGGAATACTTCAATCTGACCAGAATCACAAAGGAATACTGCTGGAATCTACTCATAAAATGAAAGTGATGCCTCCTGTTTACAAACTTGTATCTTCCGAAGGCCCTGAGCACAATAAGACTTTTATAATCGATGTGTATATTGATGAAGAGTTTTATGGAAGAGGGCAAGGAAAAAGCAAAAAAACTGCAGAACAGGCGGCCGCAAAAACTGCTTTGGAAAAACTAATTAAAACCTGACAGGTTTTTCTTCTCTAATTTAAGCCAAATAATATTATTTTTAGAATAAATAATTTTGAGAAATTTATGAATATTTTATCAAAACATGCTGCTTTTTCCGAAAGACATATTGGTCCCGGTAAAAAAGACACAGAAAAAATGCTATCCGTTTGCGGATTTTCATCAATTGATGAACTGACTGAAAAAACTATTCCTGCTTCAATCCGACTGGAAAAAGACCTTGATATACCCGAAGCAATGGATGAACAAGAATTCCTGGCTATGCTTGCTTCCTGCGCCTCAAAAAATAAAGTTTACAAATCCTATATCGGGAGCGGTTATTATTCAACACTGCTTCCTGAAATAATAAAAAGAAATGTATTGGAAAATCCGGGGTATTATACTCAATATACTCCTTATCAGTCTGAAATATCTCAGGGAAGACTTGAAGCTCTGCTGGATTTCCAGACAATGATATCAGAACTTACAGGTATGGATACTGCAAATGCATCACTGCTTGATGAAGCTACTTCAGCAGCGGAAGCAATGACTATGCTTTATGCTGTCAGACCAAAGGAAAAGAAGGACGCTGATACAATTCTTGTTTCAAAAGGCTGTTTTAACCAAACGATTGATGTTCTCCTGACAAGAGCTGAACCTTTGGGTATTAAAGTTAAAATATCAGATGTTATTGAAGAAAATCTAACTGATGATGTTTATGCAGTTCTTATACAAAATCCTGATTCTGCCGGACTGATTAAAGATCATTCGGTGATTCTTGCGGAAGCTGCAAAGAGAAATATACTTACTATTATTGCCGCAGATATTATGAGTCTAGTAATTCTTAAATCGCCTGCAGACTGGGGTGTAGATGTGGTTGTGGGAAGCACGCAGAGGTTTGGCGTTCCGCTTTGTTTCGGAGGTCCGCATGCAGCTTTCTTTGCAACAAAATCTGAGTATAAAAGATTCCTTCCGGGAAGAATAATAGGTGTATCTGTTGATTCACACAACAAGCCCGCACTTAGAATGGCACTTCAAACAAGAGAACAACATATAAAGAGAGAAAAAGCTACAAGCAATATCTGTACTTCTCAAGTACTCCTTGCAATAATGGCGGCTATGTACGCTGTTTATCATGGCCCCGAAGGGTTGAAGGCAATTGCCGGAAGAATTCATTCTCTTACTGTTTTATTGAACTATGGTCTTAAAGAACTTGGATATACTCAGTTAAATGAAAGTTTCTTTGATACTCTTGCAGTTAAGTTGGCATCGGATGAGGAACAACACAGATTAAAGGTAATCGCTGAAAAAAGACTAATAAATTTTAGGTATTTCGATTCTGATAAAGTCGGAATATCAATTGGGGAACCAGCTAAGGAAAGAGATATTACAGAAATATTAGAGATTTTTGCTGAGTTAAGAAATAAATCTCTTACCGGAAAATTTATTAGTAATATGAAAGATGATTTAACGATTCCGGTAACGTTATTAAGACAGAATGAAATATTGCTTCATCCGGTATTTAATAAGTATCATTCTGAAACAGCTATGCTTAGGTATTTAAAAACACTTGAGAATAAGGACCTTTCACTTACCCAGTCTATGATACCGCTCGGATCATGCACAATGAAACTTAACTCTACTGCTTCAATGGCGGGAGTAACTTGGAGCAGCTTTGCAGATATTCATCCTTTTGTTCCTGCAGACCAAGCTGAAGGATATCTGGAAATGATCAGTAATCTGGAAACAGCTTTATGCGAGATAACAGGATTTAATTCTGTTTCATTCCAGCCCAATTCAGGTGCTCAGGGCGAATATACCGGACTTATGGTAATCAGGAAATTTCATATCAGCAGAGGTGAAGGTCATAGAAATATTTGTCTGATTCCGGCTTCGGCACACGGTACAAATCCGGCAAGTGCAGTTATGGCAGGAAGTAAAGTAGTGGTTGTTAAATGTGACGATAAAGGAAATATAGATATTGCCGACTTAAAACAAAAGGCTGTTGAGAATAAAGAAAACCTATCGGCTCTTATGGTTACATATCCATCAACACACGGAGTATTTGAGGAAGGTATTATCGAAATCTGCAGAATTATCCATGAAAACGGCGGACAAGTTTATATGGATGGTGCAAATATGAATGCACAGGTGGGCCTTACAAGTCCGGCAAGAATAGGAGCCGATGTCTGCCACCTGAATCTTCATAAAACATTTGCCATCCCTCACGGCGGAGGCGGACCGGGTGTAGGCCCTATTGCTGCTGCAGAACATCTTTCTCCTTTTATGCCCGGCCATAGTGTTGTGAAGACCGGCGGTAACGATGCTATTCATGCTGTATCTGCTTCGCCTTATGGAAGTGCCGGAATTTTGATGATTCCTTATGCGTATATAAAAATGCTTGGAGGAATCGGCCTGAAAGAAGCTACTCAGTATGCAATTCTAAATGCCAACTACATTAAGGCAAAGCTGGAACCCTATTTCAAAGTGCTTTATACCGGAAGCGGGAATACTGTTGCTCATGAACTTATTTTTGATATGAGAGAATTCAAGCAGAGTGCTAATGTAGAAGTGGAAGATATTGCAAAGAGACTTATGGATTATGGATTTCATGCCCCTACTGTTTCATTCCCTGTTCCGGGTACATTGATGGTTGAACCTACTGAAAGCGAACCTAAGGAAGAGTTAGACAGATTTATTGAGGCTATGATTTTAATCCGCAATGAAATAAAAGAAATTGAAGAAGGCGGTAATAAGGAAAATAATTTGCTGAAAAATTCACCTCATACTGCTGAAGTTCTTCTTCAGGCTGAGTGGAATTTCCCCTATACTAGAGAAAGGGCTGCTTTCCCGACTGAACATACACGGAAAAACAAGTTCTGGCCTTCAGTTTCAAGAGTGAACAATGCTGCAGGGGACAGGAATCTAGTTTGTACATGTCTTCCAATTGATTCTTATGCGGGAAATTAAAATGAGAGTATTGTTTTTACTTCTGCTTTGCTTATCGGGTGTGATTGCTCAGACAGGCTTCACCAAGGTGGAGTATATTGAAACGTTCATTGTGGATTCGATAAGCATTTCAGGAAACGAAAAAACAAAGGATTATGTAATACTAAGAGAACTTACTTTTAGTAAGGGAGATACTGTTGACTATAAAACTCTTGAATACTCAAGTGAAAGAGTTTTTAGTCTAGGTATTTTCAACAGAGTTGAAATATACCCCAGGTCGCTGAAGGGAACAAATATCATTCAGATTGAAGTGATGGAAAGCTGGAGTATCTACCCCATTCCCATTTTTGAAATAAATAACGGAGATCTAAAGGATGCTTCATACGGTCTTTCACTTTATTATAAGAATTTCCGAGGCAGAAACGAGACGATAAATTTTCAATTTACTTTAGGATATGATCCGTCTTTATCTTTATCATATTATAATCCTTTAATCGAAGAAAAAAATGAGCTTAGTTCAACGGTAAACTTTTCATATAAAAACGCTTCAAATATTAACCGTGAAGCGGAACTGGCATACGGGAAGGATTTCAATTTTAAGCAGATATCCGGACAGTTTATGGTTTCCAAAAGATTTGGGTCATATACCAAGGTTGGTGCTCTTGCCGGGTATCTTTCAATATTGCCGCCGGATGATTTGCCTGTTGGATTTACAGCCTCGGGCGAAGTTAAGGATAATTATCCTTTTTCCGGATTAGTATTTACCTATGATTCCCGCGATTTGATAAATTTTCCAAAGTCAGGTTATTTTCTCCAGACTGAATTTGTTCATTACGGATTAGGCGGAAATGTAGATTATAATTTCATTAAAGCTGATTTCAGAGATTATCATAAAATTACTGACGGACTTGTTGGGAAATGGCGGACGGTGGCACGTCATACATTCGGAAGCAAAGTTCCTTTTTATAATTATTCGTTTTTAGGGTACGATGAATATATCAGGGGAAATTCCGGAAAGAAAAGAGAAGGAAATAATTATTTAGTATTTAACACTGAGATAAGATATCCGATAATAAGTGAGTGGAATTTATCTTTAGATCTTCCACTGCTTCCGGTATCTCTTACATCAGCCAGAATTGGTATCTTTGTTCACGGATTTGCTGATTCGGGAGTATCGTTCAACAATAATTCGAAAGTCTCGATAAGAGATTTTGATACAGGTTACGGGTTAGGTCTAACAGTACTTATCTTGCCGCATAACAGCTTCAGGATTGAGTACGGATTAAATGAAAAAAATAAAGGTGAGGTGCTTTTTGGGACAGGAATATCTTTCTAATATCGATTTATATTATGTAGGCGAACCTTTTTCGGGCAAAACGATAACTGTTACCGGAGAAGAGTTTATTCATATTACAAGGGTTATGAGATATGAAAAGGGTGATAATATTCACATAACCGACGGCAAAGGAAAAATTTTCAGCGTTAAAATCTCTTCGATTGGTAAATCCAGCCTTTCAGCAGAAATACTCAATACATATGAATATGAAAATAGTCTGGATAATTTTACTATTGCAATTCCGGCGTTAAAGAAAATTGACCGTCAGGAATTTGCTTTGGAAAAATGCATTGAAATGGGATTTACAAAATTTGTTTTCTTCCAGTCATTAAGGTCAATTCCTAAGTCATTTAAGCCTGAAAGACTTCAAAGCATATCAATTGCGGCAATGAAGCAGTCTCTTAGGGCATTCCTTCCGGAAATCCGAACAGAGAAAAAGATTGAGGCCTTAGCTGAAATGGGGAAGAAAGTAATATATTTCGGACAGGATGAAAAAAGGACGATTAACCAGTTTATCAAGAATGTTTACGTTAATGAACAATACCTTCTTGTTTTCGGACCCGAAGGCGGATTAAACGACGATGAAATAAAAATATTGGAAGCAGCAGATTCAGTTCGTATAACCAAGAACAGGCTGCGGACTGAAACGGCAATTGTAAGTGCGGCTGTATTAATTTCAAATGCTATAGCAGAATAAACTGGTTCATAAGATAAATAACTGAAATTTATGTCCAATTCAATGATAATATTGCTTTTCATTCTTTTCAGCGGTACTGTCTATTTGGGATTAAAACTAATCAGACTTCTTAGGTCTTTGAATAATCCTTCAAGACTTTCAACTGATAATCTTATCACCGAGAGAAAAAAGTCGGTTATGAAAGTTAAAATAGCGGCAGCTAAAATTATGAATAAAGAAGTATCGCCGGCTGAGGGCAGTGTTCAGATTAAAGCACTGTTAAATAATTTGTATCTGGACAGGCAGGGAATTATGCTTTTCAAACCTTTTACGGAATTAGCTGAAGCTGCCGGGCATCTTCCTTTAGGGGAAGCCCGGCAGAAGTATTCTCCGCAAGATTTAGCTGCGTACGACGAAGAGCTAAAGAAAATTGAAAATACCTATGCCTCTGCTGTGATGAAAGCTGCAGAAAAAATAACCGAACACCATTTCGAGTTATAATTCAACATCGGTCCAGATGCAGGTATGGTCAGAAGGTTTTTCCATTGCCCGGATCCCGTAATCAATTCCGGCATCTTTTATCTTTTCTGAAATTGCCTCTGTTGCAAGAATGTGATCTATTCTTAGTCCTCGTTTCGGGTCGCTGTCAAATCCTTTAGAACGATAATCGAACCAGCTGAATTTATCTGCGCTGTCAGGATAGATTTTTCGGTATGTGTCAAATAATCCGGATTCAAGCATTTCTTTATACCACTGCCTTTCTTCAGGAAGAAAACTGCATTTACCTGCAGCAAGCCATCTTTTTCTATTATCTTCACCTATCCCTATATCAATATCTTCAGGGGAAACATTCATATCGCCCATAAGAAAAAGAATTTTTCCGGGAGTGATTACTGATTTCAAATAAGAATTTAGTCTTTCGAAAAACTTCTGCTTATACGGAAACTTGATTTCGTGCGATCTGTTTTCACCTTGAGGAAAGTAACAGTTGATAATACTGAAACAATTTCCGGAGTGTGATTCAAAATCTAATTGAATAAAGCGTTTTTGAGTATCTGCAGAATCTTCTTCAAGCCCCTTTTTTACCGAAAGCAGTTTTAATCCCTTATAAAGAACGGCAACGCCGTAATGTCCTTTTTGTCCGAATATCTCAGCTTCATAGCCTAATGCATTTATTTCTGCCATAGGGAATTCGGAATCTTGTACTTTAGTTTCCTGTATTCCGATTATATCCGGCGCAATGGTTTCTTTAACTGCTTCAATCTGGTGAAGCCGTGCTCTTATACTGTTTATATTAAAAGATGCAAGTCTCAATATTCCTCCTAATTCCAACGAGTTTTAAATTTGAATGAATAAAAATAATTGATGATAATCGAAACTTCAAAGAAAACGGATAAACAAATTATTTCTGTGACATTAAAGCTATATCCGAAAACTTTACTAAGCTTTCTGAAAGCAATTATTTCAGTAAGGAATTTAATTAGAGGCAGTAATAAAATAACCGGATAAAGAAAAGCAGCGGGCAGCAGCAAGAAGGGAAGCAGATTAAGCATATGCCAGCCTGCTAAAAATGCCTTGTGTTTTGCAAGATAATAAGCTGAACTGGAAGTATGCCTTGCTTTCTGAGAAAAATATTCTTCCATTGTGTTTTTTGATTCAGAAAAAACGAAAGAATCGTTATCAATAAAACATCCCACCGGAGCTTTATGTTTTACAGCTTCTCTGATAAATAAGTCATCATCGCCACTCAAAGTTTGTGCGGTTTTCGAATATCCCCCGGCTTGCGAAAAAAAATTATAAGTGAATCCGAAACTTCGTGCCGCAGCAGAATATGGAAATCCTGATTCGGCCATTGTAAAAGTAAGAATCGAGCTCCGCAAATTTTCATAACAGGAAAGTCGGCCGGCTAAAGATTTTCCTTCAACCATCGGAGCATGACCGAAAACAACTTCATATTTTTTTGCAAAGGCATTATTAAATGAAGAAACCCAATTTTTTGAAGGTCTGCAATCAGCATCTGTTATCAGTATAAATTCTTTCCTTGAAACCTCAATGCCTTTTTCAAGAGCTCCTTTTTTTCCGGGGAGAATCTTTCTTCCTGCTTTAATTACTTTGATATGAGGAAAATCATTAAGGAAACTGTGTGCACAAGCATAAGTATTATCGGTAGAATTGTCGTCCACAATTATTATTTCGAGAAGATCCGGCGGATAATTCTGCTTTTTCAGGCAATTCAAAAGATTAGGGAGATTGTTCTCTTCATTTTTTGCGGCAATAATTATTGAAAATCTTCTCGAAGCAAATTCAGTGATTTCAGATTTCCTTTTAATTTTCTTTAGTGTTTCGGATGCAAAGATATAAAATGCCGGAATCACTAAAAAAGGAATTACTATTAGGAATTCCATTATTCATCCTCCAAAATCCATTGGTCTGCAATACTTTCATCAGCACCTTCTATAAAGCGTGAAGGTTTGGAATATGTAACCCCTGTATAATTATTGTAGATATTCATCGGATGTACAATAAAAAGATTACGCTTTGCACGCGTCGAGGCAACATACATAAGCCTTCTTTCTTCTTCAATACTTTCATTGTCTTCAAATGAGTATTCGCTCGGGAAAAGTCCGTCAAGGGCATTCATTATAAAAACAGAATTCCATTCAAGTCCTTTTGCCGAATGAATTGTTGAAAGTACAAGACAGTCGGAAGGGGATGATTCATCAGAAACATCAATCACCGAATCCCGGGGAGGTTCAAGAGCCATATCGGTAAGAAATGATTCAAGAGATTTATAATTTGAAGAAATATTCAGAAACATGTCCAAATCTTTTTTCCTTTTCTTAAAATCGTCATACTTGCTTTTGAATAGCGGGTCATAGTATTTAATTATTTTTTCAGCCTTTTCGGTAACGCTCGTGTTGCTTTTGGCAAGCGAAAATAACAGATCGAAAAGAGCGTTTATACCGGATGGAGAATTTCTTCTTGCCGGAGATTCCGGATTAAATACTTCTATGCCGGCGCTTTCCGGAATTACGTTAACAATTTTTCCTGCCTTTGCCCTGCCCACACCCTCGTGCAGCAGAAGAACGCGATACCAGCTTACGATATCTCTTGAGTTTGCCAGAATTCTTAAAAAACCTAGAAGATCCTTGATATGTGCACTTTCAATAAATTTCATTCCCCCGAATTTTACAAATGGTATTCCGGCTTTGTTTAGCTCAATTTCAAGATCAAAAGAAAAGAAGGAAGAGCGGAATAAAACGGCAATATCGCTTAATGCAATTCCGCTTTCGTGAAGAGCAAGAATTTTATCTGCAATAAATTTAGACTGCATATTATCATTTACGGCAGAGATTATTGCCGGCATCTCGCCGTCAGGCAAAGAAGTAAAGAGTTTTTTAGGATATTTTTCTGTAGCGTTTTCAATAATAAAGTTTGTGAAATTCAGAATTTGCGGTGTACTGCGGTAATTTTCTTCGAGTTTAAGAATTTTGGTTCCGGGAAAAATTTCCGGAAATCTGATAATGTTTTGAAAATCAGCTCCGCGGAATGAGTAGATAGATTGTGAATCGTCTCCCACAGCCATAATATTCCGGTTTATACCTGATAAACCAAGAACAATATCAGACTGAATCCGGTTTGTATCCTGATACTCATCAACCATAGTGAATTTTATTTTTGAAAGAAACGATTTTGCCGCCGGAGATAAATCAAGAAGAAACAGCCTGAGAAATACCAAAAGGTCATCATAGTCCAGCAGTGAGTTTTTTCTTTTATATTCAGTATAATTCACGGATGTTTGTAGAATTAGTTCCATAAACTCTGCAAATTGCGGGTAGTCATTCAGAACAATTTCTTCAATTGATCTTCCGGTATTTACGTGAAGACTAAAGATGCCGAAAAGAGTATTTTTCTGAGGAAATCGTCTTTTTATATCCTTTAGATTTAATCCGCCGCGAAGCAGATTCACAACATCTTCGCTATCGCCCTGATCCATTATGGTAAACGATGAACTAAGACCTACGGCAGAGGCATACTTTCTAAGAGTGAGGTTTGCAAAAGAATGAAACGTACCGCCGTTTATCTCAGAACACCTTTTATCAAGCAGCAGCGAAGCCCGGTCAAGCATTTCCTTTGCGGCTTTTCTTGTAAAAGTAAGAAGAAGAATGGAAGAAGGCTGCGATCCGGTTTCAATAAGCCTTGCCACTCTGTAAACAAGAGTACGAGTCTTTCCGGTTCCGGCACCGGCAATAAGGAGGTAAACTCCTTCTCCGGCAGTAACCGCTTCATACTGCTGCGGATTGAGTTCATTTCTGTAATCAAGAACAAAGCGGGATTCATCAGCTTTGATCAATCCCGCTTTATTAATTCTGGACAAAGTATATGTTTTTGTCATCTTCTGCTTAGTGATTTAGGTTTCCCTAATATTTCCGAATAGATAACGGCTTTTCTAATACTTTCGGTTTCGGAAAAGTCAATTAGAAATCCCTCTGAAGAAACAGCCCTGCCGGATAAAACTTCTTCCGGTTCTGTCGGAACAGCTTTTTTCACAATAGGCTTAGTTTCAGTAGAGTTGTTATAGCTCTTTTCCTGCGACATGATTTTCGAAAGCATTTCATTGTACTTAGGATTATAGGAATCCTCAAGATTTGTATTCGGTTCCTTATAATCTTCATAATCCGGATCAAAGTTATCGTCCTCATAATTGGTTTGTTCAACGAAAACCGGCTGAGGGTTAAGTTTGCCTTCGGCTTTTTTTCTTTCTTCTTCTTTTTTCTTTTTCTCATTCATAATGGAAGAGTAGATACTGAATACAAGAAAAAGAATCAGAAGCAGTATTTGAAAATCCATAATTACCTTCCGTTATTTATTATCTTTCTTCACTTCAGGTTTTGCAATTGAATTACGCATTTCTGTATCAGACTGAATGTTTTTAATATTGTAATAATCCATAACACCTAAGTTTCCGTTTCTGAAAGCTTCAGCAATTGCCTGAGGTACCTGAGCTTCGGCTTCAACAACTTTTGCTTTCATTTTAGCTACTTCTGCAACCATTTCCTGCTCAAGAGCAACAGCAGCGGCTCTTCTTTCTTCAGCTTTTGCACGGGCTACCTTAAGGTCAGCTTCAGCCTGGTCTGTCTGGAGAATGGCGCCAATATTAATTCCAACATCCACATCGGCAATATCAATAGAAAGAATTTCGAATGCAGTTCCGGCATCAAGACCCTTTGAAAGAACTACCTTAGAAATACTGTCGGGGTTTTCAAGAACTTCTTTATGGCTTTTGCTTGAACCGATGGTAGATACGATACCTTCACCGACTCTTGCAAGGATGGTAGCTTCGCCTGCACCGCCCACAAGTCTTTCAATGTTTGTTCTCACCGTTATTCTTGCTATAGCTTTCAACTGAATACCGTCTTTGGCAACCGCAGAAACAACCGGTGTTTCAATAACTTTCGGATTAACCGACATTTTAACAGCCTCATAAACATCGCGTCCGGCAAGGTCAATTGCTGCAGCCTTTTCAAATGAAAGGGGCAGATTGGCTTTGTTTGCCGAAATAAGGGCGTTCAGTACTTTAATAACATTACCGCCGGCAAGATAATGTGCTTCGAGCATTGATATATCCAGTTTTAATCCGGCTTTGGTTGCCATAATAAGGCTGCGGACAATAACGTGCGGAGAAACTTTTCTAAGGCGCATTCCCACAAGATCTCTGAATATTTTCAATCGAACTCCGGAGAAAAAGGCCGTAATATAAAGTCCTAACGGGAAAAACCAGAAGAATATCGAAAGAAGAATTATGACGAAAATTATTCCCGCCAATGTTATGTTAGTTAAGAAATCCATTAATGCTCCTGTTTTTTTATTTTTGATAAGCAATATAAAATTACGGATTTCACAGCATAAAAATCAAAAAAAATCGGTTTTCTCCTTATATATAATAATTTGTTCACTTTGACCTAAATTTTTAATAAATTAGGAGAGAGTATTATAAAATACATTCTGTAATTATTGATGAAACAGTAAGGGGAATAAATGGAAGGAAATTTTTCCGAAAGAGTTCAGGAAGTAATAAGGTTAAGCAGAGAAGAAGCCTTAAGATTAGGGCATGATTATATAGGTACAGAGCATTTGCTTTTAGGTATAATCAGGGAAGGCCACGGCGTTGCCGTAAAACTTCTTAAAAATCTTGACTGCGAGCTGGACAAACTGAAAAAAACAATTGAAGATACCGTGAAAATATCCGGGGGAACGCTTACAATCGGGAATATCCCCCTGACCAAGCAAGCAGAAAAAGTGCTGAAAATAACACAGATAGAATCCAAGATATATAAATCCAACATAATCGGAACCGAGCATATTCTGCTTTCAATTTTAAGAGATGAAGACAACATTGCAACACAAATACTTCATCAGTTTAACATAACTTATGATATTGTAAGGGCTGAATTAAACAATTACCTGAGCGGAAAGGAATCTGAAAAGCAGGGAAGCGGATCTATACCTCCGCCAAAGAAAGCGGAAAAAACAAAGACTCCGGTTCTTGATAATTTCGGGAGGGATTTAACAAAGCTTGCAATTGATGATAAGCTTGACCCCGTAATAGGCCGTGAAAAAGAAATAGAACGAGTGGCCCAGGTTTTAAGCCGCAGAAAGAAGAATAATCCTGTTTTAATAGGTGAACCGGGAGTAGGGAAAACTGCAATAGCTGAGGGACTTGCTTTACGAATTGTTCACAGAAAAGTACCGAGAATACTGCAGGATAAAAGAGTTGTTACACTCGATTTGGCCGGATTGGTAGCGGGTACTAAATACCGTGGACAGTTTGAGGAGCGAATGAAAGCTCTTATGTCTGAACTCGAAAAAGCAGACGATGTAATTCTTTTCATAGACGAACTTCACACAATTGTTGGAGCAGGCGGAGCCAGCGGTTCACTGGATGCCTCGAATATGTTCAAACCGGCACTTGCCAGGGGTGATATACAGTGTATCGGTGCAACAACACTTGATGAATACAGAAAATTTATCGAAACTGATGGTGCTCTCGACAGAAGATTCCAGAAAGTTATGATTGAGCCGCCAAGTATTGAAGAAACAATGCAGATACTTCAATTTATTAAGTTTAAGTATGAAGAACATCATAAGGTAAGATATTCAGATGAAGCAATAAAGGCTGCAGTTCAGCTTAGCGACAGGTATATTACCGACAGGTTTTTTCCTGATAAGGCAATAGATGTTCTTGATGAAGCAGGTTCGCGTGTGCATATGGGAAATTTTTCTGTTTCGGATGATATTCTTAAGCTGGAAGAAGAAATTGAACTTGTAAAAAAAGAAAAAACACAGGTTGTTAAAAAGCAGGATTATGAAGAAGCTGCCCGGCTTAGAGATAAAGAACGCAATCTTCAGGCGCGGCTCGAAACAGCAAAGAAGGAGTGGGAAACTTCCACTCTGGATATTGTTTATGACGTTAATGAAGAAGATATAGCTACTGTTGTTTCAATGATGACCGGAATTCCTGTAAACAGAGTTGCACAGGCAGAGTCTGTTAAGCTAATAAAGATGGAAGAAATATTGGGCGGAAGGATAATAGGACAGGAAGAAGCTGTTGTTAAACTTTCAAAAGCAATAAGAAGAACCCGAGCCGGATTGAAGAATCCCCGCCGGCCAATCGGAAGTTTTGTATTCCTGGGTCCTACCGGAGTAGGCAAAACTCAGCTTGCAAAAGAACTCGCGCGGTATCTTTTTGATTCTGAAGACGCATTAATAAGAATCGATATGAGCGAATACATGGAAAAGCATGCTGTTTCCCGCTTAGTAGGTGCACCTCCGGGATATGTAGGTTATGAAGAAGGCGGACAGCTTACAGAGAAAGTAAGAAGAAAGCCCTATTCTGTTGTTCTTTTCGATGAAATAGAAAAAGCTCATCCGGATGTGTTTAATCTTCTGCTCCAGGTGTTGGACGACGGATTGCTGACAGACAGTCTGGGAAGAAAAGTAGATTTTAAGAATACGATAATTATTATGACATCTAATGTAGGAACCAGAGACATAAGGCTTACTTCGGCTTACGGATTCGGAGCGGATGATAATGAAGGAAAGTACGAAAAATTAAAAAATACTGTTGAAGACGCAATGAAGAAGCTTTTCAATCCGGAATTCCTAAACAGAATTGATGAGACAATAGTATTCAGGAATCTTGAAATTGAGGATATAAAGAAGATAATTCATATAGAAATTAAGCATCTTGTAAAGAATATTGAGACTAATAAAATGGAAATGTCGCTGGACGAATCTGCAGAGGCGTTTTTAGCAGAAAAGGGATTTGATCCTAAATTCGGCGCTCGTCCGCTTAAAAGAGCAATTCAGAAGTATCTGGAAGATCCGCTTGCTGAAGAACTGCTGCTTCAGAACATCAAAGAAGGTGATATAATTACGGTAAAGCATAAACCCGAGTCGGATGAACTGTATTTCATAACAGATAGAGACAGTGCCGTTGATACCGGACAAAACGAACCCGAAACAAAAGAAATCTTGTGATAAATTCAGGGCGCAGACAATGCGCCCTTTTTTTATGCCGCCGGGTGATTTAAGGCTATCGAAGACAGTCTAAGAGATTTACCACAGAAATCGTAATGCGTGATGCGTAACGCGTGACGAGAAAGACGTAAAACCGTGATGAGTGAAGCTTGACGAGTAACAAAGTTGGGGGAGGAAATAGAAAGACTATAATATTTGTTCACCCGTACTGATTATCTCATTAACAAAGGGATTGTCAGGAGTAAAATCTTCCGGTTTAAAAGGATGAATTTCAAGATCTATTGAGGATTTGAGGATGTATTTATTGAGCTTCTTTTTATCCCAAAAACGACTGCCTTCAAATTTATCGGATACAACTGCCAGATCAATATCACTGTATTCATCAAACTTTCCTGTGCAATATGATCCGAATAAATAGACTTTTTCCAGAGGATATTCATTGGAAACAAGGGATATGAATTTATTAATTATTTGAATTATATCTGATTTGCTATGCACTGATAAAACTCTCGTATTTTAATTATATATTTTTCAGTAAAATCTTTATTGCACTTTTTTAGAAATTCCATTTTATAATCAGGATATCGGGCTTCAAGGTTAAAGCCGGTTATTTCAAGCAGTGTTTCAGAGTCTGAATCAGAAAGAATGAATCCGGCCTCGTTTGCAATTTTATTAAGATTGTGCGTCCGGGGTGGAGTAATGTTTGAATTATTCTTAATCCATAAAGCTTTAAGAACTTTTTCCAATGCAAGATGTCCAATAAATAGCGACCAGTCAAACTTTCCGTTATTAAAATTGCTTTCCATCGAAGAAAGGTCATTCTCTGAAATCTTTTTCCAATAATCTATGTAATCCTGCTTTTCCATTGTCTTGAATTTTATAACATATTAAATATAATAAATATTCAATATGTTATCCAATAAACAACACAAATAACTTCAGTCAATAAATCCCGGTTATCACAGAAACCGTGAAGCGTGAAGCGTGAAGCGTGACGAGAAAGACGTAAAACCGTGATGCGTGAACCTTCTCCGTGGCACTCTGTATTCCCCTTCTGAAAATTCGGCAGATACTTGAAAGCAACAAGCTATCAGCGCCTTAAGGTGCGGAATCTTAGTAACAATAGGAATCGTGAAGCGTGAAGCGTGAAGCGTGACGAGAAAGACGTAAAACCGTGATGCGTGA
>CAZOZP010000037.1:0-35836 GCA_964584325.1 uncultured Melioribacteraceae bacterium
CTTTCTTCCTCAATGACAAATTTGGGTTAAAATGATAAAGGATAAATAAAAGAAACTCTCGGTTCGATTTTCTTCTGCGGCTCGTATGAAATTATTCTGTCGTCAGCATCTCTTACCGGCGTAAATGTCCAGTGGTAAACCATTGAAACAAGCAGATAAGACATTGGCTTGTAGCCTAACTCGGCATATAGATATGATCTTTCATCTAAAGTGAATAAATCTTTTTCATCCTGAATGTTAACCTTGTCATAACCGGCTCTGGCAACGAATGACATATCTTCAGGAGAAATGTCTGTCTGAAGATGAAGAATACCGCTTGTGGGGTAATCATCCAATCTCTGGTAGCTTCCGGTTATATCAAAAGTACCGAGAAGTCTTACAAGAAGCTCTCCGTAGAATCCGTCTCCGATTTTCTGTGTGCTTTTGAGAATCTGCACTTTTGAAGCAGGAGCTCCACCGGCAAGACTGAATCTTTCAAGTTCATACATTGAATTGAAATATGATGGCAGATACTGATCTCCGTTAAATCTTCTTTCCAGTTTAGCTCTTACATCCACAAGACCTAATCCGTTAACCGAAGCAACAACTCCTGTTGCGGCTCCGCTTCCGAAACTGATAATCTTATTGTAGTCAAAATACAAATCAAGATTAAACATTCCGGTGCTTACTACGGGAAGACCAATGTCAAAACCAATTATTGAAAGGCTTCCTTCATCCTGTGTAACGTTAAGCTTTCCTTCAGCATCAAGCGTGCCTGCTGTTATGCCGGCATTTTCATGGAAATCAGTGGCAAATGTAGCACCAACTTCTAAATTACCTATTACAGGCACTGCTGCAAGATCAGTAAACTGCAGTGGACGAACATAGCCTCTTAATCCGAGAACTCCGCCTTCACCGAAACTTCCGTAAACTGATTCAAAGCCGAATTTTGAGAAATCAACATCAAATTCCAATCCGATTTTCCTTGTATCGAAACTCGGGCTATTGTTATACATATACATCACTGTACCATGCCCAAGTGTTGCATAATCAAGTGCACCGAGGCGAACATATACCGGATCTTTCTTCTGGCCATACCTTGCATATCTTATTATGCTCAGGTAGTCTGATGTTTCGTTAAAATTTTCTTTTCTGAGTTTGCCCTTTGAATCGAATTCAAGATTCAGATCGAGACCTACTCCGAAATTTGCGAACCCGAATTCAGGCATCATCCTAACAGTATAATGTGGATTTCCGTCTATCCAGGTTAAACCCATACCGCCGGTTAAAATACCTTCATTGGCTTTGGGCTGTGAAAACTGTCCCCAAGTTATTGCGGAAACAATAAATAGTAAAAATGCTGTCTTTTTCATTTTCTTCCTGTGTTTATTTAACGAACAATTGATAACTTCTGTATTCTGCTCTCAGTTTTATCACCTTTTTTAAGGATTACCTTATAAAGATATGTACCGTTGGCAATATCGTTTCCGTCTTCATCCTTCCCGTTCCAGTATATTTTGTTAAAGTCGCTTTTTAAGTCAGCAGAATTTAACGAAATTTTCTTAATTAATCTTCCTGCTACTGTAAATATTCTAATGGACATCTCATCCGGTACTTGAGTAAGTTTAAATGTAAAATGAGTTTCGCCCTTACACGGATTAGGATAATTAAACAGATCAATTAGTTTAACACCGGAATCAACAATAAAATTTACTTCCTTATATCTGAGCATCCCCAGCCCTTCCTTTGCTTCAACTGTAAGAGTATAGGTTGAATCCGTGAGAACCGGTTTTGTATAGTAGAATCTTTTTCGCTGAATTGAATCTGTTACCATTGAATCAGCGGCTAAAACTCTATCGTTAAGCTTGAATAATACAGCCGAATTGTCTTCAATCGGAAATTCGAAAGGATAGCTGAAATCTATTTCAATCTGCGGATTGCTCGAAACGTATTCTCCGTTGAATAATTCTCTTCCGTCAATTTTTACTGTAAACGAACTTTCACTAACGCTTACAATTGAAGTATCCTTAATAATATAGAAAGGAAATACATAAGTGTTATTGTCTTCATATATTTCATCTACACTATTCAATGCATCAGTAATAATTTCAAACGAAGTGTTCCCGTATCCGTCATCGTAATTAAAACCGTAATCGTATTCAAGAGTTAATGATGAATCTTTTTTTAGTCCGGGAATCTCCTTCTCAATAAGCAGCCTTTTTGTGTTGTCTTCCTTAACGAAATTAATCCTGACTGTGAAACTATCAGCATCAGCTCCGCCGGCATTAAATACTTTTAGTTTTAAGGAATTTGATTTACCCTGAAATATTGTATCTGATGCCGTAACAGTCTGATAATTTGCACCCAGTTCAGGCAAAAGTGAAAAAGTTGCCTGTAGTCCCGACAATTCAGGCGACAAGCCTTCCGGAGATCTGTACATATCTCCTGCAATTTTAAGTTTTCTGTAGATTTTTGCATCGATACTTGAAATATCCGCTTCTCCTGCAGAAAGATCAAGCAGTCCGAGTGTATCTGTCAGTCCGTCTTTTTTCATACCGTACAGATTATACTTAATTTCAGAACCTGCCGGTTTTGTTTCATCTATCGTAACGTGTTTCCACTCTGATGCCGGACCGAATTCACGGGTAATGAAATTGGCAGAATCCAGAGGAATGTAATAAGTTGTATCTATTTCAACTCTGCCTCCGTATGGTTTAGAAAATGCTTCAGGAACAGAACCAACCGGTGCCCCTTTTTTCCCGATAATCGCCCAGGAACCTGTAAACACCAAACTATCTATATATTTACTGCCTAAATTTCTAAGTCTATCACGTAAAGTTGCATCAGTTATCAAGCCATCATTTGAAACTGCAATCACTATCAAATCATTTTCTGAAGCAGCGTCAAGTAAACTAATATAATTAGTAATAGCTACAGCGCCACTTGAAACGTTAAAATATCCATATTGCTTAAATTCATAGGTGGAATCATCAAAAACAACTACATGATGAGCTCGCAGATTACCCGAGGGAATATAGTTTTGTCCGTTTTTCTCAATACTTGCAGTTGTACCATCATAAAAACCCGCAGAAATTGCCTTTATCTGTATAGCAAGTTCGCCAATATTAACTTTATTATCTTTTATTTGTAAATCTTTTCCATCAAAAACTGCATAGCCAATGCTGTCTTGAACAGAAAAGCCATATTCCTGCCCCTTAATAAAAGAAAAAATGTTTCCCCAGGAATTCGCTCCTTTTACTTTTGCACGTAACCAATAGCGTTTTCCGTTTTCAAGAGATGAAAGAGCTAATTCTGTTCGGAAAGTATCTGCCTGCATTTCAGATAAGGAAGCACCTGTAAATTCTGCATTTTCCGAAATTTCTATCTGGAAGATTTCAGATGCAGGCCTCCGTGAAGGATTAATCAGAAATGTGCTGTCAGGCATAAGGTTATCGCTTTGATCTGCAATAGCCGTTCTGTAAGAAAAACTTGAAACATTGTACAGCACTTCGGCAAAGTTGTCACTTTTGCTTAATTCGTCAATCAGGTTATCCGGATCAAGAGAGACTGATAATTTGTGCAGGCCTGATTTACCAAGTATCGGGATATTCTGTTTTATTGTGCTTTTATATAATGGCATAGGAATCATAACTGAAGCAGAATAATTAAGCGTGTCCATAGTGAAATCGTCGATTTTTACAATCACGGAATCGCTTCCTACTTTCCCGAAATTAAAAACATCGATACTGATTTCTGTGCTGTCTCTGTTATCAATCAAAGTGTTTTTGTCTGTGATTACCGATGATTCCGCCACCATTAAATTTGGTTTGGGAGGAACCGGCAGTTTAATAATAGGATCTCCCAAAAAAGAATTTGTTAATGCAAATAAATAAACTGTACCTGAATATGGGTTATTCTGATATAATTCTCTTTTGGCAAAAGTAAGAGCTTTGCTTATTGTTACAACTGAATCTCTAAGAATATTTCTGTAAAATATCTGTGGTGCTGTTGTTGCCGTTGAAAAGAATCCTAAAGAAGCATTACCAATGTATCCAATTGCAGAGCCGTTCGGATCAAGCAGAAACAGCTGCGAAAAAGATAATATATCGGGTTCGGCAAATTTGCCTGTCGAACAACCGAAATCAGTGATTAGGGGATATCTGCCTTCAGTATTTTTTAACTGAGAAACTGAAGTTATGGAATTATCCCAGGTTTGGGTACCGGAATGACCGATATAAGAAATAAATAACGAACCTTTGTTTATTGTAGAAGAAATTTCTGCATTTGTATAAGGACCGAAATTGCTTACAGGTGAAATTGTTTTATAAAAATGCATCCGGGTTCCGCCAACAGGTGCGGGATCAACATAATTATTTATTATGAAATCATTAATTCCTTTAAGCTGGTTCAATTCTGACTGGCTGTCGCCCTTTCCGCCTGAAAAGAATATATATCTTTTATTCCATTCATTATAGGGCTGTTGAACATAATCTCTGTGTTTGGCAAAATAAAATTCAAATTCCTGATTGCTTCTTACAGGAATTCTGCCGATGAACATCTGAGGATTATATAGAATAAGAGAATCCCAGGTTACAAACCAGTTATCGCTTACAGGAGCCCCAAATGACGGTACATCATTATAGACCGGCGGAGCTCCCCGGTATTTGGCTTTGTTTCCATGGTAATCATAAGTGGCATTGCCAATAAGACACACATATTCAGGAAGCGGAGTCTGCCAGTTTGAGTTTGCTGCCTGAAGAAAATCCCTTATACTTTCGGGATTAAAATAACCGTAAGCAAATTCATCATAGATATCGTGAACATCTATTACTTTTGCTTCAACATCATAACTGTCTGATATAAACTGTACATATTCTTCTGCTTTCTGCAAATACTTCTTATGAGTTATGGCTAAATAGTCAGCTTTATTTTGCACATTTCTGAGATTAGTGAATTGTTTTGCATAATAGAATTTTGGTTTAAGAATTTTTGAAACTGATGAAATTGCAAATATGCTGTTTGCATCAAGCGTATCTGCAACATAGAGAGAATCAGTCCTGCGTGTAAGTTTATATTTAACCGGATTTTTATCGTATTTCCAGAACGAATAATCATTTGTTTTAAGGTTAAACGGAATAAAGCCGTGAACTTCCCTTCCAACTGTTCTCGTAAATTTAAATAGGAGTGAATCATTAATCATCTTTATATACCTTGGATATTCTAACTCTGTCCAATCGATAGAGGAAGAATTAACGGTATTTCCGGCAACGGGATACGAAAATATCTTTACAGTATTGTTACCATTAACAAGCTTTGAAGAGGAGAATGATGCTTCCATAACAACTCTTTGATATTTGTTTATCCAAGTAGAATCATAAACTTCAGGATAACTGTTTATTCCGATAGCTAATAAATGAGCTTTTGTCGATATTGATGAAGCGTAATCCATAATTTTAGAATAAACAAATGCCGATTGATCCGGATAAATATTGGAAAGTGATAACACAATGTTTCTTGTTCCTACCGGGATTGATATATCTATCCAAGTTTTATTGTCAATTTGGAAAGGTTTTTCTCTTTCTACCTGATCTTGCATAGGATAGTCGTACCAGTTATTAATTTCTCTTCGGGCTATTTCATAATAATATCTTAAAGTGTCAGGTAAAATTTGGATATCTAAATCATTTTTTACTTTAACCCTCAACCCAATATCCCCACCCCAGGTTAAGAAATAAGCTGTAGTATCAGTATATTGACCTAAATACTCATTATAAGGCTCATTATATGCGTTAATATCTCTATGCTTTCCACCCATATTTCGGATACCAAAAAACTCGATGAAATCACCGACATCAAATATGGCATCATCTTCACCTTCGAGAAATATCGGCACTTCAAGTCCCTTATTGTAAACCTTAATTGTTTTAGGATTAATAACAGTAGGATCAATGCCTTGATTCTGCAGATCGTTGTAATTAATTCTATATATTCCGTCTTTAGCCGTACCAAATTTTAAGTATGTCTGATTATAATTAAACCATTCTTCAGCTCCGTCAGATTTTCTTAGAACCGGAATTGTTTGCAACTGATTAGCAGTTTTTCTGTTAACAGCACTTGTTGTCCCTTCAACATTCAATTTAGTTTGTTGTGTAAAATTTTCTCCTTTCCACTCTGCCTTTATGCTTATTTTTTTTACAATTCTTAATTCATTTAAATTATTTATTATTAATCTTGGAATTTCTAAAACCGCACAATAATTTTTTCCGACATGAGTATATCCCTTGATTCTATAATTGCCGAGATTTCTTATTTCAGAAACTGTCCTTAAATATATTTCATCACTTAATTTATCGCCAAATAATGATTTCGGATCGAATTCGGCATCTTCAAGAATTCTGATTTCAAAATTGGATTTTGAATTATATGGAACTGCAAAATCAACCAAAAACGAATAACTTACTGCATCATCAATTTCTGAGAACAAATTACCGTGAAAACCCGGATCAATAATTACTTCCGAATATCCCGGACCTGAGTATTCCTCAATAACTCTGTACTGAGAAAATATCTTAATCGAAAATAATATTACAAGTATCAATAATTTATATTTCATCGATTTTTCCGTTATTTTAATTAAAATGATTTTAAATTTACTTGAAAACAATATGACACGCAATAATAGAAATGATAATCAAGGTCAGCATTTGATGTTAATTCCGTTTCTTGAAACAAATATCACAAATCCTATGGTTATGTTTGAAGGAATGTTAGCCTCGGGAATTCCGAATTTGGTAATAACTGTTAATTTGGATTTTTTGCGAATATGCTCTGTTGACTCTGAGTTTTATTCTGTGTGCAAAAGCAATGAATATAATTTGATTGACGGATTCGGTATAAAATATTTGCTTCAATTAAAATACAGAAAAAGATTTGAAGTTTTTACAGGTAATGATGTTTTCAGATATCTTCTTGAATTCGGGAATAACAATAAATTGAGTATTGCAGTTGTCGGAGCTGATCAAAATACATTAGACATAGTATCAGAGAAAATCAAGAACAGCTTTCCTGATCTGAATATTGCCTTAATTGAAAGTCCGCCTATGTACTTTGAACAAGACAGTGAATTAAATCTTCAAATAATCGAGAAACTTATGAATACTCATCCGGATATTCTTGTTATAGCTCTGGGTTGTCCGCGTCAGGAAAAATGGCTCTTCAATAATATGGTAAATATCGGCGCTAAAATAAATGTTGGAGTTGGAGCTGCACTTGAGTTTTACGCAGGGACAAAGAAACGCGCTCCTGTTATATTTCGTAAATCCGGTTTTGAATGGTTGTGGAGACTCGCTTCAGAACCCAACCGTCTTTACAGAAGATACATCATTAATGATTTTCCGTTTTTTATTAAATCCTGTTTTAGTATTATTTTCAGAAAAGAATTCTAAGGCTAACAATATTTACTTATTTTTTTTGCTAACAATAGCTGCATTATATTTTTATTTTGAATTTCAAATTTTTATATTTGAAGAGGCATTTATTACGGGCAATTAACACTCTTCAACAAGAGTTAAAATAGGGAGTAACTATGTACGGGTTCAAAGCTTTAAGAATCTCGAAATTATTTATGAGTATTATGGCTATTTCTTTTCTTGTAATTCTGGTTTTGATTTCAAGCAATGTTTTTTTTGACTCATTACTTGAAAAACAAACCGCAGGGGATACAATAACTGAAATTGAAAGCAAGTTTATGCTGATATTTAAAGATTACGCAGGAATTTCCGAGCTGATTCTTTTTTCAATTATATATTTAATTCTTGTTGCATGGTTTTTCAGGGCGTATAAAAATCTTAAAGCATTAGGGGCCAATGATATTGTTGTTAGTCCGACAGTTGCTTCTTTAACTTTTTTCGTTCCCGGAGTTAATCTTATTGCTCCGATAATGTTCTTTCAGAAAATCTGGCAATGGAGCTGGTATTATGTTAACCGCGGAAGATCAAGCCATCTTCGCCCGAATTTTCTTTTACCGGCATCCTGGTGGATTTTATTTATTTTTGTTAATATTCTGGTAATGTATTCATCTTATCAGCTTGTATATAATTCTCCCGAAGTAATTGCTTCAAGCACGCTTTCGTTAAATTTTTGGGCTGATATTGTGTTTGCAGTCTATCTTATAATCGGGATAATAACAGTTTATAAAGTTTACGGCTGGCAGGAAGTTAAGGCAAAGGAAATTCAGAGTGAAATGGTTTTTCTTTCAAACAATGATGCACAAAATGCAAATGCCAAAATACTTGAATATGAAAAGCTTTATTCTGATTATAGAAAGACAAAATTTTGATTAGTTTTAATGAATAAAAAAATCAAAAATTTCCTTAAATATATTCATCCCGGATATAAAAAATTATATCTGGAGTATGATATTAATCTTTCTCCACGATATAGTTTTAATAAACCGCATAAAGAATTACATAGAATAATAGAACGAGACAAAAATCGATATCATGAAATTCTGACTAAAATTAAAAAATTGAATATGATTATTTATTTTCATCGAGTATCTTATTATAAAAATTTAAGTATTCGGAAATAGAATTTTTAATATCGTACTTTTGTGCCGTCTTCTTTGCATTCTCAATCATCCCCACATTTATCCCGTTTTCCATAATCTCTTTAATTGTTTCTGCAATTTCTGTTTCAGAAAAAGGATTAACCAAATATCCGTTTACTCTGTCTTCGATAATATCCGGAATACCACCTACTTTTGTTGCGATAACAATAACCTCGTGATCCATTGCTTCATAAATAACCAAAGGAGACCCCTCTGCGCCGATAGACGGAAGTACCAAAAGATCAATTTCTTTATAAAAATCAATTGGGTCATCATCCCATTCTATAAACTCAACAAATTCTGTAATATTAAGTTTATTAACTTCATAAAGATAATTTTTGTACTCAGGTCCATTCCCTTTTATTCTGAATCTAACGTTGTATTTTTTTAGCAATGCGGCTGCTTTAATTAGATAAATGACACCCTTTTCATGTACAAACCTTCCTAAATAACCAACAATAAAACTTTCGGAATTATTCTTTTTTGTTTTTATTAACTCTTCTTTTAATAGTTTTATCCCGTAATTAATCCGAAGAGTATTATTAGTGCAAAATCCTTCTTGTTCAACAAGATTTTTATATACAGAATCTGTAATTGCTATAGAATAATCAGGTTTTACAAATTTGGATTTATTATCTTGGAATACATTAACCGCTGTATATACAGTAATTAATGGTCTAATTAAACTTAGAATTTTCATCAATGGTAAAAATATTCTGTGATGCGAATGTATCACAGTTATATTTTTATTTTTTATAAATCTATTCAGAAAATAAAGGCATTTTATAAATTTAAATAACTGCCCTATATTGCTAAAATTTACCGCTATTCCGGAAATGTTAGAACCTGCAAGATAACCGGCCAAATTATTATTTATAGATCCCAAATAAACTTCTTTAAATTCCGGAGCAATACCATTAGCCAATTCTACTGCAAACCTTTCTGCACCGCCAAAAACATTTCCTTTTACTAAATAAAGAATACTAATATTTTTCAAGGAATTCATACTCTACCTAAGTGATTGTTTAATAATATTTTATTTAGTGTATCAGCATATGATGATTCCGGTTCTGAGTAATAAAAAGAATAAATATTTTTTCTTGACATAACATCAACATTAACTGAATTTGCCTTTTCAATACATGATTTTATATAATCGATTCCTTTACATATTATTATATCCGATTCAGCAATACTAAAGTTCATAAAAACACCGCCCTTTTCTCCGGCAATGTATATCATTGGCACTTCATATTTTAGTAAATCTATCGCAATTGTAGTATCTTCAAAAAATATCAGTTCCGCTTGAAGAGCATAATCAAGTACATTTTTATTTATTACTCTCACATTTTTTTCTTTTATTATTGATGGATTATTATTAGGGTGTATAGAAACAATTATTTCAATACTTTCTCTTATCTGATCTCTTACTTTACATATCTCATTTATATATCGGTTTACAAATTCTAATTTTCTTTCCATTGTCTGAAATAATGCATACTCATGTGATTGCAAAACAATTATCCAATACTTTTTGTTTTCAGTTCCTTTTATAATAGAAAATTTCTCTCTCCCTTCGCGTCCGCAAATGTATATTGCTTTCTTTTCCTGTTTATCGCATTTTTTTATGATTTCTAATTGATTTAGTCCCCAAACAAGATAAACATCAGAATAGCATTTATTAAAAAGCCATGGATAATATATTATAGAATGATCTAATGAAACTTTTAAATAAGGAAATTCTGCAGAATATATTACTCTGTCGTACGAATAGTCGATATCCTGAATTAGGAACTTAATATTATGCTTTTTTTCGGTTTTTTGAATAAAATCTCTAAAAACAACTTTAAGCCTAATCATTGCGGTAATTTTATCTTCTAAAACTTTTGCATTTGGGACAGTCAGTTTAAACTTCTTGAACAACAAACTTATTTCTTCAATTAACTCATTAGTATTGTTGGACTTATGGCTTAAATAATTCTTAGCGGCAGGATAACAAAAATAATTTCTTTTAAGCAGTAGCATTTTATTATATTGCATACCAAAATTAATTATCACAATATTCTTATTTTGTTCTAAATAATTACCCAATAATTCCGAATAGATTTTTATTTCTTTATAAAATACAGAAATGATGACATCTTTTTTCCCAAATAAAAACAGTCTTTTAACTTCCCACAAAACGAACCATAACATTCGTTTTGCGACTTCTACAGGCCTCTGCAGAATTAAATTAAACCAACCTATCCTTTTTGAATAAGTTTCACACTTGGTTCCTGCAATGATTTCACCCAATAAATGGTATTTTATGGCATCCTTTAATACTCTTTTTTCAGCTTGAGTTTCTGAGTCTATCCAATTAAAAACAGTATCGGCTATTTCAGTATCTAATATCATTCATTTCCTATCAACACACTATCAATCAAATTTTTTCAATTTAGTTCATAGACAATTAATTTTTTCTTTACTAATTGGTCGGATAATCACATAAGATTTTATCAAGAAAAAAAAACGTTCCGGAATTATTATCGCATCCGGGAAAAGCTCCACAATTTTTTTTTTGCTTAGCAAGTGAATACTATTTGCGATCTCTAAGGCTTTTTGTTTATCATTTACTTTTGAATACCAGCCTAAATTTAAATGCATGATCAGAAAAACACGGATTGAAATCGGTAAAAATTGAAATCCTAAAAAAAGGAAATGTTGTTCAATTGGGAACCAATAATTTGGAGTCTGCACAAAATAACCTTTTCCAACCCTATTTATTTCCTTAGCCATTTTTTGTTGCCTATTTTCATTACCAACATGTTCAATTACACTATTCGAAAAAACTATATCAAATTCTGCATTGGGGAACACTGACAAATCGCAGGCATCACCTTTTATCGCAAGAATGTTTTCTGAAGAAGAATGTTCTTCTGCAATATTCATTAAAGTGATTCTTATATTAAGTTTTTCTGAAAATCCCATCTGTCTCCAAAAGCTACAAGTGCCTCCTAAATCCAAAATGCTTACTGACCTATTTTGTATTTCAGGAAAATACAATTTGAAAAGTCTAAATCGCTTTCTTCTTAGTTTATTGGCAAAAGAATTTATACTTTCACTATTTGCTAATTTTCTTAGTATATTAGATATCAATATCTATCTTAACTCCATTCCAAATAAGAGTATTTATCTTTAGTAATATTTTTCGTTTTGCATTATTAGCTTTAAAATTGTTCACATAATGGCGGGACACAATATTTTTACACTTTGTCCCGGCAATGATTTCATGCAATAAATGGTATTTTATGACATCTTTTAATAGTCTCTTTTCAACTATTGGGTCCGAGTCAATCCAGTAAAAAACAGCATCAACAATTTCCTTATCTGTTACTGTGTCAAACATTTCATACTCCATCAAAACACCGAGTAAAACTATAACAAATACTGGCAGTTAGTTATAGTTATTATAAATACTATTTTTTTCATTCATATTTTTATTTCGTGTCATAGATCTAATTATGTTTAAATATTTCTGTTCATTATTATATAATCTAAAAACTCGTTTTTTAATTCTATTAACTAAAAAACGTAAATTTTGATTTGGAAATATATTTTCAATTGTTTCTCTAAAAAAAGAATAAAAAAATGCCAGCAAAAGTTTTAACGTAATGATTCTTAAATTAGAAATATTTATTATCATAGACCTAAAATTTTTTGTATTTCCAAAAAAATATTCACGCCACAGAAGAATCTGACTTTTCTCAATTTCCGACAAATCCGAAAATAGTTTATTTTTACTATAATACCTACTCTGAATTGAATAGAGAGATTCCAAACTTTTATTTTTATTCTTTCTTGAAATAGAATTTTTTCTTAGTCTTTTCAAATCACTGATTTCTGGTAATATTAAAATATTCAATATTTGGACATTCCTGAGAAAAAACTCATAGTCCTCAACTCCATTAAATGCTTCACAATAACCACCTAAAGACAGAACAAACTTTGAATTTAATAAACATTGGTTATTAAAACCGTGTAAAAGTAATAATTTTCTGATAGCTAGATTTTCTGTAGGATACGACCATTTACATAGGATTTTCCCTCGTTCATCAAAAAACAATGCATTGCTTGAGACAATCGTATTTTCAGGATAATCTGTAAATTGTGAAAATTTCTTTAGTTTTCCTGGTAAAATAATATCATCCGCATCATGAAGCATTACCCAATCATATAGACAATTCTTCAGCCCAAAGTTAAGAGCCTCAGACCTTCCAATATGTTCAATTCTAATGTAATTAATTCTTCTGTCATTAAATGCTTCAATAATTTCCCTGGTGCAATCAGTAGAACCGTCATCAATAATCAATATTTCATAATCAGAATAGTCTTGAACAAGAATACTATTTATTGCGTCTGCAATAAATTCCTCCCCATTATACACTGTAATTAATACTGTAATCATAGTCTATTATATATTTTCTCATAATTTCTTGTCATAGCCAAATCTGAAAACATTTCAACAGGGAACATTTCTCTATTATTTGCACCGCTAATAATAATCAATTCAGCGTCCGAGTATAAATATTCAGGAAAAACAGAGGTTTCTTCACTGAATACTATTTTAGGCACAAGAGATTTATCTATTGATTTCACAATAATAGCTTCCCCGGGAAATTTCTTAACCAAATCATGTGAATCTGACGGATGAAACTTAAGATGAAGTTTTATTTCCGGATGGTGAAGTTCAATATATTTCAGAAGGATTTTAACATAGTTAATCGAAATTTCAATGTTTTTCTCAAAGGAATAAAATAAGGGATGGTTGAAAGCAGGAAGAAAATACAGCCAGTATTTGTTTGTGGCTGCATTACCTGATATCTTCCCGGCATCCGGCTTTCCAACAATGTGTATCTTATCTTCCGGGATACTGCAGTAATCAATTAACCGCCTCTTGCCTGCCTCACCCCATACACAATAGAATTGTGATGCTGTTCGATAATATATGTGATTAAAAAAAGCAAGTGAATGATCAAGAGATAAGGTCTTAACATTTCTATTTTTGAAGTAATTAACAAGTAACGGATTCAATTCAGTATAATCAAAATCATTGATGAATACTTTGATTTGATTTGATGATATAAAATTGCATGCCCTCTTTGTATATTCTAAATATCCCTTGTATTTTAAAGCATTACTCTCAAACAGTCTTTTATCCAGTTTAATTTTAAATTCATTATAAATCTTCTTAGAAGTTTTTGCAATGATTTCACTCTCATATTCTTCAAGTTTTTTTTTCTTAAAACTAAAAAAAGGCATGCAGAAAAATTTTCGTGATTTAAGTAAACCTAATTCAGTACATATTCCTAAAAGTATTAAATCAAATCTGTTTTCCTCAAGCAAAGCTTCCAAATAATCTCTATTGCATCTTTTATGTAACGACAAATGAAGAAGAATAACCGGGTTGTTCTTTTTTCTAAACATTAACCATTTTATTAGCCAAAGTATCAGAAATAGTGCTTTCTTTAATTTTTGCTTTATATAAGCATAAGAGAAATTTGAACTTTCTTCAACTCTGTAGCAAGGAATTTCGGAATATATATTATTAATGATATATCTGGATTGTGCCAACTTAAAATAGTATTCATTGCCGGATTTTTTTTCACTCAGCCACTCCTCAAAAAATTTTTTGACTTTAGCATCATCCATTTCTTTCATTTCATTTTGCCGTCATCTTTCGGTAAATATTGATATAATTCCGAATTACTAATGACCATCTAAAGATTTCAGGTGCTATAGCATTAGTTCTTTCGGTTCTGACTCTTTCAGCCGCAATTAATAATTTCTCTCGAAGACTTCCGGCATCTCCTGAGTTAAAAATGAAAGCATCAGGTATGTTTCCCAAATATTCTGCTACACCGCAAGTATTCGAAACTACAACGGGTATGCCTGTATTTAAAGCTTCAATCGCCACCAGACTGAAAGATTCATACAGCGACGGAATAACTGCGATATCGGAACTTGATAATAATTCCAGGTATTGTTTTTCATTCAGTTGACCAGGATAGTTCTCGTTATTTTCCTTTGTTTCGCCTTCTCCGCAAATAATTAATTTAAAGTTGCTTTCAATTCCTTCCACAGCCTTTACAAGTAAATGATATCCTTTATATATTTTTTTTCTCCCGCCTGCATAAAAGATAACGGGAAGACTATTATCAGGTACAAAGTTTCTTCTTTTGAAATAGGTTCCGTTCATTACCAATTCAACTTTTTTACCGAAAATTTTTTCAACTAATAATAAATCTGATTTATTATAGCAGAAAATCTTATCAGCAAAGGTTCCGGCTAAATAATAAAGTATTTTCCTAATGAATATTCTTTCAGTACCTTCGATATCTCTGAAGTCTAAAGTATCATGAAAAGTAACCGCAATTTTAACTTTAAATAAATACTTTAACGGAAAAAGTAAAAGCATATAACGCCTTAATACTATAAAATGAAGTATATCGGGCTTTCCGGCGGCAAGGGCTTTGATTATTGAAATGATACCCCCATTAAAGACTACCCCTTCCTCAATATTGATAAATTTTCCATTATCAATAATCTTGTTAATTTTCCCTTTTTTTTCTGATATTTCACAACCGAATATTTTTTGAGAAATGCCCAATTCCTTCAGTAAAGCTCTCTGCACTTTATTCGTTGCACTTCCTTCCCATCCGGGATTTGTAAATTCTCCAATCAAACAAATCTTCATTACTTTTCTGCAGTTAAAACAATGTTTCTTGTAACTATTCTATTAGGTGTAAAATTATAAACTTTTCCTATAAGCTTTGTGAGTAATTGAATCAGGTAAAGTCTTTTTTTGCTAATAAAACTGTTATGAACCGAAATTTCTGAAAATCCGGCATCGCTAAACACTTGAGTTATGCTTTCTGATGTAAACCCGGTTTCGTGCGTAAAATCAATATAACGGCTGTAAGATGCTGTTAATGAAGCCATATTTGGAGTACGGACAACCACACGGCCGTTTTCATTTAACGCTTTCTGAAGGAGTCTTAAAAATTCAGGTATATCTTTTTTTGTGATATGCTCAAGCAAATCATAGAGTACTATTAAATCATATTTAAATTCTGTTTTTTTAAGAAATGTAATCACATCACTTTCAATTACCTGATCAGTAACATACTTACGACAAAATTCCAATTCCTCTTTGGAAATATCTACACCGGTAAAATTTCTAATATTTTTTGCCTTAAGATAATGCAGAAATCCTCCTATCCCGCATCCAAGTTCAAGCACCGAGCTAAATGTAAATCCCTTAATATAGGGTTCAAATTCTTTTTGATAATAATCACCACGCTTTTCGTACCAATTTCTGATTGAATCAGGATTCTCAGGATCAATGCTGTTCATTTTTAAATAATGATTTAAATAATCACTGCACATTTGTTATTTTCCCGCTTTTGACAATGAAGTATAATTGCAGCGCAAATATACTCATTTCCGTTGCAATTGTAGAATACACAGCTCCATAAAAGCCAATTATGGGAAGCAATGTAAGGTTCAGACTTATATTTAATACTAATGCAAATAAAGCACTAAGCATTGCCTTTTTCTCTTCGCGTATAGAATTCAGTACCGTCCCGGTAAGATTATTTAAGAAAAGTGCAGGCAGTGCCCATATAATCCACTTTAAAACATCGACAGATTCTGAATATTTCTGTCCTAAAACTGTAATAATTATAAAGTCTCCAAAAAGATAAACTGCAATTACTGCGCATAATGATATTATAATTAAAATAAATGCAGTTCTATATATTTCGGCCCTATCAAGCTTTTTAGTAAATGAATACTCTTTTGAAAGAAATGAATACAACGGAATCAGAATTATTCCTGAAAACATCTGCCCGATTTTGTATAAAGAATAAGGAACTGAATATAGTGAAACAGCTTTAACGCTAATGAGTTCTTTAATTAGGATAATATCAAGTTTATCATAAAGCCATACACATAAAACACCAAGCCCCATTGGTAGTGATTGTGAAAAAACTTCCCCCGCAAACTTAAAGCCGTAAAAACGGGGAATTAGCTTCAGTGCGTATTGCCTCATTTTATTTAATAATCCAACTGTCTGAAAAACTCCTGCAGCAAATAAATTAGCGAGTATCAGATTTTCATTTAATCCGAGAATTACCATAATAAAGACTGAAAAGAAAAAGATTGTTCTGCTGGTAAGATGAATCTTAAACGATTCTTTAAATCTATTAAGGCCGTAGTAAACTTTAATCAAAAGCGAATTGAAATTAAATAAATAAGCACTTCCAAGAATTAGTAAAGCTGTAATGCAATTGTTTGTTAAATCTCCCGATATATATATATATGCTGCGGTTAAATATATCGGGAAAAGGACTATTCTAATAAAGATGGAAAATCTTAGTTTATCGGATACATCATCTGAACCGCAGGCTGTTTCTCTTTGTAAAAAATTTCCTAAACCTAACTCAAAAACATATACTAAAATATTAGACGCTGCAAATATCACCGAAATTTTCCCGTATTCTTCAAGCGACAGCAAGCGGGCAAGGTAGATTAAAATAACATAAAAAAAGACTTTCTCAGTTAATCCTGCGAGAAAAGTGTATTTACCGGATTTGACGAAGCCAATTACCGACGAAAATGCCGAAGGTAATATTTTCATTACTTCCTTACCAGCCATTGTTCGGGATTTTGATAGTTCCGGTCTTTCCAGATTTCGAAATGGAGTATGTTGCCTTCGAGACTGCTGTTTACTTTCCCGATTTCTGTACCTGCGGGAATTTTATCTCCTTCTTTTACGGATATCTCGGCTATGTGACCGTAAACAGTTCGGAAATCGCCCTTGTGTGTTATTATGATAACGCTTCCGAATCCGGGAAGCCATTCGATTGCGGAAACTATTCCTTCAGCAACTGCCTTTACGGGCATATACTGTTGTGTGCTTATATCAATTCCGTAATTTATTGTTATTGTATTAAGCCTCTCATTAAGTTCTTCGCCAAACTTTCTTATTACTCTTCCGCTTGCAACAGGCCAAAGCATCTTTCCTTCGAGTTCAGAAAAATCTGCTAAGTTGTTGTAATTGTACTTTTCAGGAATAACAAAATTTTTGTCTTTGGCTTTTTTGGTTCTTAATTCAACTTCCTTTCTTCTGGCCTCTTCAACAAGTCTGGCAACTATTAGCTTAATCTCTATTTCAGCCTGACGCTTTTTTTCCAATCCGTCGGTTAATTTTATTTTTTCTCTTTTGATTGCAGAAAGCACTCTTTCTCTTTCGTCCCGTTTAAGCCGAAGGGTATCCGATTCCTTTTTACGTTCCTCCAATAAATGCTGCTGAATAAGAAGATCTTTACCGAGTTTCTTTTTTGATGAAGCAAGTACTGCCGACTGTTCCCTGAGTCTTCCTAAAACAAGTTCATTTTTTCTTGATATGCTCTTAAGGTATTTGTATCTGTTTAATGCCTGATTAATTGATTCGGAATCCAGAATGAACTTCAAATCTTCACTGCTGCTGCGTTTATAAACCCACCTGATATATTTTGAATAAACTTCCTTTAGCCCCTTAATTTCGGCTTCAATTGATTTAATTGTATTTTCTACTCCGGCTATTTCCTTCTGCTTTTGAACTTCTTGATTCTGCAGTGTAAAAATAAGCTTACCTATCAGCATATTTCTTTTAGAAAGCTTGTCAAGCAAATCAACACTTTCCTTTTCATCTTTGCTCAGATTTTTAAGTTCTGATTCAAGTGCAAGTATTTCCTTGCGGATATTTTCCAGTTCAGAATTTTTTAGATCTATTTCATCGCTTTTCTGAGCGAAGCTTATTAAGACAAATCCACAGAAGATAAATAAGAATTTTTTCATTCTACTTTCTTAATGTATGTTCCGGAAGGCAGGTCAAGCTGCAGACTTTTAATCTCCCGATTCAGTTTGATGTTTCTGTATGATATTTTTACTTTCTGCTCTTTGCCGGGCATTTTATAATCAAATGATATTTCTGTAGGCAGTTGAACATTATCATATTTCTGATACTTTGAATATTTGCTTTCTATTAGAGGAAGTCCGTCCGGATTCTTCATAAGATAACGCTTTAAGGTAAATGAAGCCCGGTCTATGTAGTACTCGCTCACCGATTTTTTCCCCGGCTCATTATATACAAGCAAGTATTCATCCTTAGTAAAGCTGAATTCATCCGGTTGTTGTGTAAGCTTGGAAGAGAAATCCATTACACCTGAAAACAGATAAACTATATCCTGATAAGGGAAATTTATTTTGAATATTCCCTTAACCGCTATTGAATCGGTTTTACCTTTATAAGCCGTGTTTTCAAGTGAATTGTAGAAAAGAAAATCACTGTTTGTTATAAGTCCTTCACCAAGAGTAATTCCGAAAGGACCGAATGCGGAAATCCTTAGTGAATCGGGTTTCTTGATTGAAACTTCAAAAGTCGATTTATAGTTTGAAAAAGACGATACTTCAATGACCCCTGATCCGTTGAATGTTTTTACTTTTCTGTTTGAGGCTTCAAGTCTCTTTATAAGTCTGTCTGCCGATGCAATTTCTTCTTCTTCCTCCGGTCTGGCAGGAACGCAGCCGCTTATATAAACAATTCCCAATATCAGAAGCAGTAAATTTATTATTCCGGAATTTTTCAAATTGATCCTCTTTTAATTTTTTCGATAAGTTTTTCGTTTGTTTTATCAAGATTAAGTGCTTTTCTCCACATCTCGGAAGCTTCAGCATTACGTCCGAGCTTATAGAGAATATCTCCGTAATGGTCGTAAAGCACAGAATTATCATTGTCCACTTCAATAGCTTTTTCTATAAAAGGCAATGCATTTGCAAAATCGCCCATCTTAAAGAACACCCAGGCTTTTGTATCAAGATATGAGGAATTCTCCGGATCGGCTTCAAGCGATTTGGTAACGTATTCAAGAGCTTTATCGAGTTGTGTTCCTCTTTCTGATAATGAATAAGCGTAGTTATTCATAATAGTTGGATCATCCGGATTTATTTCAAGCGACTTATTAAAAACTGAATCTGCTTTATCATATTCTTTCCTTGAATCGTAGAGACTTCCCAGCAATCCGAGAATTCCATAGTTATCCGGAGCTTTTCTTAATGCTCGTTCAAGATATTCCACAGCCTCTGTTTTTTTATCAAGTCTGTAAAGTGTAAATCCAAGAGAGTACAGCAGGTTCAGATTGTCAGGATCAGTTTTAATTGATTCTAAAAGCAAAGGTTCAGCTTCCTCATATCTGTTCGTGTAAGTATAAGATAAACCAAGCATCAGATTAATTATATAGTTGCCCTGAAAATCCTTTGCCGCATCTTCAAGCACAATGGAAGCTTTCTCATATTCGTTGTTATCCAATAAAATGCCTGCGGCTCTGTATATCAGTTCTACATTCCAGGGTGCGGCCTTGCTTGCTTCAATAAACTTATCTGCGGCAAGTGAATCTTCCCCCCTGCTCTGCAGAAGTTCAGCCTGAAGAGCAATCGTCTGCCAGTTTAGGGAATCAGCTCCGGTATCCAATATTACATCTTTTGCATAAGGAGCAAGCAATGTATCTATCTGTGAACTCAAAAGCAGAAGTGAACTTATCTGCAGTTTATCGTCCTGAGAAACGTTTTTATTATCTTTAAGCGAACTGAAAAAGCCTCCGATTTTGTCGTAATCTTTTTTCCCTAAAATAATCTGGATTTTATACTTCATAAGATCACTGTCATCCGGAAATAATTGGGAAGCCTGATCAACAAGAGTTTCAGCCTTGGCATAATCTAATTCACGCAAGTAAACTTCTATCATTATTTTTTGAAGATCAAGACTGGATGGATTTAATGCAAGAAGCTGTTCAAATGTTTTGGTTCTTTCCTTCGTATTGCCTGTTCTTTCATACAGATTTGCGACTTTAACAAGTACATCCCATTCAGGTCCGCTGATTTTCAATACTTTCTTATAATATTCAAGCGATTTAAGAGGCTGATCTTTTTCATATATAGCTGCAAGATTGTAAAGTGCCAAAATGTTAAGGGAATCCAGTTCCACAACTTTGTTCAAACTGCTTTCAGCTAAAGCGGAATTTCCTGCAGCCAAATAAACTTCGGCAAGCAGTGTTTGATATTCAGCGTTCAGAGAATCTGCCTTTACAGCCTTTTCGGCATATTTAAGCGCTTGAGGTAGTTTCGACATTTCGAGGTAATTGCGTGCAAGAGCAAAGGAGATAGCCGGATTGTTAAGTACCGGTTCTGCCATAAGGAAATTCCTTACGGCTCCTTCATAATCTTGTTTTGAAGCAAGAATGCTTCCTTCAATATAATGCTCCATTGCCTCAGCTTCGGAAACTGTAGTCGCCTGCTCTTCTTCACGAACCGCTTCACCTGAAGATGAACACGACACTAATAAAAAAACCGATATGATTACTGTTAAAATGTATAGTTTCATAATCCCGCTTAAATGTTTGTCCGCAAAATTAATCATTTTTAACCATATTAATTCCGGTAAAATCCGGTACTCTCAAAAAAACATATCGTCTTCTATTGTTTCGAGAAGATTCAGATAGCTCTCATATCTTTCCAAAGAAATTTCTTCTTTTTCCACTGCTTCATAAACAGCACAGCCGGGTTCATGATTATGAGTGCAGGTATTGAATCGGCAGTTATTCAAATATCCGGAAAATTCCCTGAAATAATGTCCCAAATCTTCCTTCTTAATTCCGAAAGGTTCAATTTCCCTTATTCCGGGTGTATCAATTATCGAAACACCTTCTTCCGGATTAAGTAATACTGAAGTAACCGTTGTATGCTTTCCTTTGTTCGACGACTCGCTAATTTCTCCGATTCTCAAATTCAGCTCCGGAAACATGGCTGTTAGAAGAGATGATTTACCAACACCCGAAGCGCCCCAAAATACACTTGTACTGTCTTTTAATGTGTTTTTAATTTCGCTGATGCCGCTTGAATTTACCGCCTGTGTTTCATAAACTTTATAACCTAATCCGGAATAAAGACTAATCCAGTATCTTATTTCTTCATCATACCTCAGATCAGTTTTATTCATTACGATATGTATGTCCAAACCGGAACTCTCGGCTGTACATATTATTCTGTCAAGCAGTCTGTTGTTGAATGCGGGTCTCTCGGTACTGCATACAATAAAAAGTTTGTCGATGTTCGATGCGATAATCTGTTCGAATCTCTCGCCTCTGTAAGAACCTCCCTTAATCTTAGGAGCTTTTCTTGAGAGATAGTTTTTTCTGTCATATATTTTATGGATAAATCCGGTTCGGTCTTCATTAATGTCAAATTCAACATAATCGCCAACTATTGCAATATCAAAGACGCTGAGTTTATCTTTTTTAAGATTATATTCTTTTTTGAACTTTCCTCTTAGTACACCGCGGATATCTTCGCCTTCTCCGGTTCTGATATAGTAATCTTTACTCTCTATTTTGAATATTCTGCCTTTTATAATTCCTCCATAAGCAAAAAAAGCGCCTGTTACTAAAATAAGGCGCTTTTATTAAAGATTCAAATAATCAATTCTGTTTACATTCTAAAGGAAAAATCGAGCGCGAGATTATGATCGCTTATTTCCTTTTGGATCATATTAGCATTGAGACTGCCGTAGGAGTAGGAAAAATCGTCCCGGAATGAATATGAGTAACCTAATTCAACGGATAAATTGGAATTAATCAGGTATCCTGCCCCTGCTGATAGAGTTTTCCTATCGAATGCAGTGCCGTCGTTTTTATAAGGAGATTTATGCAATGCCGCTCCGGCTCTAAGTCTGATTGCTGGTTCATCAAGAAAATATTCCACACCGCCTTTTATATTAATTGTAGTACGGAATAAATCTTTAGCATACTCATTCTCATCTTTGAGATAGTCTTCCCCCCCGGAGTACTTTGAATAATCGTAATTTACAATATCCAATTCCCCTGCAACAATTAAGCGATTAATTCTGTATGCACCGGAGAAAGTAATCTTCCCCGGGGTTCTGATATCATATTCGGATTCATAATCTATTCCGGAATAATATGCTTTATAGGGAGAAAATTCTGAAGAAGCTTCAAGAGTGTATTTCTCATCTATTGATAATCTGTCAGGCAGTTTAATTGTCATTCCTGCTCTGAGCACATTATCATATTGATAAAGAATTCCGAAACTAATGCCGTATCCTGATATATTCTTTTCCGTTGATTCATCGTATCCGAACTTCACGAAATTTCTGTATCTGTCTTCACTTTTGATATATACAGAATCGTATAAGGATTTACTATCTGATTCAAGATATTTCCTAACGGTTTTGAAACTCCCGGTGTAAGCATTTATGCTTGCTCCTACAAAGAAAGAAGGTGCTATTTCTATTGCCCCCGAAGCCGATACTGCATAAAGACCGCCCTGCTTATCTATCTCACCCGACTGGAAAAGGTTTTTTGTAATAACGGTGTTTCCTCTATTGCTCAGATTGATATCTTCTGTCAGTGGAGTCACAAAATCGCTGTATTGGGAAGCAAGGTGGTTTATTCTGCTTGAGTTAGTGTTATAACCTGAATAAGCAGTAAGTGAATTAAAATCGGATATTTTTGAGAATGATACTGCAACAACCTGACTCCCTTGTATAACGGGAAAAGGGAAAACATAAGAGATGTTATTAAATGAAAAGTTTGTGCTATTCTCGTTAACACTATTGGAAAGATATTCCGAATTTATTCCTGTATTCAATAATCCTCCGCCAATGTTAAGCTGAGTTCTTCCGATAAGACCGAGTCCCGCGGGATTACCTGAGGCTGTATATCCGTCATCCGATAGTGCTGAATAAGCGCCGCCCATTGCCATTGATCTTGCGTGAAAAGGAACGCTCCAATTGGAAAATTCAAGCAGTTCATCGGCAGTTTGTGCATTAAGAATAAACACCCAAGCCAATAAGGTTAAACAGATTTTTTCAATAGTTCTGATCATCTGCCCCGACCTCCTCTTCCGCCAGTATCATTTCTCGTCTTAGCCTTTTCCTGCTCTGATCGTTCAGGAGCTTTTGTATCTCCTGAGTTCTCTTTCCGTTCAACAGTTTTCACCGGTTCGGAAGGTACCGGAGTTCCCGGGCGGGGCGGAGGATCGGGGTAATAAACAGGTCCCGGGGAAACAGGGACAGGAACAATTACCGTTGTTGCCGGCGGAACAACAATTACCGGATAAGATGGATACAGATCTCTTTCATCAAAGCTCAGAGGTTCAAGCGGACCTTCGATCCTGAACTGTGAATAGAACTCAGAGTATTTTCCTTCTTCACCGTAAAAATTATTTTCAGGCAGGTCTGCAGCTATACTGTCAAGAGGAACCAGTCTGTAGCTGTGCATTTCACCTTCCGAATGGCATTCCGAGCATTTTGTATTCTTTGTAACCACAAGAACATTCTTGAATTGTCCCGGTTCAGCTTTTTCAGTAAAAATAGGAGGATGAGAAGTTTTTGTATAACAGCCGGTTAAAACCAGAGCAGTTAAAAGAATTACAGCAGATGAATATTTCATCTTCTCCTCCGCTCGCCGCCGCCTGAGTTGCCTGAAGGCTGATTTCTTGGAACATTACCTGAACGAGACGGACCGTCATTCCTCGGGGGTGAATAGCTTCTCTGAGGTGCAGCCTGACGCTGTGACGGCTCGCTTCTCCTCTGTACTTCAGGAGTTTGTCTGCGATTTTCGGTATTTCCCTGATTCCATCTTCGGCTGTCTATATCTCTCTTCTCAGTACCCTGAGTATTTCGCCTTACATCTCTTTTATTTCCCATATCAGGTAAAGGAGATGATTTGTCTATACCTCTTCTTGTTACACCGCTTCTATCCTGCGGATTATCATTATTCCTTCTCGAAACCGCATCACCTCTGCGGCCTGTTTCATTATCGGTATTTCCGCGTCTTTGAATTGTACCTGAACGGTCTGTATCTGTTCTTCCGCTTCCGTAAATTACATCACGATCGCGATTGTAATTATATCCGGATCTTTCAACGCTTCCTCGTCCGGAATAATTATCATTTCTGTATTTGTATTTCCAGGAATTGTCTGAGTGATGATTGCTGCCGTAATAATAATGATGATTAACAACAGGGTAATCCCAATACCAGTATGAATAAGGATTATAATAATTCCAATGGCGGTAAACAGGATAGTGGTAATAATTATATGACCAATACCAGGGGTCATAGTTCATAACTATCAGTCCCGGCTGGTAGTAGTAATAATATCTGCTTACCTTTGTTTCGCTGTATCTGTCGTTATAGTAATTTTCCTGCCCTGAAAGGCTGTCGTAATCCCTGTAGTCTTCATCTTCGTATGTTGTTTCTTCAACTTCATAATAACCCGGACCTTCAGAGTACCTGGTTACAGTATAACCCGAATAACAACCCTGCAAAACAAATAGAAGTACAAGGGATATTATTGAATAAATTGTTTTCATGATGCATCCTCCTTTACGCTAAGATAAAAGTGCAAAAAATATGCCTGTATGTAATGTTGTCATAACAAACAAATTCCATACAGGCACAAAAAATCTTTGTATAAAAATCAATACTTAATGTACTAAATCATATACATCAGAATAATGATTTAGCATACTCTATAAATATTCCCCTGTCTGCATTATAACTGTTCAGCTTGTTGTTGCTTAATAAGTTTCTAAGGTTGCCTCCAACGGTAAATCCGTCTCCAACAGACCAACGGAATCCCATATTAAGATATCCCGAACCATCGCCTATTGAAGTTTCGTTATTATCATTTATGGCAAAATCATATTCAGCAATTATAGAAAATTTCGAGCCAATTGTTTTTTCCACACCAAAAGCAATATTCAAGTCCTTATCTCCGTCTTCTCTTTCAAGCGAATAATTTACAACTCCGTGAAGACCCAAATAACCTAAGAATTCAAAATTCTTTGAAACAGCGGCAAAGAATCCGGGCGATTTAATCTCGTATCTGTCCACACCGTCAAACCAGGCCCCTTTTCCCTGAGAATCGAATCCGATTGTTAATGCCGGTAAGCCTTCAGATTCATTCAACGCTCTGAATCTAAGATTAACCCCCGGAAGTTTATACCAATCCGGATTTCCTTTCCCAATCAGGTTGGCAGCTCCGTATGAAATTCCGAAACTGAAATCAGTGAATACCCCAACCTCAATTTTCGAAACAAGTACACCCCAGGGCATAACATCGAATGACATACCTGCAACACCTTTTTCAAGAACACCTGCGGTAGGAACATCAATCAGATACCTGTATTCGTATTTAGCACCTGTTCCGAATGTGCCCTGAGCAAAGGCAGAAGAAGAAAGAATAAGAATAGACATCAAAATTAACTTTTTCATATCACCTCATAATCAAAATAAAACTTAGCGAATTTAATAATAATACCCGACAAATTCATTTATTTCCGACAATTATCTTTATCCTCGAAGGCCGAAATGTAAACTCCGATTCTGCCAGTATAACAGCCTCCCCGCTTCCGTCCTTTGTAATTATTTTAACAGCATCCGGATTGTCAGGACTTCTGTAAATCTCTGTCAGATTTTCTCCCGAGACGATTGTAAAAACAGCCCTTGCAGATTTTATCGGTGTTTTTGTTCCGAATGCATTAAGAGGAATTGCTGTAATTGTTATTTCAGTACCAGGAGAATATATTTGCAAATCCGGAACAACCGAAAATCTGACTTCATAAATATTAAACACATACTGTTGCAGAAAGAAGATTATTCCGGCAGAGACAATCATCAGAAAAATAATCATCGTCCGATATTTCTTATTTATTTTCAAATGATGAATTAAACCTTACAATTTTTTCCCAATTTATTCTTCCTTCAGTATCACAAAATTCATTAGAAAAGTTTCTTGTAAAGCGATTAATTAAATGATGGTAACTCTCATAGAATTCATCATTTTTCTCTTTAGCCCGATGATCAAGCGGTTTTATAATGTCAATAAATAAGTTAGTATCATTAGAAATGAATTCCCAAAATCTTTGTCCGCAATACTTGAAATAATCACCTTTATCCGGATTATTATCAACTCCGTAGCAACATCCGTTTACTGCAACAATGGATAGTTTTGAATTACTTGTGCGAATTGTTTTTTGGGCAGTCTTAAAATCCAATAACATTTTTTTAATTTGAGAACTGTTTCCCCAGTTTGGCCCTGATTTTATTGTAACAATATTTCTTATACCATCTCTATCAAACTCAAGATCAATACCCGGAATTCCGGATTTCCAACCGCCATAGACTATCTGATTTACATATATGGCCAGCCCTTCCAGCCAATCTCCAAAAATGGTTTCTTCATTTGAAGACAGGTGAGCATCCATAATAATTTTTATTAAACTCTCAGAAGTCTGAATATTTTTTGCTTTATATAGATATGGATTTTTTCTTTTAAGAATGGTATATAACTTGAGATTTTCCAAACTCTTTATTCTTTTTTGATGAAATGAACCAATATTATGTTCAACATAATCATTAATCCTATCAATCAGCATTACCGTAACCCTCTTTTTTTTCGAATAAATAATACTCTGAAACAGATAAATCTTTTCGTACCATCTCGTAGTAATCAGGAACAATATCAATTCCTATTGAATTTCTTTTCAATTTTTGAGCTACTGTTAATGTTGTACCTGATCCCATAAAAGGATCCAACACTGTGTCATATTCTTTTGTAAACAGTTTAATAAACCAGGCCGGTAATTCTTCAGGAAAGGCAGCACTGTGACTTTTATTATTGCATTCCGTAGCAAGATGCAAAACATTTGTCGGATACGCCATTTCTCGATGCATCCAATTAGAAATATTTTTACCGAACCCGCTGCCGACTTTAGAATTATCCCTTGTTTTATCGGTCTGCGACAAGTTCTTTAATCTGGTTTTAGCCCAATCCCCGGTTGGAACCATCACTTCTTCCTGATACATATTAAACTTTCGATCTTTATTGAATTGTAACAGTCTTTCCCAAGCATCCCTGAATCTATTCGGCCATTTTCCCGGATAACAGTTTTTTTTATGCCAAATAAATTCTTCTGTCCATAACCATCCCTGTTTTCTCATTTCCAGTATCAGTTCCATAACATAAGTACTTCGCTCTCCGTCTATAACTTTTTCCTTAATATTTAGAATAAAAGTTCCGGTAGGTTTTAATACTCTCAATAACTCTTCAGATATCGGTAAAAACCAATCAACATATTCCTCTGCTCGAATTCCGCCGTAAGTATTTTTTCTTTGATCGGTGTATGGCGGCGAAGTAACAATCAAATCTATAGTATTGCTTTCAAATGATTTAAGAACTTCTTTGCTGTCACCAAGATATGTTTCAGTTTTCACTTCCATAATTAAACCTTCTTATATGTACTTCCGGTTTTACTGTCTTTAATCTCAACCCCGAGGCGGTTAAGTTCCTGTCTTATTTCATCAGCAAAGGCATAGTTTTTTTCTGCTTTTAGTCTGAACCTTACATTAAGCAGAAGACTAATCAATTCGTCTTCAATAGAGCCGGACGATGAAGTCTCGCTTTCAAAAGAAGCAATTCCCAGTACACTGCAGGCAGTTTTTTCAAGAAATTCTTCGGCTTGGCGGTAAAACTCAGCATTCATATTTTTTCCGGCAATTTCCGTATTGAATGCTCTTACGAAATCATATATAACAGCAACGGCTTTAGGTGTGTTGAAATCATCATCCATCGCAGTTTCAAAATGCTTGTAAAAAGAGCTGAAATCCAGACTTCCCGTTTCGCTTCCCGGATTTTTCAGACCTTCTTTTACTGCTTCAACTGTATTTGTTATTTTTTCCAATCCTTTTTGTGCTGAATGAATAAGGTCTTCGCTGAAATTTAGCTGTCCGGCATAATGAGCCTGGCAAAGAAAGACTCTTACTGCTTCCTTTGGGTATTTCTTAAGAATATCTCTTGCCGTAAAGAAATTTCCGAGAGATTTAGACATCTTTTCGTTATCAATATTAAGGAATCCGAAATGCAGCCAGTATTTAACAAAAGCCTTGCCTGATGCCGCTTCGCTCTGGGCAATCTCGTTTTCGTGATGCGGAAATATCAAATCGCTGCCGCCGGCATGAATGTCTATTGTTTCGCCGAGGTGGCAGCTGCTCATTGCCGAGCATTCAATATGCCATCCGGGACGCCCTTTCCCCCACGGACTCTCCCAGTAAGGTTCTCCTTCCTTAGCTTTTTTCCATAAAGAAAAATCCAGCGGATTCTTTTTACTTTCATTAATCTCAACCCTTGCCCCGGATTCAAGGTCTTCCGTGTTTTTTCCGCTTAATTTTCCGTAACCTTCAAAACTGTTCACATCATAGAAAACATCTCCGTCTATATTATAAGCGTGTCCTTTTTCCATAAGAGCAGAAATCATTTCAATTATTTGGTTTATGTGTTCCGTGGCTTTCGGGTTTATTGTAGCTTTTTTTATTCCGAGTTTGGCAATATCCTCAAAGAAAGCTTCCGAATAAGTCTTTGCGACCTGCTCAAAAGATACATTCTGTTCGTTTGCCTTTCTGATAATTTTATCATCAATATCAGTCAGGTTCATTACGAAATTTACATCATAGCCTTTGTATTCGAGATATCGTCTTATAATATCGGACATAATGAACGACCTGCCGTTTCCTATATGAAAATAGTCATAAACAGTAGGGCCGCACATATACATATTTACTTTAGGCGGATTGATTGGAATAAATTCTTCTTTCTTTTTACTAAGAGTATTGTATATCAGCATAAATCACCAATTTTTAATGCCAAAATATACAAACCCCCGGTCTTTGATTCCACTTGATTATGAAATTACCGGAAAGTGTCAGAATTTTGTTCCGAACTCTTTACCCTTATAGAACTTCTCTATAATAGAAGCAGCTTCTTCGGGATCATCGGTAACGGAAAAAAGATTCATATCTTCCGGATTTATATAATTGTTTTCCAGCAGTGTATTTCTGATGAAAGCCTCAAGAGGTGCCCAGAATTCCTTAACCATAAGAACAACCGGTACTTTTGAAGTCTTGCCTGTCTGAATGAGAGTCAACACCTCAAAAAGCTCGTCCAGAGTCCCGAATCCACCGGGCATTATTATATATGCCTGAGAGTATTTGAAAAACATAACTTTTCTTACAAAGAAATATCTGAAGCTGAGCAGTTTATCTCTGTCTATATATTTATTCTCTGAGGGTTCGTGTGGAAGTTCAATACATACGCCGGTAGAACTGCCTCCGTTATCTTTGGCCCCTTTATTTGCCGCTTCCATTATTCCAGGTCCGCCCCCGGTAATTACTCCGAGTCCTTTTTTTACAAGTTCAGCGGCTACCTGTTCAGTAAGCCGGTAGTATTTATCTTCCGGTTTTGTTCGAGCTGATCCGAAAATAATAACACTTGGTTTGATGTTCGCCATTACTTCAAATCCTTCAACGAACTCTGCCATTATTCGGAAAACGCGCCACAAATCTTCGTGTGAATTGATAATCTTTGAATTGAGATTGTCTTTTGAGGAATTGTCGAAATACATAGAATCTCCGTTTGTTTTCACACATTATCGAAAAAACAAACGAACATTTAAGCTAATTCAGTTTTGCCAGAAGCTGTGTTCGTGAAACAGAGGATGGTTTATATTCAGGATTTATCTCCAGAGCCTTACCGAAGAAATATAGAGCTTGAGTCCAATTACCTGTTTTTTCATTTAGTCGCCCCAAATTATGGAGCGGAAGATATTTTGATGAATATCCCGGAATCTGAAGCGCTTTTTCAAACCACTCTTGCGCCTGAGATATACGGTTGGTCTTCATCAGGTAACTTCCAATATCATTATAAGGATTTCCGAACGATGGGTTAAGTGCTATAGCTTTTATACATTCCTGAATTGCGGTTTCGTATTTCCCCTTTAAACTAAGCGCCCACCCTAAATAGGTATGAGCTTCTGCAGAAGGACGAATATTCAGTGAAGTTTTGTAAAAAACAATTGCTTCATCAACATTACCCTCAAGCTGTTTTATTAAACCTCTTTCTATAAGATCTTCTGCATAAGAAGAGTGTGATTCCATTTATACTTTTTCCTGTACTATTTTTGGAAATTCCTATTATGAAACATTTCCTATTTTGTATTTCCGGAATACCTGTATTCATTGAGCGGGAACTTAGGTGTTTTATCATTCAGTATCTCATAGCGTTTCTTTTTGAGATTCAGTTTCTGAGTTCTCTGAACCGGTTCGCCTTCAATTGCCGAATTCTTTGTCTCATTTAAAATCTCTATTTTTTTAGGCTTGGAAACTGTTTCCTTTTCGATATTTTTTACAATTATCAGTTTGCTTTTTTCGGAAACAACGCTAGGTACTACCGGAGGTTCAGGATTTTCCGCGGTTTTCCTTTTTGCTGCCTTCACTATTCTGTTGTACATATAGGAGTAGAGTATTATTACTACCAGAAATACCACCAGAAATATCAATATTTTACTTACCATTGGAATAATTTCCATAACCACTCCTGTTTTCGCGGAAAAATTTGCAATATCAATGCCAGAAATTTAAATTCTTTTTTATTAACTTTGTATAGTTGAGAAAATTATTTTTGCGTTTTTACCGAAAACATGCGCCAGATCATAATTTGAATTGTAATTATTTTGATTTTTTTCGATAGTTATGTAACGTTTTTATTTTTGGGGACGGGATGGAAAAAACCTTTCATTTATCTTATATAGACAAAGGTACATTTTTAAAGGGTTTATTGATTCTAATTGCTCAAGACAGGCAAATTAGCGAGCATGAAAAAAGACTTGTAATGAAAGCCGGAAAAACCCTCGGTTTTGATAAAGAGTTTTGTGAAGAATCCATAGATCAGGTATTGCATAATTCCAATATTAAAGACGAACCTCCGGTTTTTCACGATCCTGATTTCGCTAAAAGTTTTATAATAGACGGACTCAAATTTATCTCCAAAGACAGCCGCTATGTTAAATCCAATCTTTACTGGCTTAAAGAAACCGTATTAAAAAATAACCTTTCATTGGATTGGTTTGAAGAGCAAATACTTACACATCTTAAAAACAAACATGAAGTTCCATACGAGAATATTAGTTTTGAGATAGCCCACGTGCTTGAAAACAGCTATTCTCATTAAATTTTGGATTACTTCAGTTATGCTTAAACAAGAAAAAGAAGAGCAACCCCTGCTACGGTTATAAAAGCTCCGATAATTGAGGCATTGGATAATTCTTCTTTATAATAATATTTAACCATCGGAAGCATAATAACCGGAACCACAGACGTTAGAGTGGAAGCAATTCCCACTTTTATCATTGCCACTGCTATAAGAGATAAAGTTACTCCTAAAAACGGGCCTGTTACAGTACCTACAACCGTAAGCCAAAATGCACTTTTATTATTAAGTACAGCTTTAAACGGATTAAAATTCTTCTTTACTATTACCAGAAGAGGATACAGCAGAATAACCGCTGAAGTAACACGAATAAATGACGCTAAAAATCCGTTCACATCTCCGATATTAAATGCCATTTTGGCAAACACCATTCCTACAGCTTGTCCCAGCGCTCCAAGGAATCCGTACAAAAGTCCGATCTTTTCAATCCCTTTTTCTTCGTTTCCCACATTTCTTTGAGTTACAACAATTGCAATACCGCCTATAGTTACAATAATTCCAAGAACAGCCCATATCGAAAGAGATTCCTTCAAAAAAACAAATGCCAGAATTGCCGCAATTGCAGGAGCAAGTGCCATAATAAGCATACTAATACGGGCACCTATTGCCTTAAAAGCTTTAAATAGAAATACATCTCCGAACACAAATCCAATAAATCCGCTTATCACAAGCAGCCATATCTGTTCAGAATTCAGGTTAACCGGGATACCGGCCAATATTATTGTCAAGAATAAAAACACTGAGGCAATAACAAGTCTGGTAATATTAACGCTGACAGAATTTGTTTTGCTTGCGGCTTCAGAAAAGGCTATGGATGTAGCTGACCAGAGGACGGCAGTGAGGAGTGCGGCTAATTCACCAAGAAAAGGCATTTTTCAGCTCTGTAAAAAGTACAGGCTGCCCAATTTACGGGCAGCCTCAAATATATTATTTAATTATTTTTTGCAGTTAATTGCAGCAAGACCCATATAAACTGCTGTTGAACCAAGTTCTTCTTCAATTCTGAGAAGCTGATTGTATTTTGCAACTCTGTCTGTTCTGCTGAGCGATCCGGTTTTGATTTGACCGGCATTAGTAGCAACAGCTATGTCTGCAAGAGTAGTATCTTCTGTTTCACCTGATCTGTGGCTGATTACTGAAGTATAGCCGGCTCTCTTTGCCATTTCGATTGAATCAAGAGTTTCAGTTAATGTACCAATCTGGTTAACTTTTATTAGAATTGAATTTGCAATTCCCTTGGCAATACCTTCTGAAAGTCTCTTTGTATTTGTAACGAAGAGGTCATCACCAACAAGCTGAACTTTTTTACCAAGCTGATCGGTAAGCATCTTCCAACCTTCCCAGTCGTTTTCATCCAATCCGTCTTCAATTGAAACAATAGGATACTTGCTTGTAAGAGATGCATAAACTTCAACCATTTCAGCGGCAGTTTTAACTGATTTATCTGATTTGAAGAATTCGTAAACATTCTTTTCTTTTCTGAACATTTCGCTTGAAGCAACATCAAGAGCCAGAGAAATATCGATTCCCGGTTTGTAGCCTGCTTTAGCTATAGCTTCAAGAATAACTTCGATAGCTTCTTCATTTGATTTAAGATTAGGAGCAAATCCGCCTTCATCGCCAACCGCTGTGCTGTAACCTTTTCCTTTAAGAACTGATTTCAGAGCGTGGAAAGTTTCGGTTCCCATTCTGAGTGCTTCAGCAAATGTAGGAGCGCCGTGAGGCATAATCATGAATTCCTGAAAATCTACTGTGTTATCTGCGTGACTTCCGCCGTTGATGATATTCATCATAGGAACAGGAAGAGTTTTTGCATTTGTACCGCCGATATACTGATAAAGCGGAAGACCGACAGCTTCTGCTGCAGCTTTTGCAACTGCAAGTGAAACACCGAGAATAGCGTTTGCACCAAGATTTGATTTATTAGGTGTACCGTCGAGTTCAAGAAGGAAATTATCTATACCTACCTGGTCGCAAGCATCAAAATCAATTATTTCATCTGCAATTTGTTCGTTCACATTTTCAACAGCCTTAAGAACACCTTTGCCGAGATATCTTGATTTGTCGCCGTCTCTTAACTCAACAGCTTCGTGTTCGCCGGTAGAAGCACCGCTGGGAACAGCAGCCCTTCCTACAACGCCGCATTCAAGTGCAACTTCTACTTCTACAGTAGGATTACCGCGGGAATCAAGAATTTCCCTACCCAATACATCAACTATTGTTGTCATTTTTGCTCCATTTTATGAATTGTAATTTTTTTTAGTAAACAAAATTATTAAAATTGCGGTGTAATAGCAATTCGAAGATAAGTATAAGTTTTGATTATAACCTAAATGCACTTAATTTTATTCGGATTTTGCCGATTATACATTTGATTATTTTTTTTATCGGATTCTCTGATGGCAGTTGTTGACTCAAAATTCAAGAAAATTATTGTTAAGATTGACGAAGAAGAAAGAAAGAGACTAAAAGCCACTCTCGTTAAATTAATGAATTCCTTTCCTCATGATATAGTTGACCGTCCGAAATTCGGTGTAATCGGCAATAAGATGTATGTAAGTCTTAAAGTTACAAAAGAATCTTACGAAAAAATAGCAGAGAAAATTCTGTTAAACAGATTTGAAATATTTAAAGACGACGACAGCCTTGATGCTGTAATAGAAAATGTTGCAAAAGTTGCCGGCAAAGGCTTAGAACAGGCCAGCGAAGCAGAAATAATGGAAAGACGCGAGAAAAAGAAACTTCTTCTGCAGGAAAATCTGACTGAATTCGCATTAACAGGCAATTACAAGGAAATTATAAAAGTATCCAGGGATAACAGCTTCGGTCCTGAGCTTGTACAGTTCGCAAGAGAACTTATACCCAGTTCAATTACAATAGCTGTTGAAGAACTTACACACAGCGGGAACGATAAAAACCAGGCATCAATGTCTATGGCAAAACTTTTGAGAATTGCATCAGATTCACACTTGAAAACATTATCTATGATTGACCTGCTTAAGCGTGCCGGAAATGCGGCAATAGATATTTGTGCAAAACATAATCTTATGTTCGGACGCATTATTGATATTATGACCGACCCTACTCTCTACAGCGCAGTTAATGTTTATGCCGCAGTTAAATTCTGGGATACTGTTTGCGATGAGCAGGACAGATATGTTACCCACATTTCAAATGCTATCAGAAATGTTAATCCGAAGTTTTTGGTTGATTCGCTCGAAATTGTGAAATATGAAATTACTACTCAGGAAGTAAAAATCCTCACTTCATTCATAGAGTTTCTAAAAAAGAAACAAATTGTTATTTCAACAACTCTAGGCGACAGAAGCTAAGTTTGATTCAATAAATCTGCTATTGGTAGTCTTATCCTGACAATTTTCTCTCCGCATAAGATTTATTCCTTATTTTTTTGATTTTTTTAATGATTTTGGTTTATTTAGGGCTTTAATTTTTTACATTTATGCCCCGGTAGCTCAGCAGGATAGAGCGTCGGTTTCCTAAACCGCAGGTCGGAGGTTCGAATCCTCTCCGGGGCACTGCTTCCCTAAATTTTTCATTTACACAAAATATTTACAGATTCAAATTCCCTCAACTGCTTTCGAGAGCCTCAGGCAACCGGGCGGCATTTACACAAAATTATTTACAGTCCGACAGACTCGACTCTTACACTCCCACTTCTTGCACCGCTTCACCTCTTCATTTTACTGTTTAACTTCTTTATTCCACAGCATCTACTCTTCATTGTACTGCCTTACGTCTTCATTTCACTGCATCACCACTTCATTTCACTGCTTTACGTCTTCATTTCTCTGCATTACCTCTTCATTTCTCTGCATTACCTCTTCATTTCTCTGCATTACTTCTTCATTTCTCTGCATTACCTCTTCATTTCTCTGCATTACGTCTTCATTTCTCTGCATTACGTCTTCATTTCTCTGCATTACCTCTTCATTTCTCTGCATTACTTCTTCATTGAGTTGTTTCCCGGATAATTTTAACCCAAATTTGTCATTGAGGAAGAAAGTAATGACAAATCGCCTAACAAAA
>CAZOZP010000038.1:0-35579 GCA_964584325.1 uncultured Melioribacteraceae bacterium
ATATGCTAAAAAAAAGGGGTTCAATTGCATAAATAAACAAGAGTTTTCGATACTATCCGGAGAATCAGTTTCATCTGTTGTACTCGAGATTGAAGCTGGGAGTGCAACTGTTTCAGGCGAAGTAATTAATCTGAAAGGTCAACCGGTGCAGGACGCGGAAATTTCAGATATTTTCGGAAACAAGATAAAAACTTCTTCCTCGGGGTTGTTTACTTTAATTGTTCCTCCGGGGAAAAACAAAATTAATATGTATAAGGAAGGTTATATTACACCTTCGGCAATAGATATTGAAGCAAATCCGGGAAGCATTATTACAGGTCTTCAGTTTAAAGCCGCCGGGAATGCCGGAAGAATAACCGGGAAAGTTACTAATGCCGGAAACGGAGTTTCAGGTGCAGACATAAAATTTGAAAACGGCATTACCGAAGTGATGATTAGCACTTCGGAGACAGGCGATTTTTCAGCAGGTCTTGCCGCAGGATACTGGAATTTGACGATAGAAAAAGACGGATTTAAGACTAAAAGTATTAATATGATTAAGATAACTTCCGGACAAAGAACAACTCTGGAGGATATTTTTCTGGAGACTGAATATTCTGAAATTGAAGGAAACGTAACAGGCGGTGGAAATATATTATCAGGGGCAACTGTAAAACTCATTGGCGGGAATCTGGAATACGGATCAGTGACAAACCAGAACGGTTTTTTTAGAATAAGAGTGAAGCCGGGTATAAAGTATAAAATTGAAATAAATAAAAAAGGGTTTTCCGGTTATAATGCCTGGACACCGATTCTGGCTGATAAACAAGTGAATAGAATTGAGGCAGTGTTGCTTTCTGCTGATGCCTCCATTAGTGGTAATGTCTTGGATAATCAGGGGAAAAATACAAATAATGCTGAAATATCTGTTTATAATTCAGCCGGTACCAAGATGGCTTCTGCAGTATCAGCATCGGATGGTTCATTCAACCTTTCTCTTAATTCAGGATCTTATAAAATCAGAGCGGAAAAGCCGGGATATAAACCGGATGAAATACAGTTAACATTGAGTGCCGGGATGCAGGCCGAAAATTTAAGTTTATCGATTACTGAAGATTTTGCATTTATTTATGGAATTGTTAAAGGAAGTGATGGGAAGAAATTAAACAATGCAAAGATAATAATAAAGTCATCATCAAAAACATACAGCGATTTTGCTGCTTCAGAAGGGTCGTACTCAATCTCCGGAATAATACCCGGCAATTATCAAATAGAGGTGAAGGCGGTGGGTTATTCTGTTTTTAAGAAAAGTATAACTTTTGCAGGATCTCAAAATATTGAGTTAAATGCTGTTTTGCAGTATAACAATTCAACAATCTCAGGAACAGTCAAAACTGAGAAAGGAAATGTATTAGCCGGAGCAAATGTCGAAGCTGTAAATGAAAATAAGGAGATTTATTTTACCGAAACAGATGAAACAGGTAGTTTTTCAATTACACCTCTGGCTTCCGGAAGCTATAGCTTAAAAGTATCGAAGGCCGGGTACATAATGCCTGAGGAAGTGGATACTTCAGTGATAAATTCAGTTTTGAAACTGGAAATTGCAAATATCATAAAAGTATCCGGATCATTAAAAGGTAAAGTAACTTCAGCCGGTACGGGAATCCCTAATGCTTTAATAACGCTGAATTCATCCAAGGGATCTTTTTCTAGTAGTTCCTCGCTTAACGGAGATTATGTGTTTACAGAAATTCATGAAGGCGATTATCAAATGAAGATTGTTAAATCGGGGTATAGGACATGGAGCGGAGCGGTGCAGGTTACTTCCTCATCAATTCGTAATGCTGAACTAGTAAAGAATGTAGTGAAAGTAGCCGGAGTAATTAAAGAGAAATCAGGAAAAACCATAAATTTTTCAGTCCCGATTAAACTACTTGTGAGTTCAGGATTACAGTTTTCCGCTACTTCAGACTTTTCGGGTGTTTTTGAATTTACTGCAGTTCCTGATTCATCTGTCTGCACAATTATTACTTCTCTCACAAATCCGTCTTACGCAAATGATACGTTAACAATAACAATACCTAAGGGTTCATCTAACATTTTAGGGGTGGTGATTGAATTAGTTGAAAAGAGATCTATCATCAAAGGAAATACTCAAATTCCGAATGTTCCTGTTGCACTGAAATTACCGGATGGAAGTAGTATTAAGAGAATTTCAAGTAGTACAGGCGATTTCAGACTGGAAAATCTGAGGGCCGGGACTTACAATATCAAACCTGTATTGCCGGGGTATTCATTCCAGCCGCTTTCTGCAAATTTGACACTTTCCGGAACGGATTCAGCTTTAGTGAATTTTAAGGCAGTTTCAAATACAGGATCTCTTTATATAACTACAAAAGATAATGCCGGGAAATCTGTTCCAGGTGTTACAGTGTCAGCAATAAATACTGAGAAATACACGGTATCGGGGAAAACAGGAATTGATGGAACACTAGCGTTTCCGAATATTCCGGCAGGTACATATAAAATAACAGTAGTAAAAACCGGTTTCACTAGTGTTCAGTCTTCAATTTCAAAGGAAATTGCTAAAGATCAGACTGTAACAGCCGGATTCTCTCTAAAGCCTAATACATCCGGAATTTCCGGAAAGATTTATAAAACAGCTACTGAAAACGTAATAGCAGAGGCTCTGATAACTTTAAATTATTATGGAATAAATGCTTCATTTCAAACTAAATCTGATTTAAGCGGATCTTTCTCGTTAAATTCAATCCCGTCAGGCAAAGCTAAACTGAAAATATTAAAAGCAGGATTTTTTGCCGACTCATCGGATATTGAGGTTGCAGACAATCAGGTAATTTCAGGTAAGGTCAATTATCTAAATCCGGCTAATGTAAGTGTCAGAGGCAGGATTACCTATAAAGGTGTAGGTGTTCAGGGATATGAAATGAAAGCAGTATCAGGTTCTGAATACAAAGTCCAAACAAATGCGAATGGATATTATACTTTCAATGAGCTTCCGATCTCCGTGAATCCTAAGGATACTTCAGTTTTCAAAATCTCGCCGCTTAATGGAGGAACATCACATACATTAAGAGTAACTGCGGATAAGAAAGGTACTCTTATAAATATTCCCACAAGAGTACTTCCAAGCGGTTATATAAATATAAAAGTTACGGATAATGAAAAGCCTTTAGCAGGAATAAAGGTTAAAGTAATCGGAACTGAAGGTTTTGAAAATATCAATTTGACTGATGAACAAGGATATTCGGGAACCCCGTTACTTTTAGCAAAAGGAACTTATACAGCGGAAATTGCCGCAACGGAATACCTTTTACCTCTGAAGGAATTTCTTACATTTAATCTTGCCTCAGATACAGCCGGTATTAATGCAATTATTCCTTTGCCATTTAAGGGAGAACTACCTGATACATTTTTCACCGGAATAACAAATACTATTAGTTTAGTTTCCAATCAATCGTCTGATAGAATTTCCGGTATTCTTTATTACAGGGCTGCTTCTGAAAGTATATATAATCATGCTGTTCTTCAGAAAAACAACGGTAAAACATATTTCGAAATTCCGCCTGTTTATTCAGACCAAAAGATTGTTCTATACTTTGAAACAGAAGATTTACAGAGCGGAATCAGGTACAGATCTTCCGAATATTCATTTCAGCCGGTCGCAAAGGATTATTTAACATCTCTGATGCTTCTTCCTGATATTAAAGGCATCTTTCTTAGACCCGGAGATGAGTACGATTTTGAATTAAGAATGAAAGACGGAGGGGGAAATATAATAGATGCGAAATCCAAGACTGCAAAAACTTTTGTGAAGTGGGAGATAGATGAGGATATTGCAGAAATTGAATTTCCAGTTTCAGCAGACAGCACAAAAATTATTTTAAGGCCGAAAAAAGAAGGGAACCCGCAAATTAGTATTAAAGCCGGTTATAACGGAAGACAAATTGAATTTGAGCCCGGAATAAAAATTAAAGGGACTCCAATCAATAAGATTTTCATCGGTACTCCATACAAATCAGTTTCAAATGCAGTGTCAGAAGTACCTTTAGAGTATTTTGGAATGGATACATTGGGGAATGTCGTAAAAATAGGTAGTGCCGGTGAGTTCTCCGTAAAACCTGCAGGAGCCGGAATAGTGAGTCAGGCAGGAAGATTTATTCCTTCAGGAAGAGAGTACTTGGGAGAAACCGAGATATTATTATATGATAATATTACGTCTTTGTCTGCTTCGGCCAGGATTAACATTTTTGCAGTAGTAAATTCTGAAGATAATTATCGCGAGCTGTCGGACGGCGAGAGTTTTAATATAATTTTAAGACCCAATTGCGTAAATGCCAGAACTGAAATTTATTTAGAAAAGCAGAAAGTTGGGAACGCAAAAAAACAATTGATTTCAGGTAACGTATCTTATACGCTTTTCGGAGATATCTTCAGAATTTCATATAATTCATCTTCCGCTTTACCCGGCGACAGTTTAATAACTCCGGCTTCATTAGAACTCTTTAGTTCAAAGGATATTAGAAGTGGGTTAGGCAATAAGAAGGTCGGATTTTTTGATATAAAGCAAAAGCGATGGTATGTCATATCAAACACAATTGAAGCGGAAACCGGTTTCAGCGCAGGGAGCGTATCTAAATTCGGTGATTACGGGATTATGACCGAGAATCTTCCTCTTGGATTCAGACACGCAGCAGTTCTTCCAAGTCCTTTTTCTCCTGAAGTTGCACCCCTTAAAATTGGCTATTATCTTACAACATCCGATGCAGTGGCTTTAGTTACAATTATGGTGTATAATCTGGAAGGTGAACTTGTCAGGGTTATTCTGGATGGAGATATGCAATTTCCGGGAATATACGGAAGTAAGGCGGGACACAAAGAAATTATATGGGATGGGCTCACTGATTCCGGAAGCATGGCAAGAAACGGAAGATATATTATTCTTTTAAAGGCAAAAGATAGTTCAGGTGAAAAGAAGGAATTACTTAAAGCGGTGTTAATAAAATGAAATATTTTATATATTTATGTATTGTGTGTGCAGTTGTTCCAATAAATGCACAAGAACTTTCAGGAATTGCTGCCTCATTTTTAGATTTTTCAGGAGGCGCAAAGGCTTCTGCATTTTCAAGAGCATACACTGCAGCAGAATCGGATGCGGATATGATATTCAATAATCCAGCGGGACTGATTCCTAAGCAAACCGGCGAAGCTGTATTTTCTTACAGAAATCAACTTGGAATAATTCCATTCGGGTATCTCTCGGCAAATTATAAGCTAAATCAGAATACAGCGGCCGGGTTGGGACTTGTATCTTCAGGTGATGATCAAATGCACGAGTTTACAATGATTGCAGGGGTTTCAAAAGAATACAGTGGATTCATTTTCGGAGCATCATTAAAATTTCGGTATGCTTCATTCGGGAATAATAGTATTGACAGAAACAGTCTGATTGTTTTCACGGAAGATGAGATTAATGAAGGAATTGCCAATAAAATAAGCGGTTCAGCCTACGGGTTCGGTCTTGACTTGGGATTTAGAACATACCTGTTAGAAAAACTCGCATTTTCTATAGTCATAAAGGATATTGTTTCACCGGTTTACTGGGATTCTCAAAGTGAAAACCAGGGAAAACGGAGCAAAGGAAAATATCAGGAATCTATTCCGACAGAGCTTAGAGCAGGTCTGCTTTTTAAACCGGAGAGTTTTATAAATGTTTTATTTGATGTTACTCCGAATATTTATCAATATACTGATGTTAAGTATTCTGCTGGAGCAGAAATTATTCTTATTGATATAATAAGCCTAAGAGGAGGTACAAGGATAATTCCTAATAACCGCGATGATGAAAAGTATTCTGCCGGAATCGGGATAAATTACAATTTAACCGAAAGTCTAACGGTTCGAATTGATTATGCCTATTTGTTTGAGGAGCTTGCAGACACTCAAGTCTTTAGTTTAGGAGTCGGGTTTTAATGATTAAACATATTTATACATTATTGTTAATAATTCAGGTAATTCTTTCTGCACAAGCAGTTAAGGATACACCTGTAATGAGCCGTTTCGGAGGCGGAAAGCTGAATACAAATATTGCTTTCGGAATGGGTGATCCTTTCAACGGGAACTACGGATTATCAGGGCCAAGAGGATTAAGTGCGAATATGATAAATCCGGCTCAGTTGGTTTTCATTGAAAAGAACAGTTTCAGTATTGAATTGCAACCACTTATAACTAATAGTCTTCTTGGAATTTCCGGAAATTCAGTTCTCAGCGATGAAATGATTTCTGAAGTAATAGATGACCAGATTGATAAAAACAAAGCTTTTAGCTTTAGCAGTACGGGAGTGAAAGACTATACACAATTAAGTGGATTTACTTTTTCTGCCGGAAGGAAATTCAGCGGTTTGGCTTTGGCAATTCCTCTGGGAGAAAAATCAGTCCTCTCTGCGAGTTATTCAGTTCCTTTAACATTAGGTTTTGATATGGCGCTTACCGGATTAACCTCTAATATTAAGACAACTAAAGTTGTAGGAAATAACACTGCAGATATTGATATATCTCTATTGGCGGCACTTTTTTCAGAAATTCAAATTAATATGGAACAAGTTTCATTATCCTTTGCTTCAGAACTTTGGAGAAATGGGAACAGTTATCTATCCGGTGGAATAACGTATGAACGTTATTATGTTTCCAATAAACTTAAGCTAAATTTTAATATTGACGGAGTACTTACCATAAATAATGGATCAGAATATTTTTTTAACGACAATGAGGATCCTAATCTTAATCCGGAGAATGAAACCAATTCACTCTTCTGGCAGGCTGATGCTGACTATAAAGATAATCAGTCAGGTCTAGAGGCCGGATTGATATTCAAATCGGAGGATTTTCTGCCATTTGCCTCATTTTCACTTTCTGCAAGTATAAAGCCTGTGTTCTTTCTTGCCGATCCGAATGCAGTAAGTAAAGCGTTTCAACCGAAATTCATAACGGGGAGGTTTACGGGAACAGGGCAGGAATCTTTCGATATTCTGATAGATTCGCTTGATCTTACAAAACCAAACCTGACTGTACCTTCAGGAAATGAATTTACTGATACTGTTAAGTTCAGTATCCCTTCTTCCATAACATTCGGTATGGATTTCAAGACTGCCGGTCATACATTCTCATTGAATATTACCAAGTATTGGAATGAACTTTCTTATCAGTTTGGTAAATATAAAGTCGGTAAAGTCCCGTCTGCAGGAATTTCTTTCGGTGCAGACTTTAAATTTCCGGAGAAACTGGAAGGATGGAGTTATGCCCTTCTGCCTTTGAGGATTTTATATTTGGATATTGACGGACTTTTGCTGCAACTTTTCAGCGAGGAAACAGGATATCATAATCCATACTTCGGTGCCGGCGGTAGTTTTATCATTGGCGGGAATCCGATAATAGATGGAATTTCTGATAAAGAAACAATTAAGTCGTTAAAAGATATTCTTGATTTACCTCTTGTTGAAAGTATTGCTCTGTATAAAAGATACAATTTGGGAAACAATATAAAGATTGGAGTTACAATTGCAGGTATTCCCGAAGTAGCCTTTAAGTTTTCGGCGGGATATGAATTTTAGTTATTAAATTCAATTATAAACATTGCACCTTTTCCGGGCTCTGTTTCAAGACTAATTTTTCCGCCATGTTTATCGATTATTTCTTTAACGATAAAAAGACCTAATCCGGTTGATGATTCATTTGCTGTTGGTTTGGCTGAAAGCCTTTGGAATTTATTAAACATATTCTTTTTATCTTCGTCGCTGAATCCGGGTCCATTATCTTTAACTGAAATTCGGGTTACGCCGTTTAATTTTTCAAGTTTAATTAAAATAGTTTCATTAAGGGGTGAGTACTTTACGGCATTGCTTATTAGGTTGTCAATTGCCTCCTTAAACCAGAACTGATCTACATTAGCGTTTATTGATTCATCCAAGTCAATTTTTATATGCTGTTTTTTCTGTTCAGCACGGGCAATATTATGGTGTACAATGTTTTCAATAAGTGAAGCAAGATTTGAATCCGTCTTTTTTAGTTCAATTCTCTGGGATGCAGTCGCTGCAGATTCCAGAAGTTCTGTAATTATATTAAGCATTCGTTTTGAAGAAAGGAAAATTTTATCCATCATCGATAAATGTTCACCTTCCAAAGTGAATTCTTCTCTTACAAGGAATTCATAGCCCAGAATTACCTGCAAAGGATTTTTTAGATCGTGTGCTGCAATATTTAATAGTTTTTCTTTCAAATCATTTGCTTCCTGAAGTTCTTTCCTTGACTTCTCACTTTCATCCAGCAAAATTTCCTTATCTCTAAGATACTTCTCCGTTGTTTCTTTTTCTTTTAATAATTCGCCTGTGCGAATTGCAACAATCTGCTCAAGTTCCTGCCTTCTGGATTCAAGTCGGTTTATTCTTATTTTATTAATTCTGTCAACAATAATTATAACAAAAACAACTAAAGAAATGAAATAGAAGATTCTCATTGAAAGAGACAAATACCAGGGATCTGTTACTTCAAACTCATATTCAGCAATATCACTCCAAAAGTATCCGGCTTTTTTAGCTTTTATTTGCAAAACATATCTGCCTGCTTTATGCAATGGCATATTCAGGCTGTTTGAGTATTGAGTTATCCAGTTAGTGTCGAGCCCTATAAATCTATACATGTAGCTTGTTTTATCAGAAGGATACAGTAATGTGGAAAATTCCGCACGAATGCTTGCGCCTGTGGGGAATATGTTATTTTCTGATTCAACTTTTTTACCCTCACTCGTAAAAATCACTGAGAGAAGTTTTGGTATTGAAGTTTTAGTGATTTTTGAATCTGTGCTCTGCCAGAAAGTAACATCGTTGGCATTTGCAATCCAGATTCGGTTATATTTATCAAAAACGAGTCCCTGATAAGTAATGGATGAATTGGCTAATCCATCTTTTTTAGTGAAATAAATAAAGTCGTTATTCTCAAGAAGGAACAAACCTTTTTCGGTTCCAACCCAGGTACTTCCGTTTTTATCAATTTTAACAGCTTTTATCATGTTTTCAACTAATTCAGGTATATTAAATAACTCAAGCTTGGAATAATCAGCACTCATTCTGTATAATCCGTTATTGCTTGCAAGCAGTATTGAATTATCAGAGCTGATATCCATATCGAAAACATTTATATCATATTCTTCATTAAGCCTTGCACTAAGATTAATGAACTTATCGTTTTTATAATCAAATTTGTAGAGGAAAGAGTTTTTCCCCTTGCCGGCAAAATAAATATCGTTCCCGTTAAATTTCTTCAATACATTAAGATGCTGGATCTTGTTAAAATCAATTTTATATTCTTTTTTAGTGCCGTCAGGAAACATCCTCAATATTGAATGAACATATTCCTGGTACCCCCAAAATTCCTTTTTATCAGTTTCTTCCATTCGGGGAATTCTTCCCCGGCTGGATGTACTAACTAATACTTTTCCGTTATTGTCAATTTTTTGAAGTAGCAAAGATATGTATGAAAGCCAATAACCGTCTTCAGTGGCGTGATAATTATACAGATTCGGGAAGCTTCCGAGAGTTTGGAAATTTTTTGACCGGTCATTAACGGATATTGAAAAAATCTGGTGCTGGTTACTGAAAGTTATAACGGAATCATTTTTTTCCTGAATAAAAGCAATATAATCATTGAACTGGCCGCTATAGTTTATTTTATTAAAATATCCTGTCATATCCAGATTATCAAATTTGGATTTTGATACAAACCATAAGCCGGCATTTGATGCAACCCAGAGATTACCTGTTTTATCAAGCGAAGCCCAGTTTATAGGCGTGTTGGAAATACCTTCAATTTTATTCAGACTGCTTGTTGATAGATTATACTCATAAATACCGTCATTCCACGTGCCTAAATAAAAGGTTCCGGTGGAGTCAGGTACAATAACCGAAACGTTACTGACATTATTTAATGATTGAATAGAATAACTGTTATCGTTCTTATTGTAATTGAATTTCCCAAGTCCGTTCATAAAACCGCAATATATATTACCTTTGTAGAATACTACATCGGAAATATTTACAAATTCTTTGTTTTTAGTATGCAATACTTCAAATACATCTGTATCTGCCTTATACTTATACACTTCGCCGCCGAATGTAAAGACAAAAAGATTTCCGTTCTTATCCTTAACGAATTTGAAAGAGCGATCCCAATGATTGCCCGAGTTTACGAGAGGATATTTATTGAGTTTTCCGCGCTGATATCTTGAAATACCGTTAGATTCACCAATCCAAAGATTATCGTTTATATCGGCGAGTAGTGATTTTGGATAGAATAGCAAAGTATCAGAACCTGTAATAGTTCCATTAATTATATTCTTGTAAGAATAACCGTAGTCAGAAAGGCTTATTGAACCAAAGCCCATATCATAAAGAAAATAAAGTTCATCAGCAGATTTTTTATAGAGGAATTTAACGTACGAATGAGAATTGCCCTTAGCCATTTCTTTAAAGAGTTCGCCGTCAAAACGGATTATTCCGGCATCAGTTCCGATCCAGATAAAACCTTTTTCATCCTGAATCAGAGTCTTAACGAGGTTGCTTGAAAGTCCGTCTTCTACAGTATAGTTTTTAATGATGTAATTCTGCCCTGATGCCTGCACCATTATGTTGAGACAAACTAATATAATAAGGATTTTTGCCAAAGTAATCCGGAATTATTTATAGTATTTTCGATATAAAAAACAAATTGTTTAGTTGAAATATACGGATTAGTTTTTAACTTCGTTCAATTTTGCGGCAATAAGCCTTTGAACTACAGGAAGTATTGTTTCCTGAAATGGGAGAGATAAGTCTGTGTTAATAAAAATCGAATTCCTGTCAAAGCTGTCTTTAAACAAAATTTGTTTATATGGATTATCTGCAAATTCATAAGAGCTTAAAAGTTCAGTTTCCACTTTACGTATTATTGTTTTTCCTGACTCTTCACCGGGAACGCGGTATTTGTAAATATTAATCTTTCCGGAAAGATTATCAGGTATAATAAGATATCCGTTATCGCTGAAATTGCTGTATTTTTCTGTTCTGCTTAACTCCATATTGTCTTCAACAAAATCATAGATGGCCTTTCCCTCGTTAATAACATTTTCAATGCAGGGTATTGCCCATTTCATAAAATCTCTGATCTGCTCAAGTTCAGTTTCAGTTACAAGAAGAACTTCAGTCCCGGAAATTTCACTTTCAATATCAACAATTACCATATCCTTTGCAGCTCTTTCAAAGTATAATGGATTAGTATCCATAAAATCTTCAAATGTATATGCTATATCAATCAATTCAGATAAATAAGGATATATCTTGTTTTGCCTGAATAAATCTCTGTAATTTCTGAGAATCCCAAGAACTTTATATTCAGCCAGTTCCCTATCCTCAGTTACATCAAAAATATATGAAAGAGATAATTTTTCCATTTTGCATCGTTTTTTAACAATAATAACAACACTCATACCAATGGAAAAAAGCAGGTTAAATCCGAAAAGCATTATACATTATAAATAGATGTTGGAGTCTGTTAAAATCAAAAAAGATATGAAATACAATCAATTAACGTGAAAGGATAATAAAAATATTTAATAGCCCGGAAAAATGTCATTACTGGATTAAAACGAAACAAGTATTCTCTGACAAGTTATATTGACATGTAAAGAGAAATTTACAGTTCACCTCTTTTATATTTAAGCTGCGTTGTTATTCTTTTTATTTGTCTTTCTATAATCAGGTCAGCTATTTTTTCAGGAATTTCCTGAATAGAGTTTTCGTTAAGAGCTTTATTCAATCGTATTTCATCTACATCTATGCGGTAAAGAGTATTCAGAAATCTTTCGAAATTCTTAGCCATTAAAATTTTGATTCTTTCAATAAGAAACTCTTTAATTATTTTTGTGCTTTCTACAATTTCACTGCTCTCAGATATTCCTATCGGGGTAGAGATGCTGAAATCTTCGGTCAGTTTTTCAACAAGAATTTCAATTACTTCCTTATCGTACATTTTTACCTGAAATTTTTCTTAAAATAATAATAATCAAAAAGTTACTGTAGTAATTTAAATATCTTTATTAAATATCCATTCTCTTAAATCTCTAAAGCCCGGTTTTTTATTATTTATCAGTAGTGCAATTCTGTAGATCTTTCCGGAGATACGAAAAACGCCGGCCATTGTAGTTAAGTTTATTAGAATGCTTAATGTAAACTGCCAAAAGGGAACATCCATCATTACGACACGGGCAGGCATTACTATTATGGAAGAGAAAGGAAAAACAGAAGCTATTGCCGCAATAAGATTATCAGGATTGTTGTTCAATGTAAGCGATATAAAAAAAGGAATCATTATAAGCATCATGATTGGCCATACAGCGGTCTGACTATCTTGGTCATTATCATACATAGAACCTGCAGCGGCGAAAAGTCCGCAAAAAGTTATTAATCCGATTACAAAATTAAAGAGAAAATAAAACAATTTCAGAAGACTGATATTGAGAATTAAATCGTCAGGCAGGAAAGCAATCGATGATGCGCTTAGAAAAAAAACAGGAGAGAGCCAGATAAACATCTGAACAAATCCGGCTGTTGCAACTGCCATTATCTTGCCGGTTATCAATTCGGTTGCAGAGACAGAGGAAAGAATAACTTCAACAATTCTGTTTGCTTTTTCCTGTACTATGGCTCGCATAACCATAGTCCCAAAAAATAGTAAACTCATGTATAGAAGGAATGAAAAAAGAAAAGACATTACCTGGTTTCCGTAACCCTCCCTGTTAATTTGTTCTTCGGAAATTCTAAAAGCCTCAAAATCAGGAGCATTTTTAGCATATTCGAGGTCTTCTTTACTTATGTTTTTACCGGCAAAGTATTTTTTTACGAGAGCTGAGTTAATAATTCTCTTTAGCTTTTCAATTACAGTGAGATTGTTTGGATTTTTTGAGTAAAACTTAACTGATTTCTCAGATAAACCGGAATCCGGTAAAAATACCAGCGCAGTAATCTTTCCATCCATAAGTTTTTCTCTTATGGAATCGATGTATTTTTGGAGAGAATCACTTTTGATGACTTCAAAGGAAATATTGTAATAACCGGATTTAATAATTTCTTGTTCAGAAAACTCAGCGGATAGTTCGTTTTTTAATTCTTCAGACTCACCGGCAATTATGAAATAGGAGCCCTGATCGCTTTCATATGAAACAAGTAGAAATTGAATACCTATAACACCGAAAGTAAGTAGAGGAATCAGAATTGTTGTTAGTATGAAGGATTTGCTGAATAGTCTTTCCTTAATCTCGCGCTTGAATACTGCAAAAGTTTTAGTGCTGAACATCAGATGGTTCCTCATTCCGGTTATTGCCTACAAGTTTTATAAAAATTTCCTGAAGACTAATATCATTTGCAGAAAACCTTTTTATTTCAATACCTTTTTCAATAAGAAATTTAAGAAACTGTTGAGTACTTCCCGGATCCTTAAGCCTGATCCCGGTTGTGTTTCCGTATTGTTCAGTTTCTTTGACCATAGGGTGTCCATTTAAAAATGATAAATCACCAAAGTGATCCATAATAATGCTGCCTTCGGCAAAAGATTTCTTAATGACGTGAAGGTTTCCACTTAGAATATTACTACCCTTTTCAATCAGAACAATCTCATCGCACATTTTTTCTGCATAATCCATTAAGTGCGTTGAGAGAATTATTACTTTATTTTTCTGTTTAAGTTCAATAATTATATCTTTAAGAAGGCCGGTATTTATTGGGTCTAATCCGGAAAATGGTTCATCCAGAATAATAAATTCTGGGTTGTGTAATATTGTTGCGATAAATTGTACTTTCTGCTGATTCCCTTTAGATAGATCTTCAATCCTTGAATCTTTTCTGGAAAGAAGGTCGAATTTTTCCAGATATGCAGTTGCGACTTTCTCAACATCTTTTCCTGATTTTCCTTTAATCTCGGCAAAAAATTTGAGCAGATCGAGTACTTTCATCTTTTTATAAACGCCACGCTCTTCGGGTAAATAGCCGGAAGCATCACGGAAATGGTTATCTGCTTTTCTGCCCTTGAATAATATTTCACCCGAATCGGGTACATAAATATTCAGAAGCATTCGAATTGTAGTAGTCTTTCCGGCACCATTTCTTCCAATCAGTCCGAAAACAGATCCGGAAGGAACGGTAAAGGAAACATCCTTAACGGCTTTAATTCCGTTAAATGATTTTGAAATGTTGTTTACCTCAAGAGCGTTCATTGATTACCAGATTTTAATAAGTTCAGCAGCCGGTTTTCCCATCGGGTCAGTTTCATTTATTCCGAATGCTTTATGAAAGACTTCATTATTCTTAAGCGGTCCTAATACCCGGTATTTAGCAGGACTATGTACATCTGTTTTTAATCTTAATATAAGAGCTTGCTCCCGAATATTATTTCTCCAAACCTGAGCATAGCTTAGGAAAAATCTTTGTACCGGTGTAAATCCGTCAATTAGTTCGCCTTTATTGTATTGTTCGGTTTTCTTAAATGCATTGAGTGAAACTGCAATGCCGCCTAAGTCGGCAATGTTTTCTCCAAGAGTCAGCTTTCCGTCAATGTTATATCCTTCAACGGGGGAATATCCCGAGAATTGCTCAGCAAGTCTATCAGTCAACTCTGTGAAATTTTTCTGGTCTTCAGAAGTCCACCAATCTGTTATATTACCTTCAGCATCATATTTTCTGCCTTGGTCATCAAATCCGTGGGTTATTTCATGGCCAATCACAACACCCATTGCACCATAGTTTATTGCGTCATCAACCGAAGCGTCGAAGAATGGAAATTGAAGTATTCCGGCAGGGAAGACAATCTCATTAGCCTTAGGTGAGTAGTAGGCATTAACAGTCTGAGGACTCATATACCATCTCGATCTGTCAACAGGATTATTAATATCATTCATACTGCGTTTATGATAGAACTCGTTAATACGCATAATGTTCCTAATGTAAGAATCATTGTTAATTCCCAGAGATGAAAAATCAGTCCACTTATCAGGGTACCCGATTTTATACTTGAAAGTAGATAGTTTTTCAAGAGCTTTTTCCTTAGTATCTGTGGTCATCCATGTGAGGTTCTCGATTCTTTCCTTCATAGATTCCAGAAGGCTTCTTACTATATCTTCAGCTTTTTCTTTGGATTCGGGAGGGAAAGCTTTTTCGACATAAAGTTGTCCGAGAAGCTCACCGGTTTTTGAGTTAATAGTTTCAAGAATTCTTTTCCATCTAGGCTGCATTTCTGTAACACCGTTCAGGTATCTTGAATAGAAGTCGAACGAACTGTTAACGAAGTCTTGGTTTAAGTATGATGCAGAAGCTCTCAGAAAATGGTATTTAATGTATAGACTCCAATTATCGAATCTTACTTCTTTCATCATTTTGTTTAATTCTTTAAAATATCCGGGTTGTGCAACATTGATGTATTCAGGATCTGAAATACCCAATTCTTCAAAATAAAAATCCCAGTCAAAATTGCCTGCAATTTCATATAATGAATCTATATCCATTTTGTTATAAGTCTTGATCGGATCACGGTTTTCGAGTCTGCTGTTTGAAGCTTTGGCAAGACGTGTTTCAATTGTCAAGATAGTATCAGCAATTTCACGTCCGCTCTTTAAGGCTAAACCAAGATTATTAAATAGAGACGCAATGTATTCTTTGTATTTTTCCCTGATTTCTTTTGATTTATCGTCCTGATTCAGATAGTAATCTCGGTCCGGGAGCCCTAATCCTCCCTGGTAAAGATATGCAAGGTTCATATTACTGTTTTTACTGTCAGGGGCGCTTGAAAATGTAAACAGAGGATTGAACAGTTTTCTCTGCATTTCAGCAAGCATTTTAATAAACGAATCCTGATCTTTTATTATATCAATTTTCTTTAATTCAGGCAATATTACTCTGAAATTTTCTTTTTCTATTCTTGCGGTATCCATTCCGATTTTGTAGAAATCGGATACCTTTTGCCTGATGCTCCCTGTTTCAAACTGATTTCCGGCAAGTTCATCGAGTATAGTTTTTAATGTATTAAGATTATTTTCATTTAAAACTTCAAAATTGCTCCAGCGGCTTTGATCTTCAGGAATCGGATTGTTTTTAATCCAACCGCCGTTGGCATAATCATAGAAGTTGGCTGCCGGGAGAATGGATGTATCGAGGTTAACTGAATCAATACCTTTTATTTGAGGATATTCTTCAGGAGTAAAAGCGAAGAAACTTACAAAGCTCATTAGAATTACCATAAACGATTTTTTATACATTTTGTCTCCATGTCATTTTTTTCAAGAACTTATTTTATGAGTTCCCAAAATAACGCTAAATGCTTTAAAAATAAATACAAAAGCCCTCAAAAGGTGAATCCGTTTTTTAAAACGAGAATCATACCAACAAAAAAATATGAAAAATAAGAAATTACTTAAATACATAATTTGGGGAACAGCCGGAGCGGCCGGGGGATTTGCATATTATTATTTCGTCGGCTGCAGCGGTGGATGTCCTATAACAGGAAATCCGTTTATTTCAACTGCTTACGGAGGCGTTTTGGGATTAACTTTGTCGAATATATTTTCACCGGCGAAGAAATAATAACTTTATTAAGTTATTCATAAAGTATATATTTTCATTCATAAAAACAGAAATTGGAGTAAATATGTCCGAAAAAAATAAAACAGTGAAAGGTATTTTTTCTGATCCGAAAAACAGAAGCAGGTTATACTGGTCGTTGTTTTTTCTGGCTTTTCTTACACTGTTCATCATAAATAATTCTGCCTCAGAGCCTGAAGCAGGGCCTTATCCGCCAAATTATACTCCTGCAGGTGAGAACGGAGTAAAACCTGCGGCACCCGGCTTTACCTTGCCAGCAGTTGACGGAAGTGAACTTAAATTATCTGATTATTCAGGTAAAGTTGTTTTAATAGATTTTTGGGCTACATGGTGTCCGCCTTGCAGAAAGAGTATTCCTGATTTAATTTCCTTGAAAAAAGAATACGGAAGCAAGGGCTTTGAGGTTATTGCAATTTCACTCGATTCGGATGATCCGAGAATGAATACAAAGAAAGATGTTCCGTCATTTGTTAAACAGTACGGATTAAATTATCCTGTTGTTTACGGTAATCAGTCAGTTGTTTCAGCATACGGAAATATTACAAGTATCCCGACATCATTTCTTATCGGCAAAGATGGCAAAATAATTTCAAAACACATAGGGTTGGTAGATAAAGCCGTTTATGTTAGCGAAATCGAAGCTGCACTGAAAAAATAATTTCAATTATGCCGGATAGGTTTTACTTATCCGGCTTTTCATTTCTTTCACTTCAGAATATTAAATCTCTTTTTTAAAAGAAGAATAAATACCGGGGCTCCTACCAATGCCGTTACTGCACCAACGGGTAATTCCGAAGGGGAAAGCACCGTTCTGGCAAATGTATCGGCAATTATTAAAAATGATGCTCCGGCAAGGTATGAAACCGGCAGGATTATTCGGTTGTCGTAACCGTAAATAATTCTGCAGAGATGAGGTATAAACAACCCCACAAAGCCTATGATTCCGCTAACAGAGACAATTGCGGCAATCAGCAGGCTGGCTGCCAGGTATGTAATTTTGTGAAGTGCGGCTGTATTGATTCCGACGAACTTTGCATTTTCACTTCCCAAGGCCAGTACATTGTATTTGTGTCCGTTCAGGGCAAGAAGTAATCCTACTGCAAGTGAAAGTGAAAGAATGTACAAAGATGAATCGGGAGAGGCCAGAGATAGAGTGCCTATTAACCAGTAAACAGCAGTTCTAAGAGTATCATCCATAAATGAAACAAGCAGAAGGATTATTGCAGAAAAGAACGCCCCGGCCATAACTCCGTTTAATAAAAGTACATTCGGTTCAATTTCACCAAAGCGCTTTCCCAGATAAAAAACAATAACCAAAACAATAAGTGCTCCGCCAAAAGAAAATAATTGAGTACCTAAAAAGCCGAGTCCCAATACAAGAGAAAGTATGGCACCGAAAGCACCACCGCTGGATATTCCGAGGATGTAAGGTTCAGCCAGCGGATTTTGAAGAAGTGCTTGAAATGCAACTCCTGTTACAGAAAGACCTCCGCCTATGGCAAGCGCCAGGATTATTCTTGGCAGACGAATATTGAGTACTATGTCAGAAAGAAAACCACCGTCAGCCCCGCTTAGTATCATTAAAGTATCAGAGGGACTCAGATAAACCTGCCCTATTCCAAGGCATATCAGAAAAGTTGCACAGAGAATAAGAGTCCAGACAAAGATATGTGTAATGAGTTTTACAGCATTCACGATTTAAGCTGTTCCCAGATGTAATCCAGCAATTCTTTAATCCCTAATCCCATTGCAGCAGATATAATAAAAATCGGATTGTTCTTATATCCTTTTATTTTCTTTTTGCGAAACTTTGACAGTTCATCAGGATCAATTATATCAGCCTTGGTCAGAACAACAATTTTCTTTTTATCGCTAAGAATTTTACTGTAACTGTTCAGTTCGAACATAAGTGAGTCATAACTTTTCTGATAATTTTCATCAGAAATGTCAATTAGCAGTAGTAATATTTTTGTTCGTTCAATATGCCTTAAGAACTTAATTCCTAATCCTTTTCCTTCGTGTGCTCCTTCAATAATACCGGGAATATCAGCCACAACAATGCTGTCGCCTTCCCTGTATTTAACTATTCCGAGGTTCGGCTCCAATGTAGTGAAAGGGTAATCAGCAATTTTTGGTTTGGCAGATGAAATAACAGATATTAAAGTTGATTTACCTGCATTGGGGAATCCGACTAATCCCACATCTGCAATCAGCTTGAGTTCAAGGCTTATAAATCTTTGTTCTCCGGGCAAACCGGGCTGTGCATACCGGGGAGTTTGATTTGTTGGTGTAGCGAAATAAGCATTTCCTTTTCCGCCTTTTCCGCCTTTAACGACAACAACTCTCTTTCCCTGTTCGTCAAGATCTGCAATTACTTCTGCAGTTTCAATATCGTGAACAGTAGTACCAACAGGAACCTTAATAATAAGATCTTCTCCGTTTTTACCGTCTTTCAGCGAACTGCCTCCTTTATCCCCGTTTTGGGCAAAGAATTCATGCTTATTCTTAAAATCAATAAGCGTATTCAGGTTATGGTGTGCTTCAAGAATTACACTGCCGCCATTGCCTCCGTTGCCGCCGGCGGGACCGCCTTTGGGAACATATTTTTCTCTGCGGTAGGAAACCGCACCGGCACCGCCGTTACCGGCATTAACCGCTATTTCACAATAATCAATAAACATTATTTCCTTTCGAAATATTTTGTAATTATTTCTTTAAACATAACGGCTTCTCGTAGATTAGGATTTATCTTATTATCCTGGAAGTATTTATTCATTAAAGAATAAGCCGATTCTTTATCTTTTGCATCTTTAATCATTTCCATAAAAAGAGAGAATTCACTGTTGTCATAATTAAAAATAACTTCAACTACCTTTGTAATTTTGTTATATTCCAGAAGAGCAGACATATCAATGTCTTCATCGCTTTGGTCGGGTGTGAATTTTTCACCTTTTGATTGTCCCTTTAAAATACCCTTTTCTTCATTTACCACAGGAACTTCGGGAGTTTCAGGCATTTTCTCGGGTTCAACTGTTTCAGGTTGCGGAGCCGGTTCGGGAACTTCTTCATTTACACGTTCGGTTTCCGGTTTAATTTCTTCCTTAACATCTTGTTTTTTATCTAATTGCCAGAAAAATCTTCTTTTTTCAGGTTTTTTGATTCTAAAAATTGAAATCTTCTTTTGTTGTGTCGGTTGTTCTTCTATATCAGTTTTATTATTATGCTCTTCTTCCGGAATGCTATTGCTTGTAATTGTATCATCAGGCTTTTTTACATCTAAAGTTTCTTCATTGTCGGATTCAGAGGGAGTGTCAATTATTTCGAAAACAAATTTGTTTTTTGAATGGTTATTTTCTTCACTAAATACATTTTCATAGTCTTCCGAAGTTTCAGCTTCTTTTTTGATATCCGTTTGTATATCTGGGTCACTGATCTCATCTATGGAGTTTGTATTTTCATTGCGTAGTGCTGACATTTCATCATCTTCCTCTTTAGAGATATTTGAGGTTGTTTCCAGAACCGTAGGATTTTCTTCAGTTATCTGTTCTGATTGAACTGATTCTTGAGTTGGTTCATTAACAGCTTCCGGTATGGTTGCTTCTTCTATCGGCTGTACTTCCGGCTCTTCAGCTTCAATAAAAATATCCTCATCCGGATCTTCATCAAGTTCAATTACTTCAAGGTTGTTTTCTTCTTCGGTAAAAGTCTCTTCCTGTTGATTTATTTCTTCCGAGACTCTCTCCTCATCAAAGGAAGGAATCTCATCATTCTTTGTTTCTGTATCAGCCTGGTCGTTTTTTTCTTCAGGAAGTGCATCTGCTTTTTCGGATTCATCTACAATTTCAAATTTTCCACTATGGCTTGTTGTTTCCGGTTCAAATATTTTATTCGTATTAGATTTACCGGCTATGCCGTAGATATCTTCAATCTCTGATTGATTCTGTGCTTCCTGAATTTCATCCGGTTCATCTGATCGAACGTATGGAGTCTGATATTCAATATGAATATCGTTATCATCATCTAAAGGTTTTTCTCTTTTGGCGAATATTTCCGGTTCCGCAAAATCAAAAGATTCAGCTTCTGCTTTTTCAGAATATTTTACCTCAGGTATTTCATTTATTTCTTCAGTTTTCGGCTGTATAATTTCTTCAGAAAATTTCTCAGGCTCAGATGTAAATTCATCCTGAGAAGAAGATTCTTCTAAAACTTCTTCTTTTGTAGCAGTTGATTCATCGTCAACAATCTCGAAATTCATTGCAAGTTTATCATACTCGAGATCGAATTCTTTTACTGTTTTAGATTCCTGAGTTTTATCGGGTTTTTGTTCTTCATTTGCTTCAACAAATTCAGTTTCCTGCTTATCCGGTTCAACTTCCTCGGTGTGTTCAGGAATCTGTGCCGTTTTACGGTATCCGAGCTGTGGCCCGTCAGTTCCGTATGGCGTAGGCGGAAGTTCTCCTTTGAAAAGAATACGGAGAATTTCTCCGAGTTCGAGACTGCTTTTTAAGCCTTTCTCAATTTCAGCATCAATTTTACCTTCATAGAAACTGAAATTTTTTTCATTCAGGTACATTTTTATGGCAATAAGCGGGATAGTACGCTTTGTGGTTTCCCCCATGCTGAAGAAATCGGCCATAGAGTTAACCATAATCTGAAGGAGTTTTGTTCCGTATTTAAGAATTACTTTATTGTCAATTTTATCAATAATTTCAGCAAATTCATCTTCTGTCATCGAAAGTACTTTCTTCCGTTCAAAATACCCCTGAAGAATTGCAATCAGGAACTCATAGTAATAGAAGTATTTTAGTTTTTGCAGGATATCTGTTGAACTTAACTTTTCATCAGATCCGAATATAAACTTAATGAGCGAAAGATTGGGAGAATAAAGATAATTTATGTTGAATGTTGTTGAGCGCAGAACTAATTGAGATATATAATCTGACGAGAATTTTCTTGTACGTTTTATTTCATCGCTGATTTCTGAGAATCTACCCGTAATTTCATTTCCTGAATAGTCAAAAACTGAATCCTTGATTAGCCTTTGTCGGTCAATGTAAATAAGGTAATCAATTTCAGCTGAGATGAATTTTAATACTGCAGGATGCACCCCGGCAGAGGATAATTGCTCATAAGAGAAATAATTTCCCAGCTTTTGGATTTTATTAATGAGGAAATCATTAATAAATTTAAGTTCTCTTTCAAGCATGTTTGTAATCGTGGATTATTCTAAACTGAACCTTCAAAAATAACATAATAATACTAAATAAAAAATCCCGGCTTAAAAAAACCGGGATTTCAAAACATACTGCTTTCGTTTATATATTTTCGGATTTCAGCGCAGCCATAAAGAATTCTCTGTTCAATCTTGCGATATTGGAAACAGATATTCCTTTCGGGCATTCAGCTTCGCAGGCATAAGTGTTTGTACAATTGCCGAAGCCCATTTCATCCATAACTTTAACCATGTGTTCAACCCTCTTGAATCTTTCGGGCTGACCTTGAGGTAATAATGCAAGTTGTGAGACTTTAGCACTAACAAAAAGCATTGCAGAAGCATTTTTACAGGAAGCTACGCAGGCACCGCAACCAATGCAGGCAGCAGCATCAAAAGCAAGGGATGCAACTTCTTTCGGAATCGGGATTGCATTTGCATCAGGAACACCGCCTGTGTTAACGGAAACATATCCGCCAGCCTGAATAACTTTATCGAGGGCGGAGCGGTCAACCATCAGGTCTTTCAACACAGGGAATGCTTTTGCTCTGAATGGTTCAATGTATATTGTTTCACCGTCTTTGAAGTGACGCATATGCAACTGGCATGTTGCCACTCTCGGCAAAGGACCATGAGGACGGCCGTTAATAACTAATCCGCAGGTTCCGCAAATACCTTCGCGGCAGTCACTCTCAAACGTTATAGGTTCGAGTCCCTGTCTTTCTAAAGAATCATTTAATTCATCAAGCATTTCAAGAATTGAAGAATCTGTTGAAACCTGAACCTTGTGTTCATCAAATCTGCCCGGAGCATCCGGACCTGCCTGTTTCCAGATTTTCAGCGTAAGATTTATCATTTTCTCGCTCATTATTTGTAACTCCTTTGGGCTAATTTAACATTCTCATATTCCAGGGCTTCTTTAGTAAGATTCCATTTGCCTGGATTTTCATATTCCCAGGCTCCTACATAAGCGAAGTTAGTATCGTCTCGTTTTGCTTCGCCTTCTTCTGTCTGGTACTCTTCCCTGAAATGTCCGCCGCAGGATTCATTTCTGTGCAGGGCGTCAACAGCCATTAATTCACCGAGTTCAAGATAATCAACAAGTCTTCCTGCTCTTTCAAGAGTTTGGTTAATGCCTTCGGCTTCGCCAACAACTTTAACATCGTTCCAGAATTCTTCTCTTAATGCAGATATATCTTTAATTGCTTCTTTAAGACCTTTTTCGTTTCTGCCCATTCCGACTTTATTCCACATGATGCGGCCTAACTTCTTGTGTATCTGGTCAACTGTCTGCTTACCTTTTATTGAAACAAGTTTATTGGTAAGTTCTGCCATGTCTTTTTCTGCTGCACCGAATTCTTTTTCGGAAACATTTACTTTGCCCAGTTTATTTGAAGCAAGGTAATTCCCGATTGTGTAAGGTATAACAAAATACCCGTCTGCCAATCCCTGCATAAGAGCACTTGCTCCGAGGCGGTTAGCACCGTGGTCTGAGAAGTTGGCTTCGCCAAGTACGAATAAACCAGGAACTGTGCTCATCAGGTTATAGTCAACCCAGAGTCCGCCCATTGTGTAATGAGGTGCCGGATAAATTTTCATTGGTACTGAGTACGGATTTTCACCGGTAATTGTGTCATATATTTCGAAAAGGTTACCGTATCTTTCTTCTATAACATTTTTTCCCAGGCGTTGAATTGATTCAGCAAAGTCGAGATAAACAGCTTCCTGTCCGTCTGCTCCTCTTCCATCGTCGTATGCTTCCTTAGCATTTCTTGAAGCAATGTCTCTTGGAGTAAGGTTTCCGAATGAGGGGTATTTTCTTTCCAGGTAATAATCTCTGTCTTCTTCGGGAATGTCTGAAGCTTTTCTGTTATCGCCTTTCTTTTTTGATACCCAGATTCTTCCGTCATTGCGTAGGCTCTCGCTCATAAGAGTAAGCTTGCTCTGACTTTCGCCGTGAATAGGGAGGCAAGTCGGGTGAATTTGTGTATAGCACGGATTAGCGAATAAAGCACCTTTCTTATGTGCACGCCAAATTGCAGTGGTGTTGCAATTCATTGCATTAGTGGAAAGGAAAAACACATTAGAATAACCGCCTGTTGCGAGAATTACAGCATCAGCGGCATATTTTTCTATTTTGCCGGATATCATATCTCTTACGATTATACCTCTTGCAACTCCGTCAACAAGAACGAGATCAACCATTTCTTTACGGGTAAACATTTTAACATTGCCAAGTCCTGTCTGGCGCATAAGTGCAGAATATGCCCCTAAGAGAAGCTGCTGTCCGGTCTGGCCTCTGGCATAGAATGTACGAGAAACCTGAGCCCCGCCGAAAGAACGATTATCAAGAAGACCGCCGTATTCTCTGGCAAAAGGAACACCCTGAGCAACGCATTGGTCAATAATGTTGCCTGAAACTTCAGCGAGTCTGTAAACATTGGCTTCGCGGGCACGGAAGTCGCCGCCTTTTACTGTATCATAGAATAATCTGTAAACTGAATCGCCGTCGTTCTGATAATTTTTTGAAGCATTTATACCGCCCTGGGCAGCAATTGAGTGAGCTCTGCGCGCACTGTCGTGGAATGTAAAGGCCTGAACATTATAGCCAAGTTCACCGAGCGATGCAGCAGCAGAAGCACCGGCTAATCCGGTTCCAACTACAATTATATTAAATTTTCTTTTGTTAGCCGGATTAACAAGTTTCATATTAAACTTGTGGTTAGTCCATTTATCTGCTATCGGACCTTCGGGAATACCTGCGTTTAATTTAACTGCCATTACTGACCTCCCCATTTTTTGATTAAGAAGAAGATGGGTATTGAAGCAAATCCTGCTGCCATTAATATAGAATAAGCAGTTCCGATAAAATTGATAACCGGAGTGTATTTTTTATGATTCCAGCCAAATGTCTGGAATGCGCTCTGAAACCCGTGATTTAAATGGAATCCCAATGCCATCATACAAATAACATATACAACTGCATACCATTCTGTGGAAAAGAAAAACACAACAATATTATAAAAATTGTGCTTTTCACCGGAAAACTCTAATCCGGAATTCATTGAGTACCAGAATGCCGGAATTTCAAAATTGAAAGAATACCAGAATGTAGGCAGGTGCAGCACCAGGAATATAAATACCAAAGAACCTGTCAGTAACATTGTTCTTGAGAATACATTCGAATTCTGTGATGATCCGTTTACTGCATAACGTGCCGGTCTTGCACTTCGGTTTTCCAGCCAAAGTCTTATTCCGTTCAGAATATGAAGCAGGAATATTGATGCAAGTACAACTTCTATTACTCTTACAAACGGTTTGATATGTTCAAGCTGTTCAACATAAGTGTTGAATGCCTCTGCACCGACAAATAGAAACATATTGCCGAACAGATGCATGACTAAAAAGAGTATAAGAGATATACCCGTTACAGCCATTATCAGCTTTTTTCCAATCGATGAATTCAAGCTTTCAAAAAGCCATTTCATTCACGTCCTCCTTTATATTATTAAATAATCTATCAAGACCCGTATATCCTGTAAATACAGGAAAAAAATAAAAACGAAAGATACAAAAATTAATGATGCTGAGGTTTAAAATTGTGTAAAAGCCAAGGGGCCATAGTTCATTTGCGGACTGGTATCAATCTACATTATTTAATAATGGCGTATCAGTATAGAAATAATAAGTGTTTTGCATTTAAATTACAAAAAGTGCATCAACATATAGATTTTTATGAAAAAATAAGCAATATTGCACAAAGGAAAAGTTCCAGTTAGAAATAATTTTTAGAATTGATTCGATTTGATGAAAACCAAAAGTGAACATATTGATTTTTGGCTTGCACAAGCAAGTGATGATTGGAAAGCAGTGGATACATTGTTTAAGGGTGCAAACTATCTTCAATCATTATTTTTTGCGCATTTGGTGATTGAAAAAATCTGCAAAGCACTCTGGATTAAATATAACGAGGTAAATGTTCCTCCAAGGACACATAATCTTATTTTATTACTTTCTGCTACTCCAATTGATTTTTCAGAGGAAATTAGCGAGTTTTTGTTGAGCCTTAATAGATTTCAACTTGAGGGCAGATATCCTGACTATTTAACAAAAATGCATAAAGTTTGTGATAAAGATTTTGCAAAAAGAATAATTGCTAATACAGATGAATTAAGATTATGGTTAATAGAGAAAGTGCAATAAAAATTGCGAAGAAATTCATTAGGGATTGCAGAGGGAGCGGATTGACTTTTCATAAAGTGTTTTTGTTTGGTTCTGCTGCAAAAAATACCGCGCACGAATGGTCTGATATAGATTTATTATTAATTTCAGATCAATTTGGAGATAATGTTTTTGAAAATTTAAAATTGTATTCTAAGATTAACATCAAGTATCCAATAATAGAAACTCATCCTTATCCTACAGAATATTATAATGAAGGAGACGATTTCATTAAAGAAATTTGCAAAGACTGCATTGAAATAGCAGCAATATAACCTGCCTTATTAACACTATGTAATTCATTTCTTTTAATAGCGGATTTTTATATTTTGCCTTATGCTAAAATATATTTTAGGAATAAAATGAACGAGATTGAAAACTATAAACAATTTATAAGTCTCCTTGCGGGCCAGAGTGCTTCTGTTATAAGAAAATATTTCAGAGCAAAGCCGGAAGTTGAATCAAAAAAAGATCTTTCCCCTGTTACTGTTGCCGACCGCAAGGCTGAGGAAGTTATGCGCGAACTGATTATGAAGGAATACCCGTCACATGGCATTATCGGAGAGGAATTCGGCAATTATAATGAAAGTGCAGAGTATCAGTGGGTGCTTGATCCTATTGATGGGACAAAAAGTTTTATTTCAGGTGCTCTTTCTTTCGGAACTCTTATTGCGCTGCTCAAAAACGGAGAACCTGTAATAGGTGCTTTCAATCAGCCGGTGTTGAATGAATTTTTGATTGGGGATGGTACTTCTGCATTACTGAACGGGAGGGAAGTCCGCACCAGACAATGCAATTCAATTGAACAGGCAACCCTTCTTGTGACCGATCATCTTGATGTTGCAAAATATCAGAAGGCTGCGGGATACGAGAATCTTATAAGAAAAGTAAAACTATACAGAAATTGGGGCGATTGCTACGGATATTATCTTTTGGCAACGGGATTTGCAGATATTATGATAGATCCTGTGATGCATCCTTGGGATCTGCTGGCATTGATTCCCATTATACGAGGTGCCGGCGGAATAATAACGGATTATCAGGGAAATGATCCTGTAAAGGGAAACAGTATTGTAGCTACATCTGCTGATATTAACAAGGCAGTGCTGGAAATGCTTAATCCTGATTAAGCTTTTATAATTAGCAGCAGTGAGATCAAGACGAGAACGATTAAAATGATCTTTTCATAGAATCGCTGAGAAATTCTGCTGAAAAGTGCATGACCGGTTATTAGTCCGGCTAATACAAAGGGCAGAAAAGCAAAAAAGTTATTCATCACTTTAATCGAAGTGATTCCGCCGGCAATATGAGAAATAACAACCGCAATTGTAGTAATTAAGAAAAATGCAGCGAGTGAAGCTTTAGTGTATGTTTTATCATTTCCCTGAAGATAGAAATAAATAAGCATCGGCGGTCCGGAAGTGTTAAAAGCTCCGCCCAGCAGACCTGAAAGAAATCCGAATAAATAGTCATAATTAGGATGAATTTTAACAGGTTTGATTATTCCGAGCAATGAAAAAAGCGAAAACAAAAGTATTACTATACCCAGAATTATTTTCATAATATAGGGATTAGTGCTGCCGAGGAGGTAAACTCCAAGCGGAATTCCTGCAAAAGCGCCTGCCAAAAGTTTAAGTATTTGATTAAGAAGGATATGCTCCTTAAGTCTGAAAAACAAGTAAGAATTTATAACCAATCCGCATAGTGCTATAAGTCCGGATGCAAATTTAATATCGTAGTATAGACTTAATACAGGCATGGCAAACATTGCAAATCCGAACCCAGTGAGTCCTTGCTTAAATGCTGCGATTAGAATTATGATTCCTGAAAACCAGAAGAGCAGGTCTGATTCAGGCATTTCAGTGCTTCAGAAGAATAAGTGGTTTGCTACTCGACAACAAAAGTTTCCCATCCGTCATAAAAAGCTTCATAATTTTCAAGCAGAAGCAGAATATCGACAACAATCCTGTTTATTCTTTGTTCATCAATCAGATCTTCTCTTGATATGATTAATTGGTAGGGATATTCTTCATCATCCGAATCTTCTACAGATACAGCAGAAAAATCCAGAAGCTTCATATCTTCAACAAATTCATTAAGCTCTTCTTTATCCGAAAAGTAAATCCAATGGTCAATTTGTCTTGGTGTGCTTATATCATCGTTATTTTCTTTAAGGTGCTGAACAACTCTTCTGTTATATATAATCTGAAGTTCAATGCTGTCAGGGAAAAGGAAGTCGTTGTAAGTCTCCCAATCGGGTTCTTCAGTAATTTCATATTCATATTCATAATTAGGGAAATTAATCATAATTTCAGAAATTAGCTTTTCATGAAGAAATGTATCGCCCATATAGAAAAAAAAGTCGCGGAGGCCCTGGCTTGTTGCTCTTCCGGCATATACTGCATCGTATTTTTCCAGCAATTCCGTTGTAAGCATATCTTCAATCTGAAATAGAACTGCTTCTTCCTTTTCAGATGTAAATGCTTCACCTTCGGATTCTTTTAATGTAATCGTTATATTAAGAAGATTAGTTTTTTCTTCTATGGGACTAACAAGTTTTAGAGCCAGATTCACGAGAATCGATGCCGGCATATCGTCCACATTACAGAAAAACACATCCCAATCCTGATCTACCATAGTTTACTGCCTGATGAAAGTAATGATTTTATATAAAACCTTTATACGAATTTAAGGGAAAAAAAATAAAAAATCACACCAAAATTTAACTAATTAATTTTGTTAATAATCAAGTTTATTCTGAATTCATCCGTGATTTTTTCACCTTTGTAATACACTTTTTCAAGATACAATCCGGAAGGCGGGGCAGTGAGTTTAGCTGGTTTATCGGAAATATTTCTGAACATTTCTTCAATCTCACGGATATCCAGTTTTCCTCTTCCGGCTTCAGCAATTATTCCGGTAATTCTCCTTACCATTTTCCATAGAAAGTGTGAACCGTTTATGTGAATAAAGACGGAATCATCTTTCTCAATCACTCTGCAGAAATTCACCAGAACTTTTGTGGATTTATCCGAATTGTCTTTCTGACCGAATGATTTAAAGTCCTTCATTCCTTCAAAGCAGGCCGCAGCTCTTTTCATTTTCGCAATATCAAGTTTGTCTTTAATCCACCAACAGTATTTTTTACCGAATGCCGTGCGACGGGTGGAAATATGATAAATATAGCTTCTTGAAACTGCATCGTGTCTGGCATGGAAGTTTGTATCGGCTTTCCTGATACTTAAAATATTTACGGCGGCGGGAAGTTCGTCGTTAAGTTTCATTTTTATGATTTCAGGAGCAAGCATTGTCTTTACTTCCAAATGTGCACACTGCTCAAGTGCATGCACTCCGGCATCTGTTCTGCCTGAACCATAAATCTCAAAGTCTTTTGTTTGGAATACGGCAATGCATGCTTCAGCAAGCTTACCCTGAACAGTAATTTCATTTCTCTGCATTTGCCAGCCGCTGAACTTGGTGCCGTCGTACTCAAGCAATAACTTAAATTTCGCCATAAATTATTATCATACTAAAATTAAAGAATACTGCAAAACTAATGATTTAACCCAAATTTGTCATTAAGGAAGAAAGTAATGACAAATCGCCTAACAAAATCTAAACATTTCTGAAAAACGAAATGTAAGATTTTGTAAGGCGGGGTTACCCAAATTATTCTTTCTTTGCAATGGTATTAAGTGATAAAGATTTTCTAACGAATAATTTGGGTTTAACGTAATATTTAATAAGAGTTTTCAGTATCGCTGATAAATTTTATCACACTTTCAAGCGAGTCAATAATTTCCCAAGTCCAGTATTTTCCTTCACGGAAAAACACAAGATAGTTTTCTTCGAAAAGATAAACAAAAAATACATAATCGGTTTTTCGGGAAAGCGCAACGGCAACGCGGTCAATGTTTTGTTCAGCCAGTACGATAAGATAGTCGCTTTCGCATTTGCGGAAATCTATCAATTCATTGTAAAACTCGTCGGTACTTATTTTACCGTAACCGCGCGGTATTTTCGAAATGATATCATTTGTGCGGTCATACAGTTTGTTTTTCAGCTTACTTACTTCTGGGAAATCCATCTCAAACTCCTTTACCTTAATGAATAATAAGAAACAATTACAGGTAAAGAAACACCCGGAACAGCTTTATTTACTTTCCCGGATGTTCCGGAACCGGCCTTAACGGCCTTTGCTGGAACTGCAAAAAATAGTAAAGCATTTAACCGGGCACGGTATTTTGCGCCCTGAACAAACATACTAAAAGAACATAATTTCTAATCAATAATACATCAGAAAAATTATTGATGCAAGATAATTATCGGACATTTCGATAATTATTAAAGAAAAAAGGCGGAAAATTAGTCCGCCTTTTAATAAATCAATATATCAGTTAAATCAGAACATTTCGTAATATTTTTCAATAGGCAATCTGTGTTTTCCGTAACCGTATTTACTTTCGCGAATTTTTCCTAGACTTGTAGCCATTGAAATAGCCGCGGATGAATACATAATAGTACCGGAACCGTTACCTATACAGTTACCTTCAGAAGGCGTAGGGGTTAAACCTATAACTGCTCCTAATATGTTACAGTGAATATGAACTATATCATCTGCAATTAAAAGACCTTTAAATGTTCCGCCGTTGATGTTTTCAATCTTGGCATTTCCGGCAGAATTGTGAACTATGAAAATTCCGCTTCCATTAAGTGTTTCCATTTTAATACTCGGGACTTGTTTTCCGCCTGAATAAGGCAAGTCAACATAGGTAACACCGCTCAAAGGAAGTTTGATTTGTGAAGCATCGGTAATATACTGACTGCCATTAATACCGCTTTTGGCAATACTAATAAGAGTTCCTTCAGGGTAACCATTATCAGTTCCTCCCAATACTTTATCAGGAGTGTCCGGATATCCTCCGGGATAAGTCTGGTCGGTGGAGATAATATTTGATGCCCCCGGTTTCCAGGGAGTATAATCCGAACCTCCGTAAGTTCCGCCGATTGCTGAGTTACCACCCTGGTCAAATCCTTGTGTTGTCCAGATTCCGAGAGTACCGGTGCCGTTTAGAATTACATTTCCGTCAAGATCGTGTTCACGTCCGTCAACAATCAATGTTCCTAATGTTCCGATATCATTGTTTGTTGAAATAGCCGCTTTAACAGACGAAGGAATGAAACCTCCTGCTGATAATCTGACAACAGCTTCAACTGCTTGTTTTTCACTGAAATAGTCATCAGCTTTTACCGATATTTTAACGAGTGTATCCAATCCAACGATCTGGTCGGTTGTGATAGTGTAAGTGAAGTCAACATTCATAAATGTTGTACTTGCAGGGTCAACAACACGCATTTTTGTATCGTCGGCAAGTTCTGAGATCTTAGTGCCTACGAAAGAATTTATTCTATCGCGCAATTCGGTCTTATTAAAGTATGATACAGAACTTTCGCTGCTCTGATATAAACCGGAATAAACAGAATAACTTATTACAGAGAAGACAAATATTGCTCCGATTATTAGTATTAAACTGCTCTTTCCCATAACGGGCCTCTCTTAAAATTTTTCGTAATATGAATCTACCTGGAGTCTTTGCTTTCCGAACCCAAATCTAAATGAACCACCTAATCCGGTAGCTTTCCCGACTGCATCTTGTATTGCTTTGGAAGAAAACATTAATCTGCCTTTTCCGTTTCCAAAGTTTCCGCTTTTATCACCCAAACATACAATTGCTCCTAAAACATCACCATGTAATTTATCAACTGCATCAGTAATAACTAAACCTTCGAAAACTTTGTTGTTATTTTTATTTACTTCTGCAGTTCCCTGAGCATTATGAATAACGACAAGTCCTTTACCCGAAAACTGAACTCCGGGTTTATTACCAGTTAACGTAATATGTACAACTTCATTATTTGAAAGGATTACTTCACCGGAAGGATTAGTAAGTTTGCGATCGTATTTAATTGTTTGACCGTTTTTAAGACCTAAAACATCTTCGGGAGTTTTTGGATAACCTGTTGTATCGCCGTATTGTTTAACAATGCTTTCACTTGATTTTCCACCGCCTGGAAGAGCATAATCTTTTCCACTATTATCTGTACCAGTTACAGCAGTACTCCCTGAAACCTCAATTTTGTTTAAGGAAAAAATGCCTAAAGTGCCTTTACCACTTAACAAATAGCTAGCATCATTTTCACTTCCGCTAGGAGGCATTGATTTATGATCTCTGCCATCGACTTTCAAATTACCATTTGAATAATAGTTTGCTTTCATAGTAACTGCACCTTTAACAGCAGCAGGAACATACCCTGATTTTGGAATGGAAACAATTGTTTCAACAATTGGGTCTCCATTATTATCAGGTAACTTCTTAGCGTAATCACCAACAATCCATACATTAATTTCTTTCTTATTTTCTCCGCCTACAACTACATCTTTAATAGTATATTGGAAATTATGTTGCATAAAATCTTTCTTTGCAGGACTTACAACTTTCAGGTTATTGTCATCGGCTATGTCCGAAAGCAAGGTTCCCACAAAACTGTTGGTAATGTTTCTTAATTCCTGCATTGAATGGTAATCTACAGCCCTGTCTCCTGCTTGCTCAAGCTGTGTATAGCTTGTGAAGCTGATAATCGAAAAAATCGTTATGGCCGCTACGACCAATATAACGTTTGCTTTGCCCATGGTTTGCTCCTAATCATAAATTTAAATTTCTCGGCCTTACAACCCTGTATATTTCAGCCCCCGGATATACATCATTAATTGCTTCGGGTGCAACTATTACTATACTTACTCTTATTGATTTTATATTTTTTCTTATTGCCGGATTTTCTAATGTATCTATTTTCGCGCCTGTCAAATCCAGATATGTCATTTCAAAGCTGCCTACATTAGATAATTTCATTTCAGGTAGTGCATTAACTTTTCTGAATAGTGGTAAATCATCCGGATTAGTAGATTCACTTGCTTGTTCTTTTGTGCCTAATCTGTAGGAAACTACATCAACATCACCATCACCATTGTTCTCAAGATCAGCCCTGAAAGTGATTGCATTTGAGTCAGCTTTTGATATCATTTCACCTGAAGTAACCCCGTATCCAATTTTTAATAAATCATATTCAAATAATTGTGCACTTAATACAGCTTCACTTTGTGATAGATTACCATATAACAAATCCATTGCATTATCAGTAACTCTCATATTAAACTGGATAATCATCATCAGAAGAAATCCGCCGATAATTGTTGATCCGAGCACATCAAGTAAGTACATCATAGTTTAATTCCCCTAATAAGAATTTATTATTATCAATATGAAACCAAATGCGATAAACTCATTTCGCCGGCCATAAGATATGGACTTTTAACAGTAACTTTAATGAGCTTGGAAAATGTTTTCGATCCTGTAACGGTAACTGTTTTCGATCCTGTAACGGCATCGGTGATTATTTTTGCATAAGAAACTTCAACCTTATAGTCCATTTTGCCTAAGCGACTTAAAGTAACTTTATCTGTAAAGTTGTCATAATCGTCAACATCATCGAACTGAAAAGCCGCTGATTCATTGTTCTCTTTGCCGATTGTTGTACTTAATTGTGAAGTCTTTGTAACTGCCTTTGTAACGGTTTCTTCATCAAATGATTTTGTCAGAATCTCGTCAATAACTGACTGTGCAACGCTGGAAGCTGTAATTATTGCTTCGTTTTCCAGGTTTAGTTCAATCTGTGTCTGGCTGCTGTTATTGAATGTTATTATGAGGTATGTAAATAATACTATACCAAACATTGCCATTAAACTTTGATTTCCCTACATCTCTGTATTCCTTATGTTAACTTTTTTTCAAACCGTGATTTAACTGTCATTTCATATGCATAAATCGTGCCGCTAACAAACTTAATATTAAACGCTTCACGGGGAAATAAATTTCCCTCATATTTTCATATTAATTATCGTAAATTTACTTCAGGAAATGAAAATTATTTGAATAGAATGAGATTTAAATCACAATTAATACTAGTAATCTGTCTTTTTGCCTTTAGTTTAACGGTATTTGCTCAGGGATATGCGGGATTTAAGATTGCCAGGCTAAAATACAGCGGAGGGGGCGATTGGTATAATGACCCTTCTGCCGAGATTAATTTGTTAACATATATTGCAAAAGTGTCAAACATTGTTTCAGCCCCTGATTATGTTTTTGTTGAAGCCGGTTCTCCTGAGATATTTTCTTATCCTTTTATATTTATGACAGGCCATGGGAATATTGTTTTTAATAAATCAGAAGCAGAAAATCTCAGGAATTATTTGCTTCGCGGAGGCTTTCTTTATGTTGATGATGACTATGGAATAAACACTCCTTTCAGACGCGAACTTAAAAAAATATTTCCTGAAGGAGAGCTTCGTGAACTGCCTTTTGAATACGGATTGTATAATTGCCTTTTTAACTTTCCTTCAGGTCCGCCGAAAATACAGGAACATGATAATAAACCGCCGCAGGGTTTCGGTTTATTTATTGAAGGAAGACTGGCAGTGTATTATACTTATGAATCTAATCCATCTGACGGATGGGCAGATGCCGAAGTTCATAAACTTCCTCCTGATGTAAGAGAAAAAGCTTTGAAATTCGGTGCAAATCTGGTGATATGGAGCCTGAGCAATTAATGTTGACAGATAATAATTATAAAATTCTTTTGGAAAAAGTTTTCTCTGCTTTCAGAAAATTTTCACATCTGGAATTGTTCAGATTATTATCTTTCTGGTTTTTTTTAGTAACGTCAATTCTTTTGCTTATTGTTGTTCCCGAAGTGTTTCTTTTTCTTAGTTCCTCTGCAAGAAAAATTGTTATCGGGGTGTTTATTCTTATTGCATTCGCATCTTTTGTTGTTATCAATTTTAAATCAATTAAACGAATTATTCTTCCGAAAAAAGTATTTGATCCGTCTGAAATGTCAGGTATAATCGGCAGCGGATTACCGGGAATCGGAGATGAATTAAAAAACTGCTTTCAGATTGCCGTGGAAAGCAGAGAATACTATTCGGCGGATTTAATTCGCGCTGAAGTTGAAAGAATGCAAAAGAAGACTGAGTGTCTCGATTTCTCTTCAGTGTTCAAATTGAGACAATATCTCCGGATATATCTAAAGAACATAATCTCTGCAGCGGCAATTATGATTCTTGTATATGCAGTACCGGAATTGCATAATGCTGCTTCTAGAATCTATTATTATGAAATGGAATTTACTGCTGAGGGAAGTTTTGTTTTTAAGGTTTTTCCTGGAAATGCAAGTGTGACTAAAGGTGAAAGAACGGATATCCGGATTGAAATAATTGGCGTGGAAGCATCTGATTTGACAATCAACATTAAGCACGCAGATCAGAATGATTTTATTCCTGTAATTCTTAGAAAAGATTCTTCGGGGATTTTCAAATACAATATAGCTTCATTGAACAATTCAATTAAATATTATGC
>CAZOZP010000039.1:0-33045 GCA_964584325.1 uncultured Melioribacteraceae bacterium
TTAAAGAGTTTTTATCCTCAGGGTTGTGAAAAAATTTCCTGAAATCAGGTCTGCCTGCAAAAACTTTAGCCTTATTTTTTTCCAATTCCAGCAGGTTTAAGCCTCTCCAGGTACCAATCCAAAGATTACCTCTTGAATCCTCAGAAATACATCTGGACTGTAGTCTGTTATCAGATATTGCACCCGGATAACTATCATCGCTGCTGAAATATTTCGTGGTATTTGTCTTTTTATCGTACAGTCCCAGCCCCTTACCTGTCCCCACCCATATATTCCCGTATTTATCCTGGTAAATATCCTGAATAATATTTTCAGGGTACTGTGTCAGATCATCAATTCTTTTTCCGAGACGTTCAAAGCCTGTAACCTTTCCGCCTTTCCTAATGGCTTTATTGATTCCGCCTCCCCATGTTCCGATAAACAAATCACCGTCATTATCTTCCAAAACTGAAGTTATTTCATTTTTACTCAGTGTTGTATTATCCGCAAGGTTCATTCTGTATTGTCTGAATTCATAAGAAACCGGATCCATCTCATTTAATCCTCCGCCGAGTGTTCCAATCCAAATTTTCGAATCCTTTGTCTGATATATTGTACGCACAATATTATGAGTGAGGCTGTTGGGATTTTTCGGTTCGTGACTAATATTAATAAACTTATGCCTCATCTTATTGTATTTATTAATTCCGAGTTCAGCAACACCTATCCAGATTAGTCCGGATTTATCCTGAAATACTGAAAGTACATTATCGTTACTCAAGCTGTATTCATCAAAAAAGTCGAAACTCTGATGGTAGAAGCGGCCTTCTTTTATATTAAAAACCGATAGACCTTTATAAGTCCCCAGCCATATATTACCTTCTTCGTCTGTCTCAATTGCATTTATAGAATTATTTACAGGCCCTTTTTCAGGTAGATTACTGCTTAAGTATCTTGTAAACTTTCCTTCGGGATTCATTTTATTCAGACCGGCTATTGTTCCAATCCACAAATTTCCGTCTTTATCTTCTTGAATTGAAAGAATATAATTGCTGGATATTGAGTTTTCATCTGCGGGATTATTTTTATATACCGTAAAGTTGGCCTTTCCGTAATTGTATTTATTCAGTCCGCCGCCGTTGGTACCTATCCAAATATCTCCATTACTGTCTCTGAACAGACTGCTTATGCTGTTATTGGAAAGACTGTTTTTTTCGGTTGGGAATGCACTTATGCGGGAGATAGTACCCTTTTTTATATTATAATAATTAAGTCCGTTCTCCAGAGTTCCGATAAAAAGATTACCGAATTTATCTTCTTCTACACGTGTAAGGTTATCAGAAGAAATACTGTACAGATTTCCATCATTGCTTTTATATCTGGTAAATTTTTCAGTAGAAGGATCGTATTTGTTCAATCCGCCGTTGTTTGTGCATACCCATATAAGTCCATGGCTGTCTTCAAGAATATCGGTGATATAATTATCCGAAATCGAAGAGGAATCCTGATCGTCATAAAGATAATTCTGAAACTTATAACCATCAAACCTATTTAATCCGTATGCCGTTGCAAACCAAAGGAAGCCGTATTTATCCTGAATTATGTCAAAGACTGTAGCCTGTGATAATCCGTGCCTTATAGAGAGCCTTTCAAAATACATTTTATCCGGCTGAGCACTAATTACACAGATAAAGACAATAAAATTAAGATAGAAGAGCTTTTTCATTAAGCAGTTATTTTTTTTTACAATAATACAAAATAATAAACTCAGAAATGATAATCTCATTAAGATATTTTCAAATAATTCAGAGTGTTCTCTTTAGCAATATTATTCTTCATTTATTAGGGTATTCACAATTTTGATTTCTCTAACGAATAATTTGGGTTTAATTTATAACTATAGCTAATAGTAAATATCTATTCGGACAAACACTCTTTTTTGTTTTTTCCCAAGACGGATTGTCTTATTTTTCTTATGTAAATTTTTTTTCTTAAAAGAAAGGAATTGAAATGAACGATTCGGCTGTGAAAAATGAAATCTCAATTACTGATAAAGCTGCGGCTCAAATTCTGAAAATTATGGATGAAAACAGTATTTCCGGGTCACACGGAATCAGAATAGGAGTAAAAGGCGGAGGTTGTTCAGGGTTTTCCTACACCCTCTTGTTCGATGAAGAATCGAATCCTACAGATACAGTAATTGAAGAAAAAGGAATTAAAGTATTCATTGATTCAAAGAGTTTATTCTTTTTATCAGGAACAATACTTGATTTCAGCGACGGCCTTGCAGGAAAAGGTTTTGCATTTTCGAATCCCAATGCGCGTAAAACCTGCGGATGCGGTGATTCATTTGGAGTTTAATTAAAAATATCGGAGGCAATATGTCAAAATTTGTTTTAGAACCCTTAAATTATAAATATGATTCACTTGAACCATTTATAGATGCCCTTACAATGGAAATCCACCATTCAAAGCATCATCAGGCTTATGTTAATAACCTGAATGCTGCTGTTGCCGGCACGGAGCTGGAAGGAAAAAGTCTCCTTGAATTATTTCAAAAGGCATCTTCACTGCCCCCTGCTGTAAGAAACAACGGCGGCGGACATTTTAATCACGCTTTGTTTTGGTCTATTCTGAGAATAAATAATGGTGCAGTACCTTCAGGAAAACTTTTGGATAGCATTAACAGCGCATTCGGTTCTTTTGAAGAATTTAAAAATCTTTTTTCTAAAGCTGCTGCGGGAAGATTCGGAAGCGGTTGGGCCTGGCTGGTTTCAAACGGCGGTAAACTTTCGGTTACATCTACTCCCAATCAGGATAATCCATTAATGGATACAGCAGAAATTAAAGGTGTTCCGATTCTTGGATTAGATGTTTGGGAACATGCATATTATCTGAAATACCAAAACCGCAGACCTGAATACATCGAAAACTTTTTCAGTGTAATCAACTGGGAAGAGGTTGCAAGAAGATATCAGGAATGATTAAAGTAACAGAGTGACAAGGTAACAGAGTTGGGTACAACTCTGTTACCTGTTACTTTACTAATCTGCCTTCGTGAACCTTAAGTCACCGGCCTGTATAAAAAAAAGGGCAGATACTTTACGCCTGCCCCAAATTTGTTAATCGTTACTTAGTTACGCTTCTTATTTTACCAAAATCATCCTCTTTGAATCAGAGAAACTGCCGGCTTCTATCCTATATATATACATTCCGGATGCCAGTCCGCCTGAGGCGGATGAAGCATCAAATTTCACATTATAATTGCCGCCCGACTGCTGTGCGTTTACAAGAGTTGCCACTTCCTGACCGAGGAAATTATAAACAACAAGTGACACAGTGACAGGTGACAGAGTAACAGGGATCGAATATTCTATTGTTGTTTCCGGATTAAACGGATTCGGGTAATTCTGCGACAATGAGAATTCCGTTGGAATCGCTGATAATTCAACAGTTATTTCTTCTGAATATGAATATTTTCCATCCAGATCAATCTGTTTCAGTCTGTATCTTCGGCTCTGCCCGGCTGCTGTTGTGTTATCAACAAATGAATATGATTTCGGACTGTTTGAATTTCCTGCGCCTGCAACAAATCCGATCTTTTCCCATTGGGATTCTTCTTCCGATAAATCGGGATCAGAATAACTTCCTGCCGTCAACATTCTTTCTATCTCGAATCCGTAATTATTCTTTTCTGTTGCTGTCTGCCAGTTCAAGGTTAATTCCCTCTCAGAAACTGAAGCAGTAAAAGAGGTTAGTTCAACAGGAAGTTCTGAGCCGTCCCATCCTGCAATTCGTGCAAGCATCCACCAAAGAGCTTTCCCCAGCCTTAGGGCTCCCTCTTCACCAATATGACCTATTGAGCCGTCGCCAAGATTATCAGGATGAATCATCTGGTATTCGTGCCCACTCCAGGTTTCAGTATTCTGAATTCCCTCATCATTCCAGGATAAAATATCCGCATAGTCAAACAATATTCGGGAAGGTTCAGCCAGGACAAAATTTCTTATATAATCGTGCTTTACCTGCCTTTGGTATCCATTTTCTCCGTCATATCCGTCAACCGGACCTGTTGTAAAGAAAACTTTAGTATCATAACTTTCTGTTTCACATAGATCCGCGTATTCCTGTGTAGCGTTTAGATAGGTATCCATGCAAACCGTATTACCTGTTAATGCGAAATCTTCAGCATCAAGTCCCCATATCAGATTACCCTGTGGACCACCGTCACTGCTTCCTGCCCATCTGCATCCATAAACGGGATCAGGTTCTCCCGACGGACCGTTAAGCCATGACATATCCCAGCACCAACCGAACCCAAATGCTGATAAATTATATCCGTTCGTATTGCAATACTGTAAAAATGTTTTTGTTTCATCTACTGAAGTTGATGATGCATACCATCCGGATTCCCCGATCCCTTCCCACCAGCTTCCGTATAAATATCTGCCTGCATTGCTTACTCTCAAATGCTGGTCGGTATAAGCCTCGGGCTCTCCGGCAGTAATGTTAACCGCATATTGTGCATTCAAGTCCTCCAGCAATTCCAAGCCGGTTCGATACGCCTGTGAATGTGATTCTCCCGGTACGTTTAGAAGCATTTGTTTTACAAGATTCATATACTGAAGAGGAATGTCATCAAATTTATCCACTACAGTATGATCTGCAATAATATTAACTGCTTTTGTTTTCTTAATCCTTGTTTCCTGCGCATAATCCGAATCCGATAAACCAATGAAAAGTATTATAATTGTCAAAATTGCTGAGAATGTAATTCTTGATTTCATTTTATTCCCCTACTTTAAGTAAATCATTTTTTGGGCTATTGAACTTACAGAGTTTGAAAGTCTATAAATATAAATTCCTGAAGCTAATCCTAACAATGCAGGGTTAAATCTGACTTTATAATTACCGGCCGGTTGTTTTTGGTTTACAAGAGTTGCCACTTCCTGACCGAGGAGATTATAAACAACAAGTGACACAGTGACAGGTGACAGAGTAACAGGGATTGAATATTCTATTGTGGTTGAAGGATTAAACGGATTCGGATAATTCTGGCACAATTCCAATCTCTCCGGAATCATCTCATCTCTTTTGCTGATAGATGTATTTGAACCGAATTCAAATGCACCAATATCAACAGTATTGTCATCAGTCATTCTTTTGAACATATTAAAATCGAACATTGAATTCAGTTTATCCGGGAAACCATTCCCTATTGCAGCACTTCCGGTCTGCAGTGTTAAATCGGCATCGAATCCGTAAACACTAAAGCTTCCGTCTTCTCCGTTAAGATTTCCAAAAAGCGGATCACCGTAAACGCTTGAAATATCGTTTCCGGTCAACGAACGCCACTGGTCTAAAGTAAGATATTCTGCATCCGGTTCAGGAATTCCTGAGTCCCCGATTTGAAAATAGTTCCCGTCATATATTCCCTGATTTACAAAGAACAAATTATTATCTGATTTCACTTCAGGTAAAACCTCATCTTTGTTGTTTATGTATAAGAATCTTGAATTACCTTCCGTTCCGTTTATGTAGAAGATATTATTTCTTAAGTTGATATCTTCATGGTTTGAATAAGGAAAGGGATGTGCCACTTGAGTTTCGTTATTCAATATTTTTACCATTCCGCCCATTTCATAAGGATTGCCTGTGTATTGTGCGTTTCGCGCAATAAATGTGTTCCCTGTTATATTAATGTTCTTACTTGGTTTATTCGCGTCAATAACAGCTATGCAATAACCTGAAGGAGCATCGGAAATGAATATATTGTTTCTGACCTTGATATTCTCTGATGCGCCTATGTTTAAATGCCCTTCTGCATTTGTAATTATGTTTCTTTCGAAAACTATATCTCTGATTATTTGATTCCAGGGTCCGTTTGGCGCTAACTGAACCAATAAATAATTATACCTTGTACCGCCGCCATTGTGGGGTTGACCAACAGTTTCCGGATCAATCCATCCGTAAAATCTGTTTTCTGATATCTGTACATTGTTACTGGTCAGATTAGTATTCCAGGCATCACCTGTTTCCTGGAAACCGCAAATTCTTAATGCCGTTCTCCCGAAAGCCGGTCTTGAAAATGTATTGCCGGCAACAACTCCTTTGTCTATGGCCGTATATCCGATATGATTTCCTGAAAGGTCAAAATAATTATTCATTATTACAACCCTTGTTCCCCATACAGCAAACAATGTTACACTTCGTTCAGGATCAATATATGTATTTCTTATGCTTGAATTAAAAATAAAAGTGCCGGACGAAAGTTCATTTTCATCATATTGCCCCACAACAAAAAGATCTGAATATAAATCAAGTGCATCAACTCTTAAGAATAAAATGTTTCTCGTACCGCCGCCCTGAGCAAAGAAAAAAACCCCGGCTTTATGACCGGCATAATCATCAAATCTGAAATCAAGGTCAACAAAAGATATATGTGCAAACCCGATTGAATACATATGAATAATTATGGCTTCATTCGTTCCCTTGTATTGAATAAGCGGTTTATCACCTATTCCGTATGCTCCGAACATATAACCCCATGAAGGAAAAACTCCCGGTGTTATTCCGCTAACTGTAAGATCAAAGCTTTGTCCTCTTTTGAATAGTACCATATCGCCCGGCAGGTATAAATCTCCTGCAATTTCCTGAAATGCACGGTCTGCACTTTTCCAGGGACCTTCACCACCGCCATCGGCAGTTTGTGATAATCCGCTGTTATTATCATCTCCGATTTCCGAATCGACATAGTAGATATTTCCCTCTCGCTCGAGCACTTCAATAGATATAGTTTCAGTATCTGTATTACCGAGAGAATCTGTTACAGTAAGAATTGCCGTGTAATTTCCGGGTATTTCATATACGTGGCCTGCATTCATTCCGTGAAATTTTTCTGAGCCGTCTCCGAAATCCCACATATAATCTGCAATACTTCCTCTTGGTTCAGACTTCCATCCCTGAAAGAATACCGGTAATGGTGCATAAAACCGTGTAAGCCCGGCTCCGGGGAAAACACTCGCATAATCGATAGGATTCCCGCCGGAATTCTTCCATTGAAAATCATCTACGGTAATATCTGCAGTGAGCTGTGCAAATACATTTACTGACAAGATTAATACTAATAAAGATAATAAGACTGTAGTTTTTCTTTTCATGAGGATGCTGCTCCTTTAATTTTATTAGATTATTTCTATATTGACAAATGTCACTATTTAACAAGTATCATTCGTTTTGAATCGCTGAAGCTTCCGCTTTTTAGCCTATATATATACATTCCTGATGAAAGTCCGCCTGAGGCGGAGCCAGCGTCGAATTTTACTTCGTATCTTCCGGCTGCTTGTCTTTGGTTTACAAGAACAGCCACTTCTCTTCCCAATATATCATATACCCGTAGAGACGTTGCGTGCAACGTCTCTACACCGGACGGGATGGAATATCTTATTGTTGTTGCCGGATTAAAAGGATTCGGGTAATTCTGCTCAAGAGCATATTCTTTAATAATAGCTTCCTCAAGTAAACCTGCCTGAACAACTTCTTCGGCATCAGATTTTTCAAGAGACTTCTCCCTGTATATTCTGCCTATTGTGTAATAGCCTTCGAAATCGCTCTCGCATTTAAGTCTGAGTATTACATCCTTTGAGCCTATTCCGCTCGGATCAATTATATAGGATAGTGTTTTATGTGTACTGATTTTATCTTTGCTGAATTCCACTTTTTCATACTCACCGAGAACCTTTCCTGTTTCAGCATCTGCAAGTTGTACAGAATATTTTATTCTTCCGCCTTCCTTTAATTCTGATGCGGCCTTTAGTGAATCTGCCGTTCCGTATTTTACACTGAAACTAAGTTTTGAATTATCCGTAATTCTGAACGCATTGGTTTCAAGGTGTTTGTTCAAATCCTGAACTGTTTTCAGTCCGTTTGTATCATTTACTTCTTTTATATCTATATTCATATCATCGAGCTTTATATCTCCAAGTTCAAAAATCAACTGAGCTTCATTCTTTGTAATTATTCCTTCCGTACCAACGGAAATATCATCATTTTCACCTTCTTTGCTTATTCCGTAGAATGAATTTGTTTTCGTAAATGTATAGGGTGCTGAAGATTCTTTCATTACATATCCGACTGTATTCGTAAGACTTGTACCCGGCAGGGTTACCATTGGCCCGGTTAAATTGCTATATTGCGGGTATGATCCGGTACCATTCAACCTGCAAAACTTATTTGGAGCCCCTTTTGTGTCGTACCAGCTCAGAACAGGTTTATAATAATTTGTTGCCGGATCAATAATGATATCTATATTTTGAGTCTGTACTCCGGTCCCAAACTTGAAATAATAAAATCCGCCTCCAATTCGCTCATAAGAAACTGCCGATCTGTTTGTTCCGCTTTTGCCTATGAACCCAATAATATATGAACTGTTATTCGAGGGGCTTACAGCAATTGAGGGATTACATACTCCTGCAAAGCCGCTGCCATTGCTTACACTTAACGGGGCATTGCAGCTTAATAGGCCGGTTTGGGAATTTAAAGTTGCTTTTCTGTAATAAATTGCAGACCCGTTATAATTCGTTGCAAGATGAAATCCGTATCCGTCAACTGCAACTGCAGGTTCACTGTTTTTAAGCGTTCCGCTTAAAAGTACTGGTTCAGGTAATCTCCAGCTGAGTGCACCGGTTGAGCTTAAAAACCCTGTCTGATACTTTAAACCTGCATCACCTGCTGCATTAACATAGCTCTCACCCCATAGCAAAACAAAATATCCATCCATACTGCCGGAAGGAATGCAAACATTTACCGGCAAAGATTTATAAGCATAATCCACACCTAACCCTTCCAAAACACTTAAACGGCTTACAAACGAGAACGAGGATGTTCCGGGATTTCCTAACACAGCTTTATAGCTTTCAATTCCAATTTCCCCGGTTTCTGAATGATATGAGACTAAAATGGTTTTGCAGTTTGTCCAGATATAAGACAATGACGGATCTTTCGCAACTACGCCTCCATTTAATGGTTTCCCGTTATTTGCAAGTGTCCAAACCCCATTAATACAATACTCATACCATACTTTACCCAGACTTTGGTAAACCAAATGAATTGTGCCATCCGGAGTTTTTATCATTTTCTCTTGGGATGAATTATCAAATGTGGTTTTTGTGTTAGTGAGCTGAACAGCCTTTAGGTTTGCTTGTACTATTGAATTTTCACTTTTAAAAACAACAGCAGTTTCAAGTGAATTTGGGTTTGATATCTCAACATTTGTCCCGCTCCAGTTCTGAAAATAACATTTATGTGTGCCAGTACTTCCAAAGTTAATTTCCTGCGGACTAAGTGCTGATACAGAATAATAAGGGTATTTGGGATCTTGTGGATTAGGCTGCTGATCCAAAAAAACTCCATTATAATATAAATAATCCCCTTCACCAGGAGTAAAAGGTACTTTATAATTTAAAAAATCATTTGCTTGATTATTCTCGAACAAAAACCAAGGGTCTTTAAACCTAACAGAACCTGCCACAACAGTACCTTCAATAATATTTGTAACAGCTATCTTTTCAATTTTAGATAAAAGTGCTGTCTGTATTCCATTATTATTATACCACCCTTTAAAATCAAGCTTCATTTTATAATCATTTAGTTTCATATTCCAATTATGATGTTGATAGTTTTCAGTTTTCGCCCCAAAATTTAATCTAAATCTGTCAAGGATTTCAACAGTATAAAGTTGATTTGTTAATAAAGATATACTTGCACCTGAATGTACAGTTGTTTGTTTTCCATCCTTATCAGTAATCCTTAAATCGCCACCTGCATTAATATGGTTAATATTATTAATTTCATTCTTAAAAGTTACATTATTATAAGAATCAGGTAATAACCCAATTGTATTTGCAATGGGATCAACAAGATCACCGGGAAAAATATCGTGGCTATTAAAACTGAAACTATTGAGCTTAATGTCAAATTTACTTTCCCCGTTACTTATATCAAGCGCACTGTTATATGGTATAAAAGTTGGATTAAGATATCTCTCGAAATGCCATTTAAATAGAAAAACAGAACCACAAGCAACTGTTGAGCTTAATGGCAAATATGACCCAGCAACTTTGCATTCATTATCTTCCCACAAATAAAAATGCTTATCTGCTACCAAATCTATCTTCACAGTTAACCATTTCCCTAAGTTAGGATCAGGTATATCGGGAGCAAATGAAACTCCAACATTTATGCAATTATTCGGATAACCGTCTCCATTCAGACTATTTAAGTGTTCATAAAATAAATAATGCTTAGAAAGAGTGGGGTTTGGAGGTGTAAAGTTTGGTGGGTTTTGATAAGGATCATATGCATTATACTTTAGCATTTGTAAAGCAGCAATACTGCTTAAAGATGGATGAGGAGAATTAAGCTGGCTTTTAACATAATTCTGGAAATCCCTTGGGATTATAGCCCCTTGTTGAGGAGCATCGAGGGAAAGGAAGTGCGACACATCTAATGGTTGATTTCGTTCTTCAGCATCTGCAAGAGCATACCTAGCCACTACTCCGCCCATACTGAGTCCAGCTAATATAATTTTTTGTGTCCCCTGTTTTATTGATGTAATATATCTAATAAATCCATCAATTATATATGCATTTTCAGCAATATCGATTCCTCCATTCTTAAAATTAAAAACCATCACATCTGCATCCAAACTTCTGATTCGATTAAAAAACATTGCGGCTTTTCCATAGTAATAATCAGGAAATGTTATGTTCACCGGGTCAAAGCCTTCAACAATCACAACAGGCCTGTCGATTATTGATGTAGTTCCAGTCCAGACACTTACCCAATTCCCCTTTCCGTCATAATAGAGTTTATTCCGCGGTGGCACAACAAAAACTTTGTTATTAATTTCATGAGCAACGCCATCTGCATAATAGTACTTTATATCCATTGAATGTTCTCCCAGAGTAGCAAAGGGTGGTGTAAATACACCAGTCGTAACCGATTTATCACATAACTTAACCCAATTTCCGTTGTCGTATCTTACTTCAACTCTTGTCAATACATTCGAACTAAAGTATTCGAATTTACTTTGCCCTAAATAGAATCCTAATTCAGATGGTATGGTTTCCGCTTCAAACTGGATTGACAGCGTGAAACTCATATTTAAATTTTCTTTCCAATTACTGGTTTCATTCTTATTAAGAATTGTTGGAAATGTATTAGGTTGAATAGTTACCTCATTACCATTGTCTTGCGCAAGAATCCAATTGAATAAAAGTATTAAAATCCATAGCATTAGTTTCATAATTTTGCTCCTTTTGTTAATAATTACTATTTCGTTTTCCTATAACAATTGTTGCTGTAAGCGGAAAAGAATTATTATAGCCAACCACTGCAATCACATTCTTTTTTACAGCTAATGCCTTCCAATTTCCTGCCCCTTCTATCTCTTTATATCTGTTCCAGCTTTTACCGTTCCAATGCATTAAAAACTTTAAATAGCCACACACAAAAATATCATTTGGGGCATTTCCCCTAATCGCATTTGTTTCAGGAGGCAATTCTCCACTATTTGAATAATTCCACCAGATATTTTCTTTTGCATAACCTTCTGTGTTTTTAGGAGCTGCGTAAATTCTACCAATTGCTCCAAGATATACAGTATCTGCATTTGCCGCCCATAAGCTTTTGAATACGTGAGTTATCTGGTTCTCTGGATGAGGCATATCCGGTTCGGTTATTTCAAGAATCTTCTCAAATCCTTTTCCCGAATTTCTCAGGAAAATAGTTCCAATTGAATAATTAAATCCGGCGATCCAGATACTTTTTCCATCTGAACTACCCCAAACATCTTGAAGATCTACCGATGTACCACTATTTATCTTCTGCCAACTTGTTCCGTTGTAATATGCAATATTACCATTGTTGCCAACAACATAAAAATCATCACTGTTTCGTCCCCAGATTTTGGAAACTGACGCTGGAATACATTCTATTGATAATTGATCCTCTGAATCGAAATGTGTTATTTGCGAACCTGATGAAATCCAAATATCCTTATCAGAAAAAGCAGCAATAGAACTTGCCGGATATGGATGTTTGTATGATTGATTACAAAAAGTATAGAACATTATCTTTTTTAATTTCCACTCCTTACCGTTCCAATTAACAGCATTAAAAGTAGAATAACCTTTTTCACTGGTATCTGCCACATTGATCTCCCCGACAGCCCAAATGTTGTTTTCATCGATTACAACTACATCGTTTAGATAGCTGTTCGAAGATCCATTCCCAAATGTGTATGATGTAAATGCAAAATAGTGACTTGTTGTATCCTGTCCTGTTGGCGGTATAACAGTAACAGGCGAATCTTCTTTGCAGGTTAGTTGCAAAAGTGAGATAAATAATATTGCCGTTAAAAGTATTACCTTCATTTTGCACTCGTAAATTATTTTTTGAACAATGACTATATACTTAAAATGAAAAACTAATGCAATAGTATTCTTTTAGATTGATAAATTATTTTTATGTGTACTTTTAACCCAAATTATTCTTTCTTTGCAATGGTATTCAGTGATAAAGATTTTCTAACGAATAATTTGGGTTTAAGCAGGAGGATTTTTGTTGAGAAGTCGCGAACATCACCAGTAAAATCGCACACAACGCTTCTTTGTGGTAAATTTCCGGGGCTGACTTATAGAACCCTTAAGTCCCCCGGCGGTATTACGTGAGAAAGTTCCTATATCCCTTCCCCAACTTTGTTACTCGTCACGCGTTACGCTTAATGATTCTTACTTAACAAGTATCATTCGTTTTGATTCAGTATGGCCTCCGCAATTGAGCCTGTAATAATAAACACCTGAAGCTAATCCTTCGGCACTGAAAGACTCTTTATAATGGCCTGCATTTCGGAAGCCTGAATAAATAGTTTTTACTTCCTGCCCCAGGCTGTTATAAATCTTCAGTGACATCTCACCGGCAGAAGGTAATGAGTAACTTATTATTGTTCCGGGATTGAAGGGATTAGGATAATTTTGTTCCAGCCTGAAAGTCGTGAGTCTATTTTCATTATCTTCTGTGGAAGACCAGGGATTTCCGTAATCTCTCCTGTATCTGTTCCACATATTTCTATGAAATGCAGGAGGGTCACCGTCCTGATTTTCAGTAAGTTCCATGTATCTGTCAACATAATCAACAAAAGCACTGCTGTTAAAAAGATTTGTTATTCCAAGAATATGTGAAGCGAGAGTGAATCCGCCCCAGGTAATTCCGCACGTTGTTCGGTAGATTGCCTGAAAATTTGCATTGTCACTGAAAGGGAAGGGTGCATGATTAATTCCCCATTCCGGCATCCCGATATCTTCCTGTTCATAGGGAATCGGAACCGAACGCGGATCAGGAGCCCATTGAGGAGAATGCGTTCTGTCAACATCTCTTTGTGTTACATAGAATGCCTGGTCAAGTTCTCCGAAATGAATATAATCGGGCGGAAGATTACCTTCATAATACCCGTTTGTATAAGCGTAGCTTCCGCTTTTGGAAGCGATTGTCATCATATCTTCATCCCCTAACATAAAACCTGCGAATATTATAGGCCAGATTCTGCCGCTGTGATGACCTCCGTCTGCTTCCAGGTAAATTCGTCCGTGCGGCTCTGATGTTACAGTTCCATAGAAATCAATTCCTATTTGCACCATCCTGATAAGAAGATCCCTCTTTTCCTGCTCTGAAAAATTCAGATTTAGAAGCAGTGCCGCATCACAAACAATTCCTGCTATATCTCTTCCATAATTCGGCAGATTGTTTTTTGGGATATACATTTCCTTAGACCAGTTGGGTACATTATCTATCCAGAGCTTTTCCATTTTAGGCAGTACTTCCGAAATTGCCGGAGTTTCGGCAACAGGTTCTAATGAACCCAATTTATTGTAATCAAGAATCAATTCATTATATTTAATGGTCTTATCGTATCCAATATACTGGGGACGAAAACTTCCTTCTTCGGGTATCTCGTTTAAAATGGTTAGAACAGCCATTGTATGAACATTGTTATGCTCGTTGGCACTAATTGTTTCCTTGCTTATTCCTGAAACCAGACTTGCAGGATAATCGATTATAAGCGGATTTGCGGGCGACATAACTTCCCCACCGGGTCTTGCAGCATTTCTTGAGGCATCATAATTGTTAATTTCGTTCATTCCGAACTGGTAAGTGTCAAATCCCTGATAATAATCGGTTTCCGGATTTATTACACTTCCATTTATTACTCTTGAACCTGATACAATTACTGATGAAGGTGAAATTGACGTAATTGTAACAGGTCCAAGCACCCAGTAATCACCGTTCGCAAATGTTCCGCAGGTATAGTCTTTATCAAAGTACCATGTAACTCCGAATTGTGTTATGCTTGAAGCAAGTTCAAACACTCTATCTGATTTACCCGGATTGGCAACTGCTGCGATTTTACTTTGCCCTAATCCCGATGAGTAAAACAGAATCAGTAAAAAAATAACAGAAACCAACCCTTTCATTACAATTTTTCTGTTCAAATCCATATTCTCCTCCGATTAAACGAAACTTAATATTCGTCTGGTATTTGTTCCGGAATTAATTGTTTTCCCAAAGCGCTTAAATTTGATCATAAACCTAAAATATTATTGTATCTAAAACAATAATTATTTTAGCTTATTAGTAAATTTCTTTGCGAAGCGTGTGCTGAATTGCTATATATATATATTTATTTTATCAAAATGTAATAATCTTATGTTTTTTTGCGATTTCATTCTTATTTTCTTATATTTTTTTCACAGATAATATATTATTGGGTTATACATGCTTATAAAAAGAGTTTTGGAAGAAGAGATAAAATCCAAGTTATTTAAAGGTAAGGCGATTATTCTATACGGTCCCCGCCAAACCGGAAAATCTACTTTAATAAATGAAATCCTAAAAAGCCTCAGCATGCCAGTAGCTTATCTGAACGGTGATGACGCTGATATAAAAGATATTATCAGTGTTGCTGAACCGGTAAAATTGAGAACCATAATCGGACAGAATAAAATTCTGTTTATTGATGAGGCACAAAAGATAGATAATATAGGAACAGCCATAAAAATCTGCACCGATAGAATTTCCGATGTTCAGGTAATCGCAACAGGGTCATCATCATTTGAACTTGCTTCCAAAACTAATGAAGCTCTTACAGGGAGGAAATACGAATTCTTTCTTTTCCCTTTGTCATTTAATGAATTGTATAATCATCATGGTTATCTTTTGGAAAAAAGATCAATTGAACAAAGACTTATTTTCGGGAGCTACCCGGAAATAATATCAAAACCATTTGAGGCAAAAGATCTTGTTAAATTATTAGCCGGAAGTTATTTATATAAAGATATAATGATGCTCGAGGGAATTCAAAAACCGGCAATTTTTGAGAAACTGTTAAAAGCAATTGCACTTCAATTGGGAAGTGAAGTTAAATACACTGAACTTTCGCAGTTAACCGGGATTAACAGCCAAACTGTAGATAAATATATCGATATAATGGAAAAAGCATTTATCATTTTTAAGCTGCCTGCATTCAGCGGAAATACAAGAAGTGAAATTAAAAAAGGAAAGAAAATATATTTTTATGATAACGGAATAAGAAATGCAGTAATTGGAAATTTCACAAATCTTTCTGCAAGAAATGACACCGGAGGCTTATGGGAAAATTATTTAGTTAGTGAGAGAATTAAGGCTTTAGCATATTCTAAAAGTGATAAAACTTCATACTTCTGGCGCACAACTCAGCAGCAGGAAATTGATTACATAGAAGAATATAATAATGAGTTTAATATCTTTGAGTTCAAATGGAATCCGCATAAAAAGTCATTATTCCCGAAGACATTTACGGATAATTATAAAACATTAAGTAAAAAAATTATAACCCCTGATAATTACGAAGAATTTCTTTTAACAACCTGATAGATTTTCATCCTGTCAGGAGTTTCCTCCTGACAGGATAATTGGCAGGTATAATAAGTTTCAGCATTGTCGGGACTTATGCCTAATCACAAGCACCTTCACTATGCAATTTTATTTCACTAATAACATTCTCTTTGACTGAGTGAATCCGCCATGGTTTATTTTATAAATGTACATTCCTGAGGCTAGAGAACTCGCATTAAATCTAACTTCATATTGACCTTTTATACGGAAATCATTTACTAATGTTGCTATCTCCTGACCGAGAATATTATAAATTGAAAGTTTAATTTGTCCATCAGAAGGAATGGCGAATTTGATTGTTGTTTCAGGATTGAAAGGATTAGGGTAATTCTGCTCGAGTGAATAATCCTTAATAAAGTTGCTATTAAAATCATCTGCACTTAGAGTTTGAGTATCGACAATTAATGTATCTAATGTTGTTATGCCGGGATCGGTAGCGATGTAAAAGTAGTCGCCTGATAGCAGTTCGGCTTCAGCATCCGGAAAATTAATAACTGCTTGCCAGGTTCTTTCAATCTTATTATTTAATTTTTCTTTGAAATATATATTCAGCTGCTTTGATCCTGCGTTGATAATTTCCTTGCATACAAAGTCAATATATTTATCTGTTGTTATATTCTTAACCTTAAAATTAACCGGCATTTCGGGAACTATAGTAGTCTCAATTTCAGTTCCTTTTTTTCTTATTAAACTATCAGCAACAGAAGTATCTGCAATTGCATTAAAGAATTCAATTCTGTAGTCAAAAGGAGTAATAATTCCATCCTGTGAAGGATTGTTAGCATAATTGAATCTTGAGATAATATATTGATAATTCTCCTTGGCCGGATTAAAACCCGATAAAGCATTATCCAATTCAGTATCCGGATTCAGACAGCTAAAAGCCAACCCATCGAAAATTCTGCTTTCACTATCTCCGGAAAGAGTATCATTGCTCATTATCCGTGAACTTGTTTGAATATCATCAACATTCAGCATGAGTTTTCTTCCCTGATTAAGAACAGCCTCCGAATAATCAAAAGTTAGTCTATATTTATGTCCGGTAACCGAATTACGGTTTACAAGATTAACATTGACCGGATTTTCGGAATACCATGATTTATACTCAATCAAATCCTGGCTTAATTGTTCCCTAAATGAAGATTTATAACAAGTCAGATTTAGTGAAGCAGAATGATATTCGTCTGATAGTCTGATTTCTATTGCAGCATAATTTTTATTCGGTAGTGCTGAAAAATCAATATTGTATTTTCTGATTGCGGTATCAGATGTTACCGCAAAGTTTGCAAACAGATAGTTATCATAATAGAACTCCAGTGTCATCGGTTTTTTTTCCATACTAATCATTCTCAGAGCAAATTCATAGCTGTCAGTAATTTCAAGATGACCTGAGAATAAATTCTTGTCATCAGTCAGCAAGAATGGTTTTTCGGAATTATTATCCGAATCAAATAAAACAGGAGCTGATAATTTGCAACCGATTATTTTTCCTTCTGAATTTTTGTGTACTATTAAGATATTTCCCGGTACATCTTGTTGAATAAAATCTGATATAGTGTATGATCCGTCATTTTCCAGATTCGATTCTACTTCAACCAGGATGTTATCCTGAATATTATTCATATAAATGCTTATACTGCCGCCCGGTTCAGATGTAGTCCAGGTAATTGCAGAACCGTTCTTCACTGCTTGCCACTTACTGAGGTTTTGGATAACGATTGATTTATCTACATCGCGAAAATCAAATGATCTGTTCCAGCAGGCATTTGCATACAAAGTATTTATCATTAATTCGTTTTCGGTATCTCCATATACTGCTGCCATTGCTATTCGCTTTGTCTCTCCGGAATTTAACGAAAACAAATTTGAGGAATACAAATAATCAGGATTCCCAGGGAAGGGCAACAAAGTAACTGAACCGCTCGTAAATCTCTGCCATACTTCTTTATCATTATTTAAAGCAATATCATTACTTAAATCAAAACTTTCAATAGTATTAAAACCTGTTATTCCAGGAGATTCAAGCAAAGCATCTCCCATAATACCTACTTTGTTCCATATTTCTCCCAAGTTATCTATATCTTTTACATATACACAATTGGTTCCACCGTCAAAATTTACAATTTCCTGAGTTGTGGATGGTCCGCCTCCGGCAACTCCGCCCTGGATAAACCCCAGAAATACATTTTCATAATTGTATATACTGTTATTTGTAATTTCATAAACTCTGAACAGTATGTTTTTATAATAAGGATTATTTTGCTGTATATATCGTACTTTTACTGTAATTCCTACTCCTTTGATATTTGTATCAGCGGGATTTGGCAGGAATCCATGATTTATATAAAATTCTTCATCTTCGGAATCGTTCATTACAAAAAAACTTTCTTTAGAAAAAAACAAGCCGGCTCCCAAAAAGCTATTCCAAACATTCGATCCGTATTCGGGATGATCAGGCCACAAATTCGGCCATGAATTATAATCATCACTCACAGCAAACTGTACAGATTCAGGAACAAGATAACCCGGTACCGGATTAAATCCCCAGAATCTGTTGGTAATCTGATTTCTCTCTTCAAACTGACCTTGTCTGATACCTCGTGAGATTATACTGCTGTAAATAGTATCTGGTATTCCGTTCCCATCGTAATCAGCAATCGGTACCTGAACGCCAACTACCGGTACCAGCTCATTACTCTGCATTTCAATACTGGGTCCGCCATAAAACGGGCCATTAATCAATCCGTCATTGTAAATCTGTGCGCTAATATCATTACTTTCCATATACGCAACCTTTAACAGAATCGGATTTGATTTTTGCGCAAGCACGGCAGCAGCAAAAATCATAACGGCCACAAAGCAGATTTTCAGTTTCATTTTAACCCCAATTATAGTATTGTTTATATTTTGATAAAACAACTAAATATTGTTATAGAATATATTTCTATAATAATTTATTCGTATAATAATATATTTTTCAATAAAAGTACAGATATTTTTTGGTGATATTTATTGGCAGAATAAACCAGTTTGTCATTAAATTCCGAGAGGGTATTTGCAGTTGAAGAATCTCATCACATTTATCTGAGATGAGATTCTTCGTTGCCAGCTCTTCACAATTAACCGTTTAATACTTTTTGTGACAGCCTGACAAATTTGTATGAAGGTTATTACTTCTTTTTATAGATGTGAGTACTCTGACCGAAAAACATTTCTGCTGTTTCCATTACTGTTTCTGAAAGAGTAGGATGAGGATGAATTGTTAATGCGAGATCTTTTGCCACTGCAGCCATTTCGATTGCCAAAGCTCCTTCGGATATCATCTCACCGGCACCCGGACCGGCCAGTCCCATCCCTAGTATTCTCTTGCTTTCAGGATCGCAGATAAGCTTAGTCATTCCGTCTATTCTGTCCATGGTTACTGCTCTTCCGCTGGCACCCCAGGGGAATTTTTGCACTTCTATACTTATGCCTTTTTTTAAGGCTTCTGTTTCTGTTAATCCCGCCCAGGCAACTTCCGGATCAGTATAAACTACAGAGGGTATTACTTTGTGTTCGAAGGCGGACTTATGTCCTGCAATTACTTCAACCGCAACTTTTCCTTCGGCCGAGGCCTTATGTGCAAGCATCGGATTGCCAACAATATCACCAATTGCATAAATATTCGGATCTGTTGTCTGCATCATATCGTTTACTGTTACGAATCCTCTTTCGTCTGTACTCACCTTTGTACTTTCGAGTCCCAAACCCTTTGAAACCGGTCTGCGGCCTACTGACATAAGTATTTTGTCATAAATCTTTTCACTTTCAGCTCCGCCTTCAGCGCTGAATTTAACCTTCAGTCCTTCCGGTGTTTCTTCTATACTTACTACTTTTGTATTAAGCATAACTTCACTAAGTCTGCTTTTTAAGCTTTTCGAAAGAATATCTATCAAATCTTTATCTGCACCGGGAACAAGCTGAGACATCATTTCCACAACACTTACTTTTGTACCCAGAGAAGAATAGACGCTTGCCATTTCCAATCCGATAATTCCTCCGCCAAGTACGAGCATAGTTGAAGGAATTTCGTTTAGTTCCAGAGCTCCGGTAGAGTCAATCATCCGTGGGGAATCAATCCACAAGCCTAGCACGCGTACTGGTTCAGATCCGGTTGCAAGCACTGCTTTATCAAAAAGAACTTCCCCGGAAGTTCCGTCAGTTTTTTCTACAAAAAGAGAATTTGAACCTGTAAATCTTGCTCTTCCCTGTATATAATTTATTTTTCTCTGTTTTACAAGCATTCCCGTTCCGCCTGTAAGTTTGGCAACTACTTTATTTTTGTAACGCCTCATTTGTTCAATATCGATTTTAGCTTCACCGAATTCAACACCCCAGGCTTTCGAATGCTTTGTTTCCTCAATTAACTTTGCCACGTGAAGAAGTGCTTTTGAAGGAATGCATCCTCTATAAAGACATACTCCCCCGGGATTTTTCTCCAAATCTATAAGTGTAACATCCATTCCTAAATCTGCGGCAAGGAAGGCTGCTGTATAACCTCCGGGACCTGCACCGATTACTGCTAATTTTATATTACTGCTCATTTTAATTCCTTATCTTTTGTTCATTAAAGCGCAAGAAGCATAGGTTGTTCAAGCGCGGAAATAATCCACCTTAAGAATCTGGCACCGTCTGCACCGTCAATTATTCTGTGATCGTAAGAAAGTGAAAGAGGAAGCATAAGTCTGGGCACAAACTCTCCGTCTATATAAACCGGTTCGTATGCACTTCTTGAAACTCCTAAAATTGCAACTTCAGGTGAATTTACAATTGGTGTAAATGCCGTGCCTCCGATTCCGCCGAGATTGCTGATGGTGAAATTCCCTCCCTGCATTTCTTCAATGGAAGTCTTTCTTGTTCTTGCTCTTTCAGATATCTGCTGAAGTTCAACAGCTATATCTATAATACTTTTTTTGTCGGCATCTTTCAACACAGGAACAATCAAACCTCGGTCTGTATCAACCGCAATACCAATGTTATAATACTTCTTTGTAATTATCTCGCTTCTCTCCATATCCACGCTCGAATTAAACTGCGGGAATTTCTTAAGAGCCGCTGAGGCAACTTTTATAAGCATGGCAGTAACAGTCAGTTTAGCACCGGATTTCTCGGCAAGTTTAGAATACTGTTTGCGGAAGTTTTCAAGATCGGTTATATCAGCTTTATCGAACTGAGTTACATGAGGTACACTATTCCAGGCAGCAGACAGATGTTCCGCTGTTTTCTTTCTTATGTTATTCATCGGTATTTTTTCAACTTCACCCCATTTTGAAAAATCGGGAAGCTGAATTCCGGATATTACCGGAATACCGGAAACTGACTGAGATTTTGAAAGCTGCTCGTTTATATTCTTTGCATATAACTTAACATCTGTTTCAGAAATCCTTCCGCCCGGACCGGTTCCTCTTACCTGTACTATGTCAATTCCAATTTCTCTTGCAAATCTTCTTACGGAAGGTGAGGCCGGAACTGCTTTTACATTTATCTCTGATCTGCGTAATGTATTCCTTGCTTCTTTTCTTGTAACCGGTTCTTCTTTAAACTGTTGTGGTAAAGTTTCCTTTGCCTGTACTACCGGTGTATCAGTATTTACTGAAGCAGATTCAGATACCTCTGCGGCACCGGCCGGGTCTATAGTGAATAACGGTTGCCCTATCTGAACGGTATCTCCTGCTTTAACAAATACATCTTTAACAATTCCGGATATATCTGAAGGGACTTCAACAGTAGCTTTATCGGTTTCGATTTCAAGCACACCGGTTCCTTCTTCAATTTTTGAACCCGGGTTTACAAGAACATTTGTAATTACAGCCTGCGTTATATTCTCTCCCAGTTCAGGTAACTTAAACTCGGCAGCACTTTTTGCCGGCACTTTAGCTCCCTGCTTTTGAGGCACATCCGCAGGTTTAACAGCCTGAACTAAGGCAGGTTCTTCTTTTTTCCCGGCAGGAGGAATTTCTTCAACTGCAGCTACTGATGAACTAAGAATAAGTATTACATCACCCACATTTATTTTTTTTCCGGCTGATGCTCTTATTTCTGCAACAACACCTTCTTCTTCAGACGGCACCTCAACAGTTGCCTTGTCAGTTTCTATTTCCAGAAGTCCCTGTCCTTTTGATATTTTATCCCCGACAGAAACAAGCACATTTATAACATCTGCCCCTGATATATTTTCGCCTAATTCCGGTAGTTTTATTTCTTTAGTCATATCAAGCTCAAAATTAAATTATAGATTAACTCTTTTGCGGATTCTTTTTATCCGGATTTATTCCCAGTTTTTTCATTGCTTTCTTTAGTTCTTCTGCTTTCAGTTTCCCTTCAGTAAACAAGGAATAAAGGGAAGCATAAACTATATGTTTTGCATCCACTTCAAAGTGGTCTCTAAGGGAATCGCGAGAATCGCTTCTGCCGAATCCGTATGTGCCTAACGTACGAAGCGGGGCAGGCAGATACTTTGAAATGGAATCCGCAAGTATCTGAATATAATCTGATGCTGCAATGAATACACCCTCTTCATTCTTTGTTATCTCCTTAACATACGGCAGGCGTTGTTCTTTATCAGGATGCAGCATATTCCATCTTTCTGTTTCCATAGCATCAAGTCTTAATTCTTTATAGCTGGTAACACTCCAAACATCGGCAGATACATTATATTCTTCTTCAAGTATTTTCTGAGCTTTAATTACTTCATTCAAAATAGCTCCGCTTCCGAGCAGCTGGACCTTCTTATCAGAATCTTTGATATTTCCTGTAATGAGCTTGTACATACCCTTGAGGATACCTTCCTTAGCATTTTCAGGTATTTGGGGCATCGGATAATTTTCATTCATTACAGTAATATAGTAGAAAAGATTTTCCTGTTTTTCATACATCCTGTGAATACCGTCTCTGATAATCACTGCCAGTTCATAAGCATAAGCAGGATCGTAAACCTTAAGAGTAGGGATTGGATATGCAAGAAGCGGACTCTGTCCGTCCTGATGCTGGAGTCCTTCACCTGCAAGAGTTGTTCTGCCGGCAGTTCCGCCAAGCATAAATCCTTTCACTCTCATATCCGCAGCAGCCCAGGCAAGGTCGCCGATTCTCTGAAATCCGAACATAGAATAATATATGAAGAACGGAATAGTATTAACCGCGTGTGTGGCGTAGGCTGTTCCGGCGGCAATGAAAGATGACATTGACCCGGCTTCGGTAATACCCTCTTCAAGAATTTGTCCGTCTTTAGCTTCTTTATAATAAAGAAGACTATCTCTGTCAACCGGCTCATATAACTGACCAACGTGCGAATATATCCCCACTTGTCTGAAAAGGGATTCCATACCGAATGTTCTAGCCTCATCCGGTACAATGGGAACTATGAGTTTACCAACTTCTCTGTCTTTAAGCAGCTTTGTGAGAATCCTGACCGCAACCATTGTTGTGGATACTTCACGTCCTTCAGTTCCCGTATAGAATTCCTGAAAGAGTTCCTCGCTCGGGGTTTGCAGTTTCTGGTTTTGGACAACCCTCTTTGGAACATATCCTCCTAAGGCTTTTCTTCTTTCCTTAAGATAGATTATTTCCGGACTGTCTTCGGCAGGTCTGTAGAACGGAGCATTGGCTACTTCATCATCAGAAATAGGAATTCCGAATCTGGTTCTGAATTCTCTTAATTCATCTTCGTTAAGTTTTTTCTGAGAGTGAGTTATATTCTTTCCTTCGCCGGCTTCTCCTAATCCGTACCCTTTAATAGTGCGGGCAAGAATTACAGTTGGAGCACCTTTGTGTTCAACTGCCGCTTTAAATGCCGCAAAAACTTTTTTCGGATCGTGCCCGCCTCTTTTCATTTTTTCAAGCTGTTCATCAGTATAATGCTCAACCATCTTTGCAACTTCAGGGTATTTCCCAAAGAAATGCTTTCGGATATAAGCACCGCTTTCAACAATATATTTCTGCGATTCGCCATCTATAGATTCGTTCATCCTCTTTAGAAGTTGCCCTGTTTTATCTTTTTCTATAAGATAATCCCATTCCCCTCCCCAGATTACTTTAATAACATTCCAGCCCGCACCTCTAAACTGAGCTTCCAGTTCCTGCATAATGTTTCCGTTACCGCGAACCGGACCGTCAAGTCGTTGAAGATTGCAATTAATAACGAAAATAAGATTATCAAGTTTTTCGCGTGCTGCAAGTCCGATAGCTCCGAGTGCTTCAGGTTCATCTGTTTCACCGTCACCCAGAAATGCCCATACTTTAGTGTCAGTGCGGCGTTTCAGACCTCTGTCTTCAAGATATCGGTTGAATCTTGCCTGGTAAATAGACATTATAGGGCCTAATCCCATAGAAACAGTCGGGAATTCCCAAAAATCAGGCATCAGCCAGGGATGAGGATATGATGAAAGTCCGCCATCGGGTTTCAACTCCCTTCTGAAATTAGAAAGTTGTTCTTTAGTTAATCTTCCTTCAAGAAATGCGCGGGCGTAAATTCCCGGGGCCGCATGTCCCTGAAAGTAAATCTGATCGCCTTCACCGTTTTTGTCTTTTCCTTTAAAGAAATGATTAAAACCGATTTCATATAAAGTAGCTGCCGAAGCGTAAGTGGATATATGTCCGCCTATACCGGGCGATTCCCTGTTTGCCCTTACAACCATTGCCATTGCATTCCAGCGTATCAGGCTTTTTATTCTTCTTTCTATTTCCCTTCCGCCCGGGAAAGCAGGTTCATTTTCAACCGGGATTGTATTTATGTATGGAGTATTTGCGGTAAAAGGAAGTTCAACACCGGATTCATAAGCATACATATCCAGATCGTGAAGCAATTCTTTAACTCTCTCGGGGCCGCCTGTCTGTAATACATACTCCAAAGATTCAATCCATTCTCTGGTTTCAGCTTCAATTGGATCGGGGTTAATTATGTTCTTTGAGTCATTCATAAGAATTCCTGTTTTAATTAAACTTTATAAATAAAGACATAAGGTTTTATTTTAATTTCAATATTTCAAATTTAAGAAAAATAGATTCAATAAGAAATTATTTAGCCGTTTTCATGAATAAATTATGACATCTTTCTCATATTTAAATGTTATGGGATATAAGGCAGATTTATTTATTAAAGACAGTAAGAAGAATTATAACGGAGATTAATAAAAAATTAATACTACTGATTAAGTTTTGTTTTATAAATACGATTATTTATACAATTAAATTGATTCTGTTATTTATAGCTTTTGAAGAATATGAATTCAAGATTTAAAATGTTTTTTCTCACAATCCCGTTATTGCTCCAGGTTTCAATTTTTATCTCAGGCTGCAGCAAAGATTTTGTTACTTACACTAAGCTGATCGAAGAAAATACTGCTAAAGAAGTCAGTGTAAATCAAATAATATTAACCGGAGAAGCAGGTACGAGTGATGCAGAAATGTCAGGGTTAACCTGGTATCAAGATAATTTGTTTTTATTGCTGCAGTATCCGCACAGATTTACTGATATATCCGGAACCGGGAAATTCTTCAAACTTTCAAAGGCATATATAAACGATTATATAAACGGCTATTTTACATCTTTGGAGCCTGTTTCAGTTTTAGTTACCAACATTCCTCAAAATATTGATGGCTTTGAAGGATTTGAAGCAATAGCTTTTAAAGAAAATAATGTTTATTTACTTCTTGAGGCAAAACAAAATTCGGTTGCCTGCGGATACATAATTTCAGGAATTATTAATAGCAATGCTTCAGAAATAACTCTGGATACAACTTCACTAATTAAAATAGACACTCCTGCTGATGTTGGAAATGCTTCTTTTGAATCTATTGTTTTGACAGATAATTACATTCTTTGCATTTTTGAAGGTAACGGAAAAAATATTAATACTAATCCAGTTGCAAAAGTATTTAATTATGAATTGATCGAACAACCTGAAATTGTTTTCCCCTCAGTTGAATACAGAATTACTGATGCCACTGCAATAACTGCCGATAAAAGTTTTTATGTAATCAATTATTATTACCCCGGCGATTCAAGTGTATATCTTCCGTCATACGATGAATTTTCCTGTATTTTCGACCGCCCGGGCTCTCATAAAGAGGAAAAGAGAACAGAAAGAATAATAAAGCTGCGTTATTACAACAACAGAATTGAGTTCGTGAATGTTCCGCCTGTTTATTTAGAGTTAAGAAATGATAATCTTAGCAGAAATTGGGAAGGAATTGAATTATTATCTGAGAACACTTTTCTAATTGTAACAGATAAATTTCATGATACTTTCCTGGGTTATTTTAAGCAATAAACAATAAAAATCTGCAGCTTTTTACTGCTTCAGGAAATACTCAATAAAATCATATTCCTTATAGTCTGATTATTACATTAGTACCCTTTCCGGGAGTGCTTTCTACAGATATACTGCCTTTATGATAATCGATAAATTCCTTACAAAGTATCAATCCTAAACCCGACCCCTTCTCGCGGTCAGAACCCACTGTTGTAATGTGCTCATCGAGTTTGAATAATTTATTAAGAGTTTTTTGCGGAATGCCCATTCCGTTATCCTTTATGTTTATTACGGTTGAGTTCCCATACCCTTTTAGTCCGATGAATACTTCTCCCCGGTGATAAGTGAATTTTATGGCATTCATTATCAAGTTCCGAATTACCGTGTCTATCATATTCTTATCAATTACGGCAAATATTCCTTCCGCTGCTTCAGCTTTAAGCGTTATGGACTTTTTATCGGCAAGAAGCTGAAGTTCTGAAACATTCTTATTGATTATTTCACTTAAATCGGCCTTTTGCGGCCGAAAGTCAATTCGTCCTGTTTGTGACTTAGACCAAATCAGCAGATTTTCAAGAAGATTATAAGCAAACTGAGATACTTTGTGTATTCTTTCAATAATTTCCAGCTTTTCACTTTCTTCAATTTCCTGAAAATCAGTTAAAAGATAATTCGAAAATCCGGTTATTGCATTAAACGGATTTTTTAAATCATGTGCAATTATAGAGAAAAACTTGTCCTTTGTTTTGTTAAGAAGATCAAGCTCGTCGGCATAGCGTTTTACTTTTTCTTCGGCAAGATACATTTCGGTTACATCCCTGGAAATTCCGGCAATACCGGTTATTTCACCTTTTTCATTTTTAAAAGGAACTTTAGTGGCAGTAACGTATCTGTATTCCCCATTGGAATGTTTTATTTTTTCCAGTTTGCATACTAATGGTAACCCGTCTTTAATAATTTTCTGCTCATCTTCAAATGCACTTTGAGCATGTCCGGTTTCGAAATAGTCAAAGTCAGTTTTCCCTTTTGCGTCAAGAGCATTGCTTACTCCAAGAATATCAGCCTGTTTTTTATTGATTGTGATGAATCTTGAATCATCGTCCTTAAAGTAAATGGAATCAGGAATGTTATCCATCAGTACATTCAGTAAAAAACTTCTCTCCTTTAAGAACCGGTTCTCTTCTTCCAGAATTTCCAGTTTTTTTCTTAAAATAGCTACGTCTTCATCAGAAGTTCTGCTTTTCTGTTCTTCTTTCATGATTTACTTGATATTTTGCTTTATTTATGTTTATTAACATACAGATTTATCGGATTATTTACCATGCTGTAACTCAATTAAAGCCGGATTTTCTCGATTATATAATAAAACTTTTAGGATTTGAAATGAAAATCAATGAAAATATGAAGCCTTTCTTATATCTAAATAAATTAAATGATGACATTAAGTCTAAGGAAATTAAGAACGAAAAGAAAGACCGGATTGAAATATCCAATACTTCAAAAGTTTTCGATAAAGTAAACAATTTTCTTAATCTTGGGAAGCCCGACAGATTAAACACAGATGATCTGACTCCGGAAGAAAAAGAAGAATACGTAAAGATGATTGCAACGCTGATTCAGAAAGGAATAATCGGCTATGAAATCAGAGAAGTAAACGGCAAACCGGAAAAACATTATATTGTAAATCAGATCGGCAACCAAAGACTCTACGGTACAAAACTTTACAGAGAAAGATAATCATTGTGTTCTGAATCACCTGATTCTCAGTGGCAGTTTTAGGGTTTAAGATATTAAATATTTTTTCGAAGATACGCCATAAATAACAATTGTTACTTTTACAATTTTTGCGGATAAACTATGACAGATTTTCACAGGTCGGCAGGTTTAAGAATTAATGACCTTAAAGATACTATCCCCCAAATTGTAATGGAAAAACATCTCGAAGTAATTCCGGCATTAAAGAGTAAATACGGTCCTTACGAAAAATCTCATTACATAGAAGATACCAGATTTCACATAAATTATCTCAGCGAAGCAATTGCCTCTAGAGAAAAAAGGCTCTTCACTGAATATATGGGGTGGGCAAAAACATTTTACTCCAGACTGCCTATTAATGAAAGTGATATAATTCTGAATCTCGAGTTGTTAAGAGAAGCATTAATCGGAAATCTTGACAAGGAAACTGCTGAACTGGTAACAGAATTTATGAACGATGGAATTCAACGATACAAAACAGAAACACCCGGAATTCCTTCCTACATTTCCGAGGATAATCCGCTTGCTTACCTGGCTTCCGCATTTTTAGGTTATTTGATTAAGGGCGATAAAGACAGTGCGCAGGAAATCATATTGAAAGCTATGGAAAATGGAACAACCATTAAAGAGATTTACCTGCATGTATTTCAGATAACTCAAAGAGAAACCGGCAGACTATGGCAAACCGGAGAAATAACTGTAGCACACGAGCATTTTATAACTGCCGCAACACAAACAATTATGTCGCGATTATACCCATACCTTTTCTCCGGCTCAAAAAAAGGAAAGAAGATAATTGTAGCCTGCACTGCCGGCGAGATGCACGAAATGGGCGCCAGAATGGTAGCAGACATATTTGAACTTAACGGATGGAATTCTTTTTATTTCGGCAGTAATACTCCAAAACATAGCCTTATTGATTCTATAAAAATGCACCGACCTGACATAATAGCCTTATCTGTAACAATGGTTTATCATATATCCGAAATGACGGAGGTGATAGACATTCTAAAGAAGGATCCTCTTACTGAAGACATAAAAATTATTGCCGGCGGCTACCCTTTCCTGCTTGTTGAAAACCTCTGGCAAAAAGTTGATGCAGACGGCAGCGCTGTTGATGCTGTTTCAGCGGTTGAACTTGCCGAAAATCTCACATCCGGAGCGGTAAACTGATGCGAAAGAATGAAGGAATATATCTTACCTGTGATACTGAAGGAAAGATAATTGATATAAATTTTAATCATATAAATCCTGAACTTAAAAAGTTTAAAGGCCGGCTTTTTTCCGAAATGTTTTCCGGTGATTCGTTTAACAAATCTCTGGATTTTTTTACCGGAATCAAGAAATACTCGGCCAGTTTTGGCTGGGAATTGATGCTTAAGCCGGAATTGGCAGACTCCCCTATGTCTTTCGGTGGAGCGGCTATTAATAACAGCATCTCCATTTTCGGCTCATATTCCATTATGGATTTCAATAAATTTTTTGACGGAATACTCAGGCTTAATAATGAGCAGGTTAACACAATCCGAAACCTTGAAAAAGAAAAAAGTCTTAATGATTTCAACAAGGAGAGAAGAAATACTGAATTCTTTAATTCCATAAGCAGTATAAACAACGAACTTGTTGACACACAGAGAGAACTCACAAAAAAGAATGCAGAACTTATTGAACTCAATAAATTGAAAAACCAGTTCGTAGGTATGGCCGCACACGATTTGCGAAATCCTCTCGGATCGATCTATGCTCTGAGTACGATGCTGGGAGAAGACTCCGGCGGATTTAATTCTGAGCAGAAGGAGTTTGTTAATGTTATAAAAGATCTAAGCTCATTTATGCTTAAATTAGTTACAGATCTTTTAGATATTTCTGCTATAGAATCGGGTACTATTTCTCTAAAACCGGAAATAGCTGATATTGAAGACACTATTAAAAGCAGTATCAGCCTTAATAATCTGATGGCAGAAAAGAAAAAAATTCACATAAATTTTTTCTCATCTCTTAAATCAAAAACAATTGTTATTGATAAAGGGAAAATCACTCAGGTTATAAATAACCTCCTAAGCAATGCAATTAAGTTTTCGATACAGAACACTTTAGTAGATGTTAAAATGGCTGATCTTGATGAAGACAATATTCTAATTAAAGTTGCAGATAAGGGACTCGGAATTAAAGAAAGCGAGCTGGCAAATCTGTTTAAACCCTTCACAAGAACCAGTACAAAAGGTACCGAAGGTGAACCAAGTACCGGACTAGGTTTATTTATCGTAAAACGTATTGTTGAAGCTCACGGCGGAAAGATTTGGCTGGAAAGCTTGCCCGGAAAGGGAACTACATTTTTTTTCACATTACACAAAAACAAGAAGCACCTTTAATGATAAAATCATTGTTATTTATAATAATCTTTTTTTTAAGCAGTCAAAATTCATTCTGCAATGAACCGGTGGAAGATTTTTATTCTCTTCTTTCATTTCTAAAAAACGGAAAAAATATAAAATGTGTTATATCTTACGGCAAATGTATTTTGCAAGAAGCCGAAACCACCGAAAGCTTTCCTGATATTACAGGCGGAATGGATATTTCAGCCTGGGAGTATTTCCCTGCCGGTTCTATACGCAACGAAAAAGCCTGCATAGTTTTTTCTGAAAGTATTTTGATTCATCATTATTCACGCGGAGCAGTAATTAATTACGTTAAAGTAAAAGTTTTTGAAAACAATACAGTTGAAATTAATGCAAGGTATTTTACACCTGATGATTTTGAAACCGTTATGAATGAAAATTTTTCAGGCGAACTTAGCAATTCGAATATCAATAAGGGAGTTTCACTTTTTCTAATTAACTGAAAAGGTTAATGCACTTTATAATTTTTTTTCTTATTTTTTGGCCAACTTCCCCAAGGAAATGAATGGAATTTACTATAGAAATACCCAGCGAGATTTCAGAACTTTCAACCATTGCCGAGTTTATTGAACAGACCGGTGATAAACTCGAACTTTCTTTCAAAGCAGTATTTGACATAAATCTTGCATTAGATGAACTTATTACAAATATAATAAATTACGGATACGCTACCGAGAAAAAAGGAAATATCATAGTTAATGTAAAAAAAGATGAAAATCATGTTACCGTTGTAATAAGGGATAAAGGAAAAGAATTTAATCCTTTTGAAATGGAAAATCCTGACATTTCATTAGGGGTTGAAGAACGGAAGATAGGAGGACTCGGAATTTATTTTGTAAAAACAAAAATGGATTCAGTGAAATATGAAAGAATAAATGATGAAAATATTATTACTTTATTGAAAAAAATAAACGGAGAAAACTAAATGGATATTTTTGAAAACAAATCCGACACCCGAAACATACTCAAAGCTTCAGGCAGACTTGATGCAGGTACTTCGGGTGTTTTTGAAGAAAAGCTTATGGGAATAATTGAAGAAGGGAAAGAAATACTTGTTGACTTTACTGAATTAAAATATGTAAGCAGTTCCGGTCTCAGAGTACTTCTAATGGCGGCTAAGAAATTAAGCGCAAGCAAGAGAAATCTTACAATTTTCGGAATGCAGGAACATATAAAAGAAGTTTTCGACATTTCGGGATTCACATCGCTATTCAATATAGTTCAGGCCAATCCTTATGAATGATGCAACTGCCAATATGCCCGGACATGAAGATGCCCTAGCCTTGCTTGATGCCAAAGTCGAGCAGTTGAATCAGCTTTACGAACTAAGCAAGGAATTCAGCGGGATACTTGAATTAGATTATGTTGGAAAACTTCTTGTTTACTCAATAGTAGGTCAGTTTCTTGCTTCAAATTTTGCCGTTATATATTTCAACGACGGAATCACTATTCTTGAATCACGAATTGACAACGCAAAACTATTAGACCTTGTAAATTCTTTGGATTATGCTTCAATAACAAAAGCCGAATATACAGCCGCAACTTTCAAGGATCTCCATTCAGCCGGATTTGAACTTATGATTCCTATGGTCATAAAAGATGAAACAAAGGGTATGATTTTACTTGGCGGGAAAAAAAGTAAAGAAGCTTATTCACGTCAGGATATAGAGTTTATTTCATCTGTAGGGAGTCTTGCAATTATTTCGATTGAAAACTCAAGACTGTTCAAGGAAGCTCTGGAAAAGCAAAAAATTGAAAGGGATCTTGAAACAGCAAGAATAATTCAGAAAAATTTACTTCCTCATAATCTGCCCGTGAATGAAAATTATGAAATTGCTGCTCTTAGTGAATCCGCAAGGCAAGTTGGCGGAGATTATTACGATCTTTTTACCAATTCAGCCGGAAACATAGTTTTTGCGGTTGGAGATGTGAGCGGCAAAGGAATAACTGCATCTTTGCTTGTTGCAAATTCTCAGGCATATCTGAAATCTATTAATAAGATGAACCTCCCTATCCGGGAAGCTACGGGATTACTAAATGATCTGGTTAAAGAAAGTACTGTTTCAGGTACATATATCACTTTTTTCTGGGGAATTCTCGATTCGGACAAGAAACTCACTTATGTAAATGCCGGGCATAATCCCCCGCTTCTGATTAGAAACGGAAATATTCAAAAATTGGATAAAGGCGGATTGGTACTCGGAATGATGAAAACCATGTTCCCATACGAAGCAGAGACAATTCAGTTGGAACCGGGAGATTATATAATTGCGTTCACAGACGGAATTACAGAAGCAATGAATTCGGATGAAGAAGAATATTCTGATGAAAGATTCGAAAATCTTTGCTCAGGCTTCAGTGGCATTTCGGCAGAAGAAGTAAAAGATAATATTCTGAAAGATGTTCTCAGTTTCACTAACGGTTTTGAGCAATCTGACGATTTAACCCTTCTCGTAGTAAAAGTTTCCTGAGATTTGAACAACCTAAGCCCGGTTTTGATTGTTATTTATAAGTTATCCGAATAAAAAGGGCAGACACAAATGTCTGCCCCAACTTTATCTCTCTGTCAACTGTTACTCTGTCGGTAAATTAAGAAAGGTCTCGCTTTATTTTGTGTGTTATAATCATCAAAT
>CAZOZP010000040.1:0-32856 GCA_964584325.1 uncultured Melioribacteraceae bacterium
CCAGAACCTTTACACTGTCAGGAACTCTTTCCAAAAGTTGAAAAATAATATAACCCTGATCAATCTGTTTGGGTCCGAACACCTGCCCGATTTCCAGCTCATTTGCAATCATCCCGATTTCGCCGTATTCACCGGGTCTAAAATACGGAGTTTCACCGCCTGTTTCTTTTGTGGCGGGGTTTATATTGTATTTAACAGCTACTGATTCAAACATTGCATTATTCTGAAGTTCTGATATAACCTTCTGAACATTTTCAAGGCTGTCCAATACTATTTCTCTAATCTTAAGTTTTGATTCCACAGGAGCAAATTGCTTATGTTCTTCGAAAAACTTTTGTATTTCTTCATCTGTTACTTCAATACCTTCAATAAACTTTCTCTTATAAGCTTCAGACAAATAATAATCTTTCCACATAGATAAATCCAAAGCAACATCTTTATGATATTCCATATTCCTTGAATCAGCCAGAACAAATAATTTTTCGTTCTGAACCAATCTTTGAGTTCTTAAAAATACTTTGCCTGTTACAAACGAAGTATCAAGAGATTCTAGCCAGAATGGTTCAAGTTTAAAATCACTGATAAACTCTTTTAAGGTTAAACTTTTCTCAGGCATGGTAATTAGTTTTTCTTCAAGTTTTTCCCGGCCTATAAGTTTTTCAATTTCGGTATAATCCTCTAATCCGAGATGAATTTTTCCGTTTAACTCAAGCTTATACTCAATGTTCTTTCTTTTAATGTTTTCTATAATCGTATATACAAATTGGTAGAATAAGTCTTTATTAAGATCTACCACAGTATTACCAATATTCTTTTTGATGAATGCAGATGCCAGTTTATTGGCTTTACGAGCTTCAATTATTTTTTTAATATTTATAACCTCAGCATCTGCTTGCTGGTGTGTTTGAATTTTCTTTTGATCTATGCTAACGATTTTGAAAATGTAAAATCCTTTTGGAGCAGCCAGCGGGTATGTTACTTCGTTTGGTTTTTTTGAAAAAACCGTATCTTCAGCAGTTTCTTCCAGTTTTCCGTAAACAATCTCAAACGGAATTCCCTGTAAAGCAAATTCCTCACGTCTGAGAAGAATACTCTCAAATGAGTCGCCTTCAAGAATTTTTCCGTGAATAGAATCAATCTCTGCTTTATTTTCAGAATATATATAATTTGTCTTTATAGAGAGCTTACTTCTTTCGAAGCCCTTTTGATACTCCTCAGAAGAAACGAAAAGACTATCCTTAATTTCTGTTCTGTAGAGAGCATCACGAAGATACAACTTGCGGAGCGACTCATAATTTGTTCGGATTAAATCATTGTCATCGAATCCGGCTTTACGGGCTTCATTCGCAAAAATTTTCTCTGCAATCATTGTATAAAATAAGTCGTATTCAAAACCGCCGCGAAACAGATTTCCGGCAGAAGGAATCAATTCAGATCTTAATTTAAATTCCGCAGCCGAGATAATCTTATCTCCTACTTTTGCAAGTTGAATCTCTGAGTCTGTCTGAGCAGATAATAAATTAAAAAAGCAAAGTACTAAGATAAAATAGCGCATTCTCTACCTATTGTTTATTAAAATACAAGGCAAATTTAGTTAATTTTTTTTAACTCTCTAAGGGAAATCGGGATACCTTTTAATAGATTTTCCGTTAAACCCAAATTTGTCATTGAGGAAGAAAGTAATGACAAATCGCCTAACAAAATCTAAACATTTCTGAAAAACGAAATGTAAGATTTTGTAAGGCGGGGTTACCCAAATTATTCTTTCTTTGCAATGGTATTCTGTGATAAAGATTTTCTAACGAATAATTTGGGTTAAAAATATGCTCTGACTTCAGCACGTAAATTATTGATTACTGAACTGCCGGCAGGAATTCTTCCTTCGTAATTCACATTAGCCTGAAGATTTTCTGCAAGTTTATAATCTGCATTTAATCTCCAGATATAGTTCTTTCCAATCCTGCTTCCTTTTGTAAGCTCATACGGAATTAGGTTATCGGATTGCGAATTCAGTTCAGTCCTTTCACCCTCCAGTCTTATTTTCCCTTGTCCGGCAATAGAAAAAACGATTCTTAATAATTGATTGTTCCTGTCAATTACAGTCGGATTCACCGGATATGCATCTGTTGTTCTCGCAACTTGAAATTTCATACCAAGTTCAATACTCTGAAACGGGAAATAGGTAAAATCGGTAGATATTTCATTAGTAACTGCTTTGCGCGAACGACTGCTGTTTGTTTCAGCATTTAGCATATCGGAAGTATTTGTAAAATCTGTCTGATTCATAATCTCTTTCATCAGAGCAAATTTTATTCGTAAGGCTTTTTCTCTGTAATATGCTTTTTCGTTTCCTCCGGAAAATTGATTAAGGCTTTTTTTCTCATAAAACCTGAGTCTGAATGAATAATCACGATTATTCCTAAAGAAATCCACATCCTGCATAATAACAACATTACCACGGATTGTAGTGCTGTCGTTCCTGAAATACTTAAAATTCATTAAATAAATTCGTGAAAGATTTTCCTCTTTACTGTTTTCCTCAATTCGGATCAAAGTTTCTGAACTCAAGATACTTAAAAGACCCAATATGCCACCTTTATTTGAAAATAGTTGTCCAAAGTCTGCCCTAATCCTAAGATTGGTTTTCAGATCAATTACAGGGAATAGTTTTTCAGTAGGAAGAGTAGTTACTATATAGTCCGCATCATAGACGGAAGGCTCAAATTCGTTCTCGTTTTGGATTCCGTCTCCGTTTAAGTCGCCTAAATAAATATAATTTCCCAAACCAGGTTCTGTTTTAATAAATACTCTCTCGTATCTGGCCGATTTCTGGGTGGATGCTTCATAAAGCAGATCCATATCCAAACCTCTGTTAAAGAGACTGCTTCTGGAAAATGAACGGACAAGAACTGTTTTGCTATCCTGAGCTCCTTCCTCACTAAATGCTTTTGAATAATTTTTATCTCTAAGCTTAAGCGAGAAATCCGCTGAGAATATCATTCCGCCTTTATATTCAACCAGGTATTCCTGTACGAGTGATTCTGATTCCTCACTAAATTTCCCTTTAAGCGGAATAAAATCTTTCCTGAATCCGGCAGACACTCTTAGTCCTATTACTGAAGAAGAATTATAATTCACAAACGCTGAATATTCATTGAAAATAATACCGCTCCCAAGAAGTGAATCTTTCCCCGGCTGTCTTTCCCTTCGGTCTTCTCCTTCATAAGCGGTACCGATTTCAAATAATCCCGGCGACCAGGTCCCTTCACTTCTGTGTCTGAACCATTTACTGTTTTGTGACAATCCTGAAGTTCTTACATAATCCGATGAATTTGAAATTCGTAACCCGTCTTCCGTTAATAAAGAACCTCCGAATTTATATCTCTCAGAGGTAAAAACATTTCCCTTTTTCAATAACCCGTACCCCCCGTTAAGAGTAAGTATTTCCAATGGCTTATACTCTGCACTTGCTTCCCTTAAAAGTTCTTTATTGCTTAACTGGGGTCCTGTATTGTATTCTCTTTCAAATTCAACAGAATTTATCCTGTCAACCGGAGCATATCTTTCCTCAATGAATCTTTCCTTTAGTTTAAAGCTTATTTCTCCGAAATCTGCGAACCCGGTTTCCAGTTTTACTTTTTTAATATCTATTTCAGCTTTTCTTGCATATGCGTTATTATCTTTGTCATCTATAGAAGAAAATCGGTTTTTATCAATACTGCTCAATCCAAGATCAAGGCCTATTCGTATATTTTCAAGCGGTTCTGCAGATATCGAAATGTTCATATTCTGCTGCAGTTTCGGAAGAGGAATAAATCTAACCGGAAGATAATCTCCTTTATCGATACCCGTAAACTCATACACACCGAGTGAAACCCTCGAATAATCTCCCTTTCCGCTGCCCATATTAGTGAATTTCACCTGATAAACTGCTTCCTGACTCCCGGGAGCATATTTAAACATTATATATTCTTTTCCATTGATAAGAGTGTCGATTCTAACATACTGCCCTTTTCTTATTCCTGACGAATCCGGGAGAACAAGTAAATAGCCCGGAAGCATTGTCTTGCTTATATCATCGCCGGCATTTTCCAGAATCTTCTTCTCTTCATCTGTCAGAGAAAAATCAATCAGCGCATCCTGGTTATCGGCCTCCCGGAAATAGCTTACTCCAAGTTTTATCTTATTGCCGAAAAAGCCAACGTCAGCACCTCCGGCTGTAAAATTTCTCTCATATTGTCTGTCTGTATATTCAAAATCAACAGTAATCCTGCTATTGGAAGTAATTAGTCTTTTAGTAGTGAATGTTACTTGAGCTGACGCATAATCAATAGTATAGTCATTTGGTTCGCCTCGTGTTAATTCCTGTCCGTCAAGAAACACCCTTTCGCTTCCTGAGATAACAATAATATTTCTTTCATTTCCTGCTCCATAAAGCCTATACGGTCCTTGAGTTCCGTCCTGCCCCTGTATTTTCAATGAGTTAAATTTACCTCTTGATGATGCTATTGCACCAAAACCTTTATATCCTTCATAATCGAATTCTGCTTTAAGTCCCTGAAGCTTTTTCACGGTTTTCCCGAATTCGCCTGTATTTATTCGTAGATCGAAATCACCGAAAGTGCCCGTAGCATATTTGTGCTGAATCTGAATAAAGACTTTATCCAGTTCATCGAGTCTTTCAGTATTTCCTTCCGGTTGAATCGGTGAACTTTCGTCAGTCAGCGCAGCAGTTATTTTAATATCCTCAGTAAGATTTCCGGAAAGCTCAAGACGAAGCCCTGAATTTACGGTAAGATCTTTGTTTGTCCCGATATTAAATCCGCGGTAAATCGTTCCGCTCTTTTTCATTCCGCTTCCGAAAACCGAAACTGAAGAAAAAGAATCATCCTTTCTGTCAAGGTAATAAACAGTATCGCCGTTGGCCGTGTCATCTTTAATTTTCAGTTCATTAAGAGAATATTCTTTGTTTAAAGAAAGTCTTAGAACTTCATAATAAACAATTAATGTATCAAATGGATTAGGAAAATAATCACCGGAGAAACTGATTTCGGATTTTTCATAATTAATAATGTATTCATTCCGGCTGAGAATTTTTTCACTTGCGTAAACAGTCTCAGAACCCGGAATTAGTGCAACACCGGAAAGATTAAATTTCCTACGAAAGGATATGAGGAATTTTTCACGAACAGACAGATTAAATCCGGTCTTTGCAAGACTATCTGTTCTAAAACTTCCGGCTTCCGGTTCTGCTGATTCAGTGCCTGTTCTACCTGCGGCAGTTGCCATACTATCGGATAATTCCGATAGCCGCTTGCCAAAAACATCTGCAGTAATAAGAATCAACAAAAGATAAATTGCAGGAACAATCTTGTTAATTATACCGGCTCCTTCATATTTTCCGAATTTAGGATATATTATCAGAATTCCTTAAATTTGTAATCAAATTTATGCAAATTCTTAGTTAAGATAAACTACTAAAGAAGGAACATATTAACCAAAGATTTACAACAATTAGAGGATAAAGTATGAAAGTATTGAAAAGTGCAGTTTTTCTTTTTCTCTTTATATCCGCTTCCGTATTTGCCCAGGGGAATTTCGGTCTCGGAATAATGGTAGGAGAACCAACCGGTCTGAGTTTTAAGTATTTTATGAACTCAAATAATGCTATAGACGGCGGTGTAGCCTGGTCATTTAAAAGAAAAGCTTCGCTTCATATTCATGCCGATTATTTATTCCACAGCTATGATCTGATATCAGTTGGTTCAGGAAAATTGCCAGTTTACTATGGAATCGGAGGAAGAATAAGAACCGCTGAAGATGCTGAACTTGGCCTTAGAATTCCTGTAGGCATGTCATATATCTTCCCCGGCAATAACGTTGACATATTTGTTGAATTGGTGCCAGTTCTTGATCTGATACCTGAAACAGATTTCAGTTTCAACGGAGCAATAGGAGTGAGATATTATTTTTAGTTATTTCCTATAATAAAACGGGTTGCTTACCGAATGCAACCCGTTTTATTTTTTGTTAATATAATACCGAACGGAATTTATTTACTTAATTCCTTTGCCATTTTCACTACACGTATAAAATCTTCTCTATAAGAGAATGTATCATCCCCCTTTGCATTACGAGCCGTTTCGAGAACAAAATTTAAATCAGCGTCGCCTTTAAATTCAGAATTTCTTAAAATCTGTGCGAATGCTGCTACACTGCCGGCAAAGCGATGGTCTTCAGAAGAATTCTTAAACTCTATCGGATTATAATCAACAGGATATTCAAGCAAAATGCTATTGTCTTCGTTTGGTTTCTTATATCTTATTTTACAAGTCAGTAGTTCTTTTGAGTATTTGTTTAATTCAATTGTATTTGGCTTCTGATATTTCAATGAATCAACCGTAGGTATTTGTTCATTGCTTCCGGCAGGAATAATTTCATATAATGCAGTAACAGTATGACCAGCCCCCAATTCTCCGGCATCTTTTTTATCATCATTAAAATCTTCTCTGTTTAGCAAACGATTTTCATAACCTACAAGACGGTAAGCTTTAACTAATGACGGATTAAATTCAACCTGCAGTTTAACATCTTTTGCTATAGTATATAAAGTTCCTCCTATCTGATCAACCAAAACTTTTTTTGCTTCCAGAAGATTATCTATATAATAACCATTCCCATTCCCCTTGTTGCTCAATTCTTCTAACCTGCCGTCTTTATAATTACCCATCCCGAAACCAAGGCAGGTAAGGTAAATTCCATCTTTCATTTTTTTCTCGATCAGCCTGGTAAGTTCTGAAGTACTTGATACACCTATGTTAAAATCGCCGTCTGTAGCTAAAATAACACGGTTATTGCCACCTTTAATAAAATTCTTTTTTGCTGTATTATAAGCCAGCTCTATTCCTTCACCCCCTGCGGTTGAACCGCCGGCTTGCAGTTTTTCCAGAGCGGCAATAATTTTAGTTTTTTCTGAACCCTTGGTCGGTTCCAATACAATTCCTGCACTTCCGGCATAAACTACTATCGAAATCATATCCTTCTCTCGTAAAGTATTCACCAGAAGCTTAAATGCTTTTTTTAATAACGGAAGTTTATCAGTCTGATCCATACTTCCTGAAACATCAATTAAAAAAACAAGGTTTGAAGGAGGAAGTGAGCTATATTCTTTTTCTTCTCCTTTAATTCCTAAACGAAATAGTTTATGATTTTTATTCCAGGGACAATCGCTAAGTTCTGAATTAACCGAAAAAGGTCTGTCGTCTTTAGGACTAAGGTATTTATAATCAAAGTAATTGATGAATTCTTCTGCTCTGACAGCATCTGCAGGCGGAAGCTGACTTTGATCGATATATCTTCTGCAATTTGAATATGATGCTCCGTCAACATCAATTGAAAAAGTTGAAACCGGTGCGGAAATTACATCCTTAAATCCGTTTTCGGTTATTTTATTGTATTCTTCAGTGTTAAAATCATATCCGGAACAAATATCAACTCTCGTCTTTTGACAAGCCGATGGGGAACCAGCATAATACATCACTTCTTCATTTATGTTTAAAGTTTTTTCAGAACTTTCAACATCTTCCAATATTTCATTTCCGCCGGCATCAAGCTTAATATTAACGGTAAGAGAATCTGTGGAATTCTTAATTTCAATATGGCTTTGACCTAATTTGTAACCTTTTGCAGATACAATAATTTCATACTTCCCGGGTTGGATTGCAGACAAACAGTAATAACCGTCTTTATCAGTTCCAACGGATATATTTGTACCTGCTATAATAATTTTAGCAAATTGAATCGGTGAGTTGGTAGCAGAATCGGTTATTTTTCCGCAGACTTGTACGTCATCATTAAATAGAAACAATGACGAAAGAATAATTAATGTTACGAGCAGAATTGATTTCATTTCGGACTCCTATTGATGATTGGCATTCAATTATTCCGGCTTCAACAAGATCTACCGAAATAAGTTGCTGGAGTCTTTTTTTCTTAAATCAAGAATCTATAATGGTTCAGGTTTTTCGTGCAACAACAATTTTTGAACCCTCTACCTTTAATACTTTAACTTGTTCACCTCTTGAGATAAACTCTCCGTCTGTAACAACGTCTATCTTTTCATCATCGATGATTACAGTTCCGGATGGCCTTAAGTCTGTAAAAGCTCTTCCGGCTTTACCGCTTAATTCCGAATATGATGCTTTTGATGATGTATATCCCGAATTTTCTTCAATTGCTGCATCCAGCACAAGTGTATGGAAAGCTTTAGTCTGAGGCAGATATTTCCAGGACAATGCAATAAGAGCCAGTGCGGTAAAAAAAGCAGCTCCAAGCTGAAGAATTGCAATATTTATATCCCCTGTTTCAAGAAGAGGGAAATCGGATAGAAGTCCGAGAAAAAGTGATACAACAATGCATACAATACCGATTACACCCGTAAAACCGAATCCGGGTATCACGAAAATCTCTATAATTAATAACGCAACTCCGGCTATAAATAAGAGGACTTCAATCATTGAAGCCAGTTCGAGAATGTATTTCGTACCGAAGAAGAGTCCGAGAGCAATCAATCCGGCAGTTCCCGGTACTCCCCATCCCGGAGTTTTTATCTCAGTAAACAGTCCGAAAATACCAATCATTATAAGCAGAGAACTAATAATCGGATTATTCAAAAATCTCACAAAATCCTCAGCCCAGTTACTATTGTGTTCTATGAGTTCAAAATTTGAATATCCCAGGGCCTTAAACGCAGATCTCATATCGCTAATAATAGTATCTGCAATTCCCCATTTCAGGGCTTCAGCAGAAGTAAGAGTAATAAGCTTTGTGCTGTCAGTTAATCCTTCAATCACAATTCTTTCATCAACCATTCCCTCTGCAATTTTCGGATTGCGGTTATTCCTTTCGGCTGTAGCCCTCATTTCCGAGCGCATATAAGACTGGTATTTTTCAGCCTGCTTCTTCCCTTCCTGATCAACTACAGTTGAAGCTCCAATTGATGCTCCGGGAACCATAACAATTTTTTCGCATGACAGAGAAATCAGAGCTCCGGCAGAAATTGCTCTTTTATCGATAAATGCAATTGTAGGAAGCTTGCAGTTCAGGATTGCATCTTTTATCTGAGTAGCTGCATCAACCCTGCCACCGAATGTGTTTATCTTGAAAACAACAGCTTTTGCCTTTGCATTCTCTGCATCCGCTATTACACGCTTTACATATGGTGCAAGTCCGAGGTCAATGTCATCTTCAATTGAACAGACATAAATCTTACCGTTTCCGGCAAATAAGTTTATAGCCAGAACAAACATCAACAAAAATTTCAATGTACCCTCAACTTTATTTATTTGTTTATACAGTAGAGCGGAAAACTAATTCCGCTCTACTGCATAGAAATTTATACCGTTATCTTTTTTAAGTCTTTCATAAGAGTATCGAACTGGTCAAAATACAATGCCTGCGGACCATCACTTAAAGCTTTTTCAGGTTCAGGGTGAAACTCAACCATTATACCGTGAGCACCAATTATCTTCGCTGCTTTAGCCATAGGAGCAACCATATCTCTCACCCCTACAGCATGCGACGGATCCACTATTATAGGAAGATGTGTTAATTCTTTAAGTACCGGAATTGCACTTAAATCAAGAGTATTTCTTGTGGCAGTTTCGAATGTCCTGATTCCTCTTTCGCAGAGAATTACCTGCCTGTTGCCCATAGCAAGAATATATTCCGCAGCATTCAAAAGTTCTTCAATTGAAGACATCATGCCTCTTTTAAGAAGCACCGGTCTCTGGGTTTTTCCAACTTCTTTTAGTAAAGAAAAATTCTGCATGTTTCTGGCTCCTACCTGCAGCATATCAGAATACTTTGCAACTTCCATCACCTGATCTTCTGCAAGTACTTCTGTTATAATCGGAAGTTCGAATTCCTTTCCGGCCTCAACAAGATAATCAAGACCTTCGTAGCCTAATCCCTGAAAACTGTATGGGGAAGTCCGCGGCTTGAAACATCCGCCCCTTAATATGTGACCGCCTGTATTCTTGACTTCCATCGCACACTGAAAAACCATATCCTTGTTCTCTACCGAGCACGGACCTGCCATTACAACAAATCCGTTCCCGCCTATTTCTACATTCTTAACGCGGATAATTGTATCTTCGCTTTTGTATTCTCTACTGGCAAGTTTATAACTTTTCGATTTACCCGATTTTTTCTTCTCTTTCTCCTTTTGTTCAGCAACAACTGTGGGAACATCTTCTACTGCATTTTCAAGTTCAATAAGTTCAAGTTCTGTACGCTTTACGTCATCGGACGGATAGCTGCCGAGAACTTTCATAAATCTGGTATATTTCCCTAATTCATCCAATACTTCCTGAATTCTTGTTTCAACAATGTTACCCTCGAAATCTATATAAAACATCTCTTCCCAGGGATTGCCGAGAATTGGTCTTGATTCAAGCTTTGTGAGATTAACATTATGTTTCTGAAAAACCATAAGAGCTTCCACCAATGAACCGGCTTTGTGTGTTGTTGCCATTACGAGTGAAGTCTTACAAGGAATACGCTGATCAACTGTGATCGGATTCCTTGAACCAATCAGAAATCTGGTAAAATTATCTTCCTGATTTGCAATATTTCTTCTGAGAATCTTTACATTAAAAATATTTGCTGCTTCCTCAGAGGCAATAGCCGCAAAGTCTTTTCTGCCTTCTTCTGTAATTTTCTGTACTGAAAGAGCTGTATCAGCAAAGTATTCTATTTTTACATTCGGCAGAGTTTGCAGAAACTTGCTGCATTGTGCAACAGCCTGATAATGGGCATAAATAGTAGTAATCTGATTTATCGGCACATCTTCAACTGAAACAAGACAGTGTTTAACATGAAATTTCTGCTCTCCTACAATTGAAAGAGTTGTTCGCATCAGTAAATCATAAACTTCGTTTATTCCGCCGCTTGTTGTATTTTCTATTGGAAGCATTGCATAATCAGCTTCGCCTGTTTCTGCTGATTTTACAACTTCTTCAAACATTGTCTTGGATACAAAAGCAATTTGTTTTCCTGTTTCTGAAAAAAACATCTGAGCTGCAAGCGATGAGTAAGATCCCATTATACCTTGAATTGAAATCCGCAATGCATTTTGTTCTTTTTCCTGATCAACCATGTGCTGCAGATATTTATGCTGAAGTCTTACAGAATCTTCAATGATTTCATGAAATATTTTCTGTATAAAATAATTATTCAGACCTTTTTCCTTTCCAAGCTTTATCAGCCGGTTAAGAAGTTCCGATTCCCTCTCTTTATCTCTTATCGGAGAATTGGTTTCCTCCTTAAACTGAACAACTTCGCGGCTCAAATCTCTGCGTTTTGCCAGAAGTTCAATTAATTGCTCGTCTATCTTATTAATATTATTTCTTAATTCGTTTAATCCCGCTTCCATTTTATTCCTTAAATCGTTTTAATTCAGGTTATTAAAATAAACAATTTTATTATATGAAAGGATAGCAAGACACAGAAAAATGTTGATTCCGTAAGTTTTTTCAAAAAATTATTATGTGTTATTTTCAAGATATAACAGTATTTTAGTATATAATATTTTTGGAAAACATATGAAGGATTTTATAAAATTTACATTTGCCGCAATTTTAGGATTTTTTATTTCCATTGCCGGTGTGTTTTTCGTTTTTTTTCTTTTTGTTTTTATCCTTATCTCGTTTGTTGGAAAGGAAGAATCCTATCGTTTGCCGGATAAATGCTTTATTAAGCTTAAACTTGATTACCCTATGCCCGAAAGAACAGACTATAATAATCCTTTCGGTATTAATATTAATTCATCAATGATCGGATTCGGTAAAAGAACCGGACTTAACGAAATACTTAGATATGTAAAAAAAGCCGAAACTGATAAACTTGTTAAAGGTATTTTCCTTGATTTGAATAATTTCTCTGTTTCGGATATAACCCACATTGAGGAATTAAGAAACTCCTTGCTGGAGTTCAGAAAAAGCGGGAAGAAAGTATATGCTCATGCTAATTATCTTTCGCAAAGTGCGTATTACCTTGCTACCGCCGCAGATAAAATTTTCATTTCTCCGGAAGGCGAATTTGAATTTAAGGGATTAAGCGCTGAAATAGTATTCTTCAAGAAAACCTTGGAAAGTCTGAACATTAAAACTCAGATAGTTCATTACGGAAAATATAAAAGCGCAATCGAACCATTCAAATTCGACAAAATGAGCGAAGCTAACAAGGAACAGACTCTATCTATACTAAACTCTATGAACGAGTATATTCTCGCCAATATTGAAAAAGCCAGAAATGTGCCTTCTGCCGACTTGAAATATTTCGCTGATAACCTCTCTATAATGACTCCGGCTGATGCTTACAGTCATTTGCTGGTTGACAGTATCTGTTACAGAAGCCAGGTTACCGATTATATTAAATTTGCGGACACTACTGATTATGTTCCGGAAATTGTAGATTTTCAAGATTATGTTAAAACCGGAATCAAGTCAAAAAACAGAACATCCGAAAGAATTGCAGTTGTATATGCCTTGGGCGAAATCACACGCGGACCTGGAGATGAAACTGAAATCGGCATTGACAACATCATAGATGCACTCAATGAAGCTCGGAACGATGATAATGTAAAAGCAATTGTACTGAGAATTGATTCGCCCGGCGGAGACCCACTTACATCTGATATTATTTGGAATGAAATTCGAAATATCCGTCAAGTTAAGCCTATTGTTGTTTCAATGGCTGAAGTTGCAGCATCCGGGGGGTATTATATTGCTTGCGGTGCTGATCAAATAGTGGTTGAACCAACAACAATTACCGGATCAATCGGAGTGTTCGGGATAATTCCAAACATGCAAGATTTCTTTAACAACAAACTGGGGATTACTTTTGACAGAGTTAAAACCGGAAAATATTCTGATTTCGGAACTGTTACACGTCCGCTCACCGATTATGAAATAAAGATTCTTCAGAAAGAAGTTGACCGCATTTACCTTACATTTGTAAGCAGAGTTTCTGAAGGCAGAAATCTTTCGTTTGAAGAAGTGGATGAAATTGGTCAGGGAAGAATCTGGAGCGGAATACAGGCTGTTCAGCTCGGACTTGCAGATACAACGGGTGGAATAAATACGGCTATAGAATTGGCGGGAAAACTTGCAGGAACCAGGAAATATAAAATATATGAATACCCTACACTACAGTTACCTTTTGAAAAACTTATTTCTTCATTTGAATCTGAGGTAAGCAGCTATTATATGAAAAAACAGTTCGGTGAAAGCGCAGTTTATATTAAGTATATTGATAATCTTATGAATTCAAAAGGAATTATGGCGAAGATGCCATTTGAGATAAGGATTCATTAGGTAATCGATGCATTGTTATTTGATTTGTATTTTATGCTGAAACGAAATGTTTAAAAATTATTATTATCTTCTGAAACTTGCCGAAGAACTTAATGCTGAATTTGCAGGCTGTTCTTTCTCTGAAGTCTATACGCAGGAAAAAGGTACTTTGATTATTCATACTCCAAATAAGAATAATCCATCGCGTCATATATTCCTGTGCTCAGAACAAAACTTCCCGAATATTCTTATTAAACCTGAACATCATAAGGCAAAAAAAAATGTATTGCTTTTTTTCAGGGAGTATTTCCCTTCCATCCTAATAAGAACAGAAATTGCTAAAAGTGACAGAATTATAAGGTTTGTATTTGAATCTTTTAACCTTTTGTTTGTTGTACACGGAAACCTTACAAATATTCTTATTGAACAAAACAGGAAAATAATTAATTCATTCAGGAAACTTGAAACTAAAGACATCCAAAAGATTGAAGAATTATTAAGCGGATTAGAATATATAAGCGAGTTCGAAGAATTTCGAAGTGAACTTCTTAATTCTTTTACTATAATTCTAAATGAAGAAATAAAAAACATAAGACGAATTTTCCCGCAGATCTCAAAAGAAATTTTACTTGAAACCGAAATAAGATTAAAACAATTTCCGAATACTTCCGAAGCATTACAGTCAGCAGTAAAATCAATTTTTTACGAACCTGCTGTTGTAGCTTTCGATTCATTGGCCGGGAAAATACGATTGTTTCCTGAATCCTATCATATTTTTTCACCTTCAGCACAATACGGAAAATTCAACAAATTCAGCGATGCTGTAAGAGAATTGTTATATGCCGGATATCGTGAAGACCGAATCATTTCTTTAAGAAAAAAAATCGGGAATGCACTTGAATCTGAATTTTCAAGACTTAACCAAAGAATGAATAAACTCAAAAACCGTCTTGAATCAGGCTCAAAAGATACTTATTACAATAAAGTCGGAAACTTATTATTAGGTAACCTTCAAAGCATATATAAAGGAATGGATTCGATCACTCTGACTGACGAGACCGGTGCGGAAATTAAAATTGAACTTGATGTTAAACTTCTTCCCTATGATAATGCTAAGCGATATTTTGAAAAATCTAAGGATGAGAAAAGGGCTTTTAAGGAATCAGAAGATTTGTTTGATGAAACAGAAAGACAACTTGAAAGATTAAAAAAATATTCATTAATCTACGGTGAAGAAAATAATGCCGGAGAACTTGAAAAACTACTGAGAGTTTTGAATCCGGAAAGGGAAAAAATCATGATAAATGATAGAGAAAAGATGAAAGTAAGAGAATTTGTTATAGATGGAAAATATAGACTCTTTGTCGGAAAAGACAGTAAAAGCAATGATTATCTTTCCATTAAGTTTGCAAAACAGAACGATTTGTGGTTTCACGCCAGAGGTGTGCCGGGCTCTCACACACTTTTGAGAAATGATAATCCTAAAGAGACAATTCCAAAACCTGTAATAAAAACGGCGGCATCAGTTGCAGCATTTTTCAGCAAGGCAAAAACTGCCGGAATAGTGCCTGTTTCCTATACCTATGCCAAATATGTTTATAAGAAAAAAGGAATGGAACCCGGTCAGGTATTCCTTTCAAAAGAAGAAGTTATTCATGTAAAACCTGAAATCCCTTCCGCCTGCATTTCAGAAAACGATGATGAGAATGCAGAGTAAATTCCAATCAATGAAATTTTCCTGTTTTAAGCTAATTTGTCATTGTTTTTTTAATGACAATTTGGGTTAAAGCAGAATTGACAAGATGAGAATAAGGTATTCAGCCTTTTGTGTTTGTTTTGATAATAGAATGGGATTCACTAATTTTGAGTATGCCAGAAAAAAAGATTGATGTAAATAGTATAATAGTGATTGTTTTACTTTCCCTTTTCACGGGATTAGTCTATAATGCATTCAGCGGAAATACAATTCCTTTAATAAGATCTAAACTCTCAGTGAAATTTGAAGAGAATGTTGTTCCCTATTCAAATGAAAAGACTCAAGCCGTTAAACTTATTAGTCATGATACAGCCGTAAAGCTTCATAATGAAGGAAAGATTTTTATAGATGCCCGTGATCAGTGGGATTTTTCAGAAGGCCGGATACCCGGTGCATTGAACATTCCTGAATACAGTTTTGATGAATCCAACAATTTATTCAAGTCTCTTTCAAAAACTGAAATCACGGTAATATACTGCGGAGGCGATGACTGTGATACGAGCATAAGACTCGCAGACAAATTCGGAAGACTGGGCTTCACTTCCGTTTATGTTTACCAGGGCGGATTCACAGAGTGGAAAGCTAAAAATCACTCTGTTGAAACAGGAGATAATAAATGAAAATCGAATTAATAGAATATACTGTTACATTTCTCCGTTTTATACTGGCATTTGTTTTTATTATTGCTGCCGCTGATAAGATTTCTGATGCGGCCGCATTTGCTCAAAGTATTGAAAACTATAGAGTATTTCCGATTTGGTCTGTTAATATAATTGCCATCTTTATTCCCTGGCTTGAAATTTTTACCGGCGTGCTTCTTATATCAGGAACAGCCGTAAGGGAAAATCTTATAATTATCGGCCTTCTTCTTATTGCATTTATTATTCTTGTGCTATCAGCAGTTTTCCGAGATCTAAATATTGACTGCGGATGCTTCGGAACTTCAAATGCTCAAAAGGTTGGATTTTACAAGGTAATTGAAAATTCCGTTCTTCTTGTTATTGCCAGAATTGTTTACAGATTCGGCCCGGGCAAGTTCTATTTGAAAAGGAACGGTAATGATTGATAAAAATTCTGTAAAAAAAATATTAGTAATAAAGCTCAGAGGAATGGGAGATGTTGTTTTATCGACAGTTGTAATTCCTAACCTCAAAAAGGATTTTCCTGATGCTATAATTGATTTTATTACCGAAAAACCTTCACACCTTTTTTTGGCGAACAATGCTTTAATTAATAAAATAATATTATTTGACAGAAAAAGTCTTAGAGCACGCTTAAAACTTATTTACAAGGTGCATTCTGCAAAATACGACCTTGTTCTGGATTTGTTTTCAAACCCCGCTTCAGCACTTATGACTTTCTGCTCGAGGAGCAAATACAGAGCAGGCTTCCCTTACAGGGGCAGAAAATATGCTTACAATTTATACGGGCCTGCAGAGAGAGATAAATACCATTCAGCGGAGCTTCATCTTAAGTTTCTGGAGTGCCTGGATTTGTCATCCTCATTTAATGGATTTTCAGTTTCAATAGATTCAGGAACCATGCTGTTGGCTGAAAAGTTATTTAGTGAGAATTTTTCCGGGAGTGATATTGTTATAGGCATAAGTCCCAGCGGAGGATGGAAATCGAAAAAATGTCCGCCCGAAGTATTTGCCGACATTGCAAGAAAATCACTTGACACGGATAACATCAAATTCCTGATATTCTGGGGTCCGGGCGATTATGAAGATGCTCTCAAAATAAAAAGCTTGTTGCCTGAAACTAAGGCCGTGCTTGCACCTGAAACTTCCATATTGCTGATGTCTGCTTTAATGAAAATGTGCAATGCAATAATTGCAAACGACAGCGGCCCTATGCATATTGCCGCAGCTCTCGGAGTTAAAATAATCGGCCTGTTCGGTCCAACTGATCCAACTCTGCAAGGACCTTTTGGTAACTTGAATAAAGTATTCAGATTTGATGAACTTGACTGCATCGGCTGCAATCTTTTGGAATGTCCAAAAAATCAGGAATGTTTTACAAATCTTAACACCAAAGAAATTGCCGAATACATTAAGCAGCATTTAAATGAACACAATAGGAATATATGAAAAGGATCGAAATAGCCCTTCGTAATTTAATTCTAAAAGTATTCCTATTCTTCAATTCCGCAAAAAGTGAGTCGGGTGATATTAAACTTAATCATATCAATTCAATTCTGTGCATCAGACTAAATCGAATTGGAGATGCTCTTGTAAGCACTGCGTTTCTTGAATTATTAAAGAAGCAGGGGAAGTTCCGAATAACTGTACTTGCCGATAAAAAAAACCATTTTGTGTTTAAGAATTGTCCTTCAGTTGATGAAGTTATTATTTACGAAAAAAAACCTCTAAAAGCAATCATGCAAATCCATAAGCTGAATAATAGAGGTTTTGGGGCTGTTATTGATCTTCACGATGATACTTCCACTACTGTGTCATTGATTATATCCCTTCTTAAAATTCCGTATAAAGTGGCAATAGAAAAAACCGGACAAAAAATATACACTAATACTGTTCGAAAACCCGAATATTCAAAAACTCACGTTATAGACAGACTGCTTTGCCTCACTCCGATTTTTGGAATCACGCCTGAAGGAAGTATTAATATTAATTATAAATGTCTGCCTGAATCAATAAATTTTGCATTTAGAATAATTGATTCCGTGAAATTGCCCGGAAAAAAAATTGCAGGGATTAACATATCCGCCGGAAGTGATGCAAGATTCTGGGGTGTGGAAAGATTCCGCCAAACCGCTGATTTACTTTCTTCCCTTGGTTTTTCTGTATTAATCATTACTGCTCCCAAAGATATAAGCAAAGCTGAAATGATTGCCGGTAATACTTATAAGATGACCTATTCATATAATTTTGATGAATTTGCGGCTGTTATCAGCTTGCTCGATTTCCTTTTTACCCCGGACACTTCAGCAGTGCACTTAGCCTCTGCGTTTAATATTCCGATGTTCGGTATTTATGTCAAATATAATACTTCCGATATGATCTGGTATCCATACGCTTCAGCCTATGATTGCGTTATAACTGAAGAAGAAGATTTACAAAATGTCAGTTTTGAAGATGTTAAAGAAAAACTAATAAATTTCATAAAGAAGGTTGAACATGAAAAGAGAAATACCGGAATGTAAGCGTTTTTCAGGTTATAAGCCCTGTTTCCCCGATCATAACTGTTGGGAAGACGGTTGCAAAGAATGCATCCCGATCGGAAAAAAAATTCTTATTATTAATCTTGATGCTATGGGTGATGTTCTGATGACAACATCTCGCCTTCCTACGATTAAGAAATTATACCCTGAATCAACTATTTACTGGATTACTCTTAAAATAGCATCCGGTTTACTTGAAAATAATCCATACATCGACCAGATATTCAATTATGATTTTGAATCAATCTCAATTCTTTCTCAGATGGAATTCGATCTTATTTACAGCGTGGACAAATCTCAGCGAAGCGGATCTCTCGCAATGATGCTGGAGGCTAAAGAAAAGAAAGGCTTCGGGATGAATAAAAACGGAAAAATCATTCCGCTAAATCCGGGATCTCATTACAATTACCGGTTGGGAATGGACGATCATCTGAAATTTCGGGTAAATGATAGACTGGGACAAGATTATCTTTCCGAAACTTTTGATATTCCTTACGAAAGAAATGAATATGTCTTTAACTTAACGGAAGACGAGATAAACTTTACTGAAGAATATAAAAAGTCTGTTAAGATAAAACCATCTGATAAGATAATAGGATTTAATACCGGATGCTCAACCTTATTTCCTAACAAAAAAATGACGATTGAACAGCATTGTGTTCTGATTGAACGATTTCTTTCAAAAAAGAATTATAAGATTATACTCCTCGGCGGGCCTGAAGATACTGAAAGAAACAATGAAATCTATAGCAATTTCAAAGGAAAAATAATTAACACACCTACCACCGGAGGGGTAAGAAAGGGTGCCTGTTACGAAAGCATTGCTGATGTTGTTATAACCGGAGATTCTTTTGGAATGCATCTGGCTATTGCTTTAAGAAAATATGTTATTGCATGGTTCGGATTAAGCTGCTGGACAGAAATTGATCTTTACGACAGAGGAATTAAACTTTTTCCGGAAGGACTATTCTGTGCACCCTGTTGGAAGAAAAAATGCTCTTACAACCTTGAATGCATACAGATGATTAATCTTGAAAAAATTGAAAACGCCGCAATAGAATACCTGGATTCTTTGAGTAAGTGATGACTCTGCGTAAACTAAGGGAAAAACTGGATAAACCTTTACTTCTGGACGGAGCAATAGGAACTTGCTTAATTGGAAGAAACCCTGAAACAAATTTCTCAAAAAAAATATGGACTTCCTGTTTAAGTTTATCGGATCCGCTTTCAGTTTATAATCTCCATCTTGAATACATAAATGCAGGTGCTGACATAATTACGGCAAATACTTTCAGATCTAATCCTGAAGCAGTAGCTTTATCCGGGATATCATCTGAAGATGCTGTTAGATCTTCAATTGAAATTGCCCGAAAAGCAGTGTATGAATGCTGTTCCAAAAAAACTGTTTTAGTAGCAGGATCAAATGCTCCGGCTGAAGATTGTTGGAAAAAAGAACGAGGGATTCCACAAAATACTCTCGAATACAATCACAAAAAACACATTGAACTTCTGATAAATCACGGAGCTGATTTTATTCTTAATGAAACTTTCAGTCAAATGGATGAAATCCTGATTGTATCATGTTTCTGTAAAGAGAATAATATTCCTTATGTTATTAGCCTTTATTTCGATACAGAACTGAAGCTTTTAGACGGAACCCCTCTGAACGAAGCAATTGCGGCCATATCAGAACTAGCGCCAGAGGCAGTATCTGCTAACTGCATTCCTCCGTCACGGTTTTTCCGGGCATACAATTTTTATAAAGATATTTCCAACGGCTTTTACTTTAATGCATCAGATTCTGATGTAAGCTCAGGATTCCCTGAAAGCCGGATTCCTCCAAAATTTTTTGCTGATGATATTAAACGATATTTAAACTCGAATACAATTTTTGCGGGATCTTGCTGTGGCACTGATCCTTTTTATACAAAAACTATCAGGGAAACACTAGATGAAATCAATTGAGATTAAGGCCCCGGCAAAAATTAATATTGGACTCCACATTTTATCAAAACGTGAAGACGGATACCATAATCTGGAAACTTTGTTTTATCCTCTTAGTAATCTTTATGATACTCTTTATATTACTAAATCCGATTCACCGGTTTATACCTGTTCCGACAAATCACTTAAAACCGATTCTTCAAACCTAATAGTAAAAGCTGTTTTACTTCTCGAGAAAGTGTTCAACAGAAAATTTCCGGTAACTATCAGACTTGAGAAAAGAATACCAATGGGGGCTGGTTTAGGCGGCGGAAGTTCAGATGCGGCAGCAGTAATTATTTCACTCAATGATATGTTTGCACTTGGAATGTCAAAACAAAAAATGATTGACCTTGCTCTGGAACTTGGTTCTGATGTCCCTTTTTTTATTAATGCTCGTCCTGCTATTGGCAGATCGAGAGGAGAAATTCTTGAGTTGATTGACTTTGAGGTTAAATCCCCTATCCTTCTTGTAAATCCCGGAATACATATTTCAACAAAAGAAGCTTTTTCAAACATTACTCCATACGAAAGGAATACGGACTACAAGGCACTGGCGGAATTATCAAAGGACAAGCTACATATATTAAAAGATTATTTGGTTAATGATTTTGAAATGTATGTTTTCGAAAAACATCCTGCAATAGCTTCAATGAAGAAAATGTTTTATGACTGCGGTGCTCTATTTGCATTAATGAGTGGAACAGGAAGCAGTGTTTACGGAATTTTCCCGGATGAGATATCTGCATCAGAAGCAAATCAGCTTATTCCGGATACTTATTTAAAAATGATTGTTAATGCTTAAAAAAAACCAGCTTACAAAACTGTTTTGTAAGCTGGTTAGAATCTATTGTCTTAAATCAGATATTCCAATTAACTTGATTACATATAAAATTTAAGTCCGACACGAAACATCAATCCGCTCATATCATACTCGCGAACAATAACTCTTTTCTTATCATTGATTACAACATCCTGCTCCCAGCTCGGTTTAGATGAATGATAAGTCAATTCTGCAAGTACATCAGTTCTTTTGCTCACTTCATAAACTCCTCCGAATCCGAGTCTCCAACTAAAATCTAATGCGGCCTTTAAATCATCCTGAGAAGGGTTTTCGAAATTTCTGTAGGATATTATAAGAATTTCAGCGCCTAATCCTGCAGTCACATACGCCTTAATTCTGTTACCTTCAGGGAAACGTGCGCTAACATTAAAAAGAAGCGGAATATCGTGAATATGAGTCTTTGCTCTTAACTCGTTTGTTTCTACGTCAACCCCGTATTCTTTTTCCATTTCACTAACAAGGGCCTTATCAACATAATTTTTGTTATACCAATCGATACTCCATCCTAAAGTGAAAAGCTGATCAATTATTTTCCCGCCTTCATAACCAATTATTAGTCCTGAACCCGAGGCGTCCGGAGCAAATACTCCAACTTTCACTGAGTGTGTTAATCCTTGAGAAAAGGCTGTACCTGCAAGAACCAACGAAACTAATACTACTGAAAATAATTTTCTTAACATTTTATCTCCATATTTTAGAATCCTGCTATTTCAAGTATTATACCATATCAAACAAACAAATCTTTACTGTATAAAACTTTATAGTTTATGCCGCAAATTTACATTTTTATCAAATAATATAATACCTGAAAATAAAAATGTGTTTACATAATTAAAGTAAATGTATAAAAAACAAAACACTATGCTCTCGAATGTTTTAATCGGAACAGGTATGATAAAACAAAACCGATTGTTGTTATCGTAACTCCAATCCAAACTAAAAATATCAAACGATTCACGGCAAATTCTATATTAAGAATTTCCTTGATTTCGTTTATGTTACTGCCTTTTTTTATTATTTGAAATTCAGACCTCCCTTCAGGATCTATGCTTCTGATTGCAACAGAAAAAGATGAATCAGAGGCAAAGGAAGGTGCTGCCGACATTTCTTCTCCCATTCCGGCAATACGAGGTCTCAGTTCGTATTCTTTTCCTTCCGAAAAAACATTAAGAACAGCCTCAACATAAAACTGTTTTCCTGCTTGCATCGCTTCTTTAGCATTTTCAGGTATTTCGAACTTAAGGAACCTCACTTTAATGTTTTCAATTTGTACCGAATCCCCCTGAATCAGGCTAAATACTCCGGGCGTAATCACATCGTAGCTAAGAGGTGCAGCATATAAATCAGCCATCAGATCTGATTTATAATCAGGCTCCCTCATTATGGAATTATCAAAACTGCTTTCATACATTACAGGAGATAGTATTATTTTATCTTTTCCTTCTGCAACCGAGACATTAAAAATAATTCTACTATCTTCAGACACACTATATCCGTTAAAACTAATCTCTCTTCCGTCAATATTAATTGATTTCCCTTTCTCCAATTTGATACTTCTTGAATCCGAATATGCCGAGCTGGCGATCACACCCAAAAGAAAAATACCGAATCCGATGTGAGCTGTAACTCCACCTAATGATAACAACCCGGATTTTACTGTTTTACTTAGTAAACCAAAATTTACGCTAAGTGTAAAAAAGGCACTTAAAACATATAGATTATGCAGAATATTTTTGATTTCAAGGAAATAGGAAAAGATAGCTGTAAGAATAATTCCTGCTGCCAGATTTACACCAATCTGCTTGAATAATGCTGTTGGTTCTCTCTTATTCCAATGCAAAATTATACTTAATCCATTCAGAACACCCACAAGAATTGCTATCGGCAGATTCATTTTTGAATAAAAGCTTACATCAACAGAATCACCCCAGATTGGCGAGCTTGTTCCCAAAATAATTATAGACGCTGAACCAATCAGCATCGCAGAAGCTGTAACCAATGCAGGTTCCCTCGTTAACATTCCCACATCAACTTCATCCGAAACAAGAGATTTTCGCCTATAAAACATCATATACATCGGAACAAGAACAAAAATGGCAAGGAATGAAAATAATACTATATTGACAAAACTTCCTGGACTGACAAACGAATGCACTGATGCTTCTCCCAGAATTCCGCTTCTTGTAAGATAAGTGCTATACAGAATAAATGCATAGAATAATGTCATAAGAAGAAGGTTTGTTCTGATATACTTAGCCGGTTTATTTTCTGTTTCCTTTCTAAGTTGTAAAAGCATAGTATGAATTGCAGCAACTCCTATTATCCACGGTACTAAACTGGCATTTTCGACCGGGTCCCAACCCCAATAGCCACCCCAACCCAGAACTCCGTAAGCCCAGTAACCACCAAGCATTAAGGCGGCACCAAGTATTGCAAGACTTAATGAAAACCAAGGCAAAGCGAGTTTTATCCAGTCATCATACCTGTTTTTAAGCAAACTCCCAAACGCGAATGCAAAAGGAAATATTGCTAACGCAAAGCCTGCAAACAAAACAGGCGGATGTATCTGCATCCAGAAATTCTGCAGCAACGGATTAAGTCCTCTTCCTTCTGCAATTATCTGATCTCTCGAGATACCTGCCTTCGAAGCCATTGAAATAGTTTCCTCGTTTATTCTCAGAAACCTCTTGCCGCTCTCCTTTTCTGCCAGAATCATTCCTGATATCTCCGGCAGCGTGAGAAGATCATGATTAATTTTTGCCAACTCAATAACCGGTTCATTTTCCCAGATATAGTTAAACGGACTCTTCATAAAAGGTGTAACTAAAACAAGAAGAAAAATTATTGATGCCAGAAAAGGGATCATTGCATATTTTTCCCAATCGCTGCGTTTGGCTAAATAATCTATGAAAAATAATCCTCCTATTGCTGAGAAAAGCAGCCATAGAAGGAAGCTTCCTTCCTGTCCCGCAAAAAAAGTACTCAACAATAATCCGAATGGTAACTCACGGCTGCTGTAATTGAAAACATAGGCATAATAAAACTTATGAGTTAATACTGCGTTAGCCAGAATTGCTGAAGCTGCAATTATAAACACAGCAGATATGTAAAATCCGGCTCTGGCTTTTAGAATGTCAGTTTTTTCTCCTTTAATGCCAGCAGCATACATAACTAAGCTATAAACAGCAGATGCCAACGCACAAAGAATAAATATATTTCCGATCATTAATATTCCTTGAATTTATGTCTGCCAAATTTACGATATAATCTCTTTAGTTCCCATTTTTTCATTTGCTTAAATATTGACAAATGTTCTTTAGTTTAGTATTATTCGAGAAACAATTCTCGATTATTTGTCAGGAAATACATGCCTTATAGAAGAAAGATAAAACCCACACCGGAGCCAACAATTCGCCGACTCCCGAGATATTTACATCTTCTAGGCAAACTTAAAGAAAGCGGAATCAAGGATGTTTCAAGTACACTTATTGCAAAAGAGCTTGATTTGGATCCTACCCAAGTGCGCAAAGACATCGAATACACTGCAATTACAGGGCGTCCAAAAACTGGATATGATTTAATTCAGCTTATGGATTCAATCCGAATTTTTCTTAATTGGGCAAAAACACATAGTGCAATTCTAATCGGAACCGGGAATTTAGGCAAAGCCATGTTAGGTTATCAGGGATTTAAGAATTACGGCTTAAATTTCATTGCTTCATTCGACAATAATCCTGCAATCATCGGAACATCAATCAACAACATAAAAGTTCATGATGTAAACGATCTATCAGCATATCTAGAAAAGAACCATCCTGAAATTGCTGTTATTGCAGTTCCTACTGCTCAGGCGCAGTATATTGCCGATATTCTGATTAAAGCAGAAATAAAAGCAATATGGAATTTTGCACCCACTCAAATACAAGTTCCTGAGAATGTAATTGTTGAAAATTCCCAACTTTCACAAAGTCTTGCAGTTCTAACAAGAAAAATTACGGAATCAGGGAAATAATTTATTCTTCCCTGATTACAAATCTTTCTTCAGCCGGTCGAAGAGTATCATATATTCGTAAGAGTCCGAAAATCCCTTCATTATTATTTCTTACAGCAGTCTTTTTATAATACTCTGCAGCTTTTAATAATGATTTTTCTTCCGGAAAACCGGTTTCATAGCAGGCGGCAATTAAATTTGCTGCTGAAATATTACCTTTCTCGGCAAGTTCAAACAAAACTGAGGGAATTCTTTTCTCTTTTTTTAAGAACTCATTATCCAGTTTCAATAATTGCGGAAGAGCTTCCGTATTACCTTCTTTTGTTAAGGCCTTCAATAATTCCGAAGCTTTTTGAATGTTTCGAGAAACGAATTCGCCGGTAAGATGGATATAAACAATTTCAAGAATAGATGGAATATGTCCCTTCAATGCATTTCTGTTTAGAATTTCAATGGCAGTTATAATAGCAATACTTCTTTCAATATTATTTAATCTCATCATTGCCAAGACATAATTTGCCGTCATACTTCCATTCTTTGCCTCCTGGCGAATTGCTCCCAGACGGGCATCATTTCCGATTGCCAAAGGAAGACTAAAAAGTGCAATATCGTTTCCTTGCCGCACAGCCCTGAAAATTAATGCTGCAGCCTCTGTGGAATCAACTGCATTATTCTTCTTTAGCAGATACTTAGCCAGTTCAAGAGATGCATCAGGATTCCCTAAGCTTACAGCCGTGCGCAGCATTTCCTCTGCATTTTTAAAAACCTTTTCTTCCTCCTTAAGGCTGAACTTAGCTTTCAGACTTAATTCATCAAGATTACTGTAAGAAATTTCTTCTGTTTTATTCTGTAATAAGTTGTTTCCGGCATTTATATTAATACCGAACTTCAGAGCAAACAGAGTGTCGCGGAAAACTCCCCGGGCAAAACTTTCGCCATACACTTCTTTTGCTTTTTCAAAACCACTCTCTATTGATTTTTTTAGCCATTTTTCAGCTTCGGAATAATTTCTGGCAACAATGAGATTATCAAGATACATAATTCCAATTGCATACTGAGCATCAGCAAAACCCGCTTCAGCGGCTGTAATGAAATAGTCAAATGCTTTGAAGGGATTCCATTCGGTTCCGGTACCGTTATATAGAAACACTGCATAATTAAAGCTTGCGCTTGAATTGCCTGCCTCTGCAGAACGTTTAATCCATCTTACACTTTCTATAGTATCCGGAGAAACTCCCATTCCGAGCAGATATCTAATTCCTAACTCATGCATAGCTAACGGATCTCTTTCTGCCGCTTTACTCTTTAAGATAAAAAAATCTGTTAGACTGTAACCTGATTTCGTGAAAGACGGACGCGGCACAAATCTATCAGGTCTGTAAGTCAGACTTCGTGGGGTTTGCTGTGCGCATAAACTGCAGATTAAAAAAAGGAAAAATATTAATAAATACTGTTTCAGAATACACCAATTTTTTGCGTCCTAATTTATGTATTTAATCATTGAAAAAACATTCTTTTTATTTTCCACTTTAAATTCTGTCTGATCCATAAGCTTTTCTATGATGAACAATCCCATACCTCCCTCAGGCAGATTGATTATATCAACCGGATCAAATGATAAGGTCTCGGCCTTTTTCCTTGGTTCACCGCTTCCTTCATCAAATATTTTTATTTCAATTTTTTCTTGAGAAACCTCCAGCATTACCCGAATCGGATTTCCCGGAACACCTTTATATGCATGTTTTACTACATTATTTAAAGCTTCAAGCAGAGCAACCTCAATTGCATAGCATTTATCTTCCTTAATTCTACATTTTTTGCAGTCTTTCTGAATACTTGTGCAAATCCTTTTTACCTGAGCATATTCACTATTTAATGTATATTCAAAAGTTGCCATATCCTATCCTTTCTATAATAAGATATTTTGTCTTCAATATATCAAAAAATAATTCATTTCGCAATTCATTTATTACTAATAATTCACTGCCAGTATTATTTTTTCTTAAGCTTAATTTGTTGAATTAAATTTTTTATAAGCTTATTTTTTAATGTAAAATAATAAGGATTAAAAATGTACCGAATAATTATTTTTATTTTTTTTCAATTGGTAATTACCGCACAAATAAAAACACCTTTAACGCCTCAGAAGCTTTGGGAATTATCCCGAATTACAACTTATGATATTTCTCCTGATTCCGAGTCTGCCGTTATTTCTGCAGTATCTTTTGATATTGAACTGAATAAAGGAAATTATGATATCTATATTGCAAAAGGAGGCGAAACTCTGCCTCTGATTGCAACAAAAGCCAACGAGACAAATCCCGTTTTCCTTGATAATGAAAATATACTTTATGAAAAAGATGGATCTATTTATAAATTCAATCTATTGAGAAAAACTGAGGAAATATTTTTAAGCATATACTCCGGAGCTTCAGCTCCTGTTGTTTCTCTTCAAAAAGATAAGATTCTGTTTGTATCGGATGTTTTTGCTGATTGTCCGGACCAGGATTGCAATAAAGCTAAAGATGATTCAATCTCTGCAAATAAAGTTAAAGCATCTTTATTTACTGAATTAATGTTCAGAATTTGGAACCGCTGGAGGGGTCCGAAGTTCAGTCATTTGTTTATTTATGATATAAAAAGTAAAGAATACCGTAACATTATTCCCGGAGTCCGTTCTGATGTTCCGCCTTTGGATTTAGGGGGGAATCAAGATTACAGTTTTTCCCCGGACGGGAAAGAAATTGCTTATACATTGAATCCGGACTCTATCCTGGCAACAAGCACAAACAATGAGATATTTATTGTTGCATCCGATGGTAGTTCATCTCCAGTAAGAATTTCTCAAAGTAAAGGAAACGACAATAATCCTGTTTACTCTCCCAATGGAAAGTATATTGCGTTTTTATCAATGAAGCGAGCAGGATTTGAAGCCGATAAAAGAAATTTAATAATCTATGACAGGCAAAGCACTTCATTAATAAACATAAGTGAAAACATTGATCTGTCTATTGAGAATCCGATCTGGTCTAATGACTCCAAAAGAATATATTTTACGGCAGCAAATGAAATTTACAGTTCGATATATGAAATTGAGATTGAATCCGGTAAACATAAAATGCTTCTTAAAGATGGTTATAATAATGATCTCAAACTTAGTGCTTGCGGCTCTAAATTATTTTTTAAAAGACAAACCTCTGTTTTCCCAACAGATATTTATTCAATGGAAATTAAAACAGGCAAACTATTGCCACTTTCAATATTGAACAAAAATAAACTTGCAGATATTGAAATGAATGCTCCGGAAACTTTCAGCAGTGTATCTATGGATGGAACTGAAATTCAGTCTATGATTATTAAACCTCCGTTTTTTAATAAGCAAAAAAAATATCCTATGCTCTTTCTTATTCATGGCGGACCTCAAGGTCATTGGAGTGATGATTTCCATTTCCGATGGAACATGCAGTTGTTTGCAGCTTACGGATATGTTGTCATTGCTCCGAATCCAAGAGGCAGTGTTGGTTATGGTCAAAAATTTACAGATGAAATTTCCGGCGACTGGGGTGGGAGACCTTATGACGACCTTATGTCTGCCTACGACTATGCTGTCAGGAATTTCAATTTTATTGATGAAAAAAATACTTTTGCCGCCGGGGCATCCTATGGCGGATATATGATAAATTGGTTAGCCGGACATACAGACAGATTCAATGCACTGGTTTCTCATGCCGGTGTTTTTAATCTTGAAAGCATGTATGGTACTACTGAAGAACTGTGGTTTGCAGAATGGGAGAATAAAGGCACCCCTTGGGAAAACCGTCAAATGTATGAAAGGTTTTCTCCACATAGATTCGTTCAAAATATCAAAACACCTATGCTTGTAATCCATGGTGCAAATGATTTCAGAGTACCTGAGGGTCAGGCATTTGAATTGTTTACCAGCCTTCAGCGTCTTGGTGTAAAGAGTAAATTTTTGTACTTTCCAGATGAAACTCATTTTGTTTCCAAGCCTCAGAACGCCTTGCTTTGGTGGAAAACAATTTTTGAATGGTTTGGTCAAAATTTAAATAATTGAGGATGGAATGGAAAATAACAACAAATATAAATATGAAGATTTCTATTCGGAATTTGAAACCGAATCAGATGTTGAAAAAGGAATTGAAGAGGTAGAATCCGGAATCTGGATTAAGTTGGAGAAATTCGGGAAGAAAATATCTTTCGCCAAGGATATACTTGCATTATATCGATATATTGTTGATCCATATGTGCAATGGTATAGAAAGACTATTGTTATAGCCGCATTAATTTATTTTATTTCCCCTATAGACACTATTCCTGACCTTACCCCTCTGTTCGGCTATTTAGATGATTTAGGCGTTATCACAGCACTGCTTAAATATCTTGGTCATGAAATCATTCCTTACTATGGTGAGGACTAAATGAACTTCAAAGTAATATCGTCTGAAATTAAACATCGGGGCAGGGTTTTTGATTTGAAAATTGACTCCATTGAATACGACAGCGGAAATAAAGGAATTAGAGAAGTAGCTTTGCATAACGGTGGTTCTGTCATTGTTCCTGTTACGAAAAACGGTAAACTTCTTTTAGTAAGACAATTCAGATACCCTTTTAACAAATATATGATTGAATTCCCGGCCGGCAAACTTGAAATCGGTGAGGATCCATTTGTCTGTGCTCAACGCGAACTTGAAGAAGAAACAGGATACAAATCCAACAACATTATTAAACTCGGAGCAATTTGTACCACTCCCGGATTTTGCACTGAGGTTTTGCATATTTATCTTGCAAAAGATTTAACTGAAGGGCAACTTAATAGAGAAGAAGGTGAATATGGTATGGAAATAATTGAAGCAGATAAAAATGAAATAGCTGCAAAAATTATTTCCGGAGAAATTCAGGACGCAAAAACAATATGTGCATTTCAATACTTTAATCTTCAATAGTTAAAAGGCGGTTTTAACCGCCTTTTAATTACAATTTCTTATTTAATAAACATCATACGTTTTGTATCAGTAAAACCACCGGTATCAATTCTATATACGTACAGTCCCGTTGGTAATCCGGATGTATCATATTTCACTTCATACCGGCCCTTTGGTTTGTATTCATTCACTAAAGTTATAATTTCCTGCCCAAGTGAATTATATACACGCAATTTAACATGTCCGTCAATAGGGAGAGAATATCTAATTGTAGTACTAGGATTAAACGGATTCGGATAATTTTGTTCAAGAGAATACTCATCCGGTATTGATATATCGATATCTATTGTACTACTGTAAGAATACTGTCCGTCAATATCAATCTGTTTTAGTCTGTAAAGTATTTTCCCATTTTTTACTGAAAAATCATTAAATGAGTACATCCTCGGGATATTTGAATTTCCAATACCGGGAACAAATCCTATTTTCTCAAACACTCCTGATGTAACACCTGCACATCTTTCAATATCAAAACCATAATTATTAATTTCTGAGACAGTAGTCCATGCAAGTTCAACACAATTTCCGGTTGCATTGGCTGTAAATGAAACTAATTCAACAGGCAAATCGTTTGGAGCATCAGAAAGCATGTCGTCATTAATTGTAGATGTTAAAGTACCTCCGGTAAAGCTTAAAGCTGAATTATCAGCAATATATGCACTCACACTACCTGAAGCATCTGACAAATCTAGAGTGACAAACAAGTATTTTCCGCTAGAAGATATTTCAGCGGAAAATCCATTGAATGTAATACTATTACCAAATTCCATTGAACTGCCCAACTGTGTGTCATCAATTCCAAATTCCGAATCATCTGATATCCATAACTTTGCAAATTCAACTCCCGTTGCACCACTACTTAAACATGAAATAGTTGCTGAAGTCAGACTTCCTCCTGTAGTTTGGGATTGGAGATAAAATCTTCCTACAACATTGTTATTTGTATTCTTAATCGGTGCAGGAGGGGTATAAGAACTTCCTCCGGCAAAAGTGATATCATTTGTATTAGAATAGATGTATATGCATGGGTCTGAGCTATTGGCATTCATTGAAGACCAGGTGCTGCTGCCGGTACTCTTAATCCAAAATATATCAGTTTCTATAACTGGAGTAACGTAGTCTGCAATAGCTTTCTCTACAGGAATTGGGAAGTTATATCCCGGGGTAGTATATCTGACTTTAACATAATAATCATTTCCCTCTGCTATTGTAATAGGTTCATCAAGTTCAAAAGTATTAAACCCTGAATATGTACATGTCTGTTCGCTCACAGAGCCAAGCAACCCGGTAAGCAAGTTTGTCCCGTTGAAATCATCATAAATATCAATAACCACACTTGCGCCTGCGTAATTTGTCCAGGTTCCTATTCTTGAAATATGAATATTATCACTTGCAGTAAACTTCACCAGAGCATCAGCAGAATTAGTTCCATATCCATAACTGCTTGTATAACCTGCTTCCGAATAAGTAGATATAGTCTCAAATTGATTATAATCCTTATAATATCGATACATAGAAACACTAGTATTGACTTTTGTATCCTGATATGCAATATAAAAATATCCGTTTTCTCCCCAACCAGAACCCCAACTGTTTTTAATAATCCAAGCTCCAACACCGCCGGCCGTAACAATATAATCATCCCAGCCAACAAGAGTAACAGCATGATTTGTAGGATTACTAACGGAACCGGAATAATAATAGGTATGATCTCCGGAATTGTAAGAACTGCTTTCGTAACGCATATTCGTAGCTAATGCACCATAATCCATAATCAAAGTTTTCAGCAAATCCGGATCTGATGAAGGAATATACCATCCTGATGTAACAATACCTGCCGGAATCAAACCTGCCGGACAGGAAACAGTTGTATGAGTTTCATCGTATGGAGCATCTGCTTCCAGTATCGGACCGGCTCCTTTGGCGAAATATGCAATAGCCAATGAGCTGTTTCCGCCATCACAAGGTTCCCACACAAAAGGGTCATGACAAGTATTAAGATTATCTTCAGAAAGGTCATAAGTACCTTTTCCCGATAATAGCCATCTCGATTCTATTGATGCCATTGCTGCAAATGTCCAGCAAGAACCACATCCACCCTGATTTTTTACAGAAGTAACGCCACCGGATGTTCTCAAATCGTATGTAGCCGGGAGATAATCACGAATAATCATTTGTTTTTTTAAGTATTCGGGCAACTCAGAATATATTACAAAAGGTTGAGGAATTTCCCCCAATGCAAATCCTTCCTCAGAGTATTCATTTTTTTTGCTCTGTTTCCATTTTATAAACTCTTCATTCAAAACATCCGAAGTTATTTGAGCATATAATATTTGAGTAAAGCAAATAATGATTAATATTTTTAAATAGTTTAACTGTAGAAATTGCATTTAATTACCTCTAATATTTGTTATTCGCAAGTATATGGATATTTTTTACATTAATGTATAACCGAAATCACAATTTTCTTTAAAAACAAAAGAGGCCGGTTCATAAGAACACAAAGCCTCTCTCAACCCTCGGAACTTTTTAGAATGTGTTAATATTACACATTCTATGTTTATTTTTTACAATACAAATGTATTGTAAAAGTGAACTAAAAGCAAATTCTTTGTGAGCATTTTTAAATTCTTTTATGTGGATATAAAGATTCTTTTGTATTGTCGTGACTACAATCACAAATATTGTTTTGCGCAGTAATCATAATATTTAAGTATTTAGAATAAAATAGATTTCAATCTAA
>CAZOZP010000041.1:0-32253 GCA_964584325.1 uncultured Melioribacteraceae bacterium
TATATTGAACCGACAGCGTTGTAGGCCTGATTTATTCTTGAAATCATATGATTTTTATAAAAGTCTTTTCCGTATTTCATTTCAAGGTAAAGTGCTTCGGAATAAGTTGCAAAACCTTCATTAATCCAAATATTTTCCCAGCCCGAACAAGTAATTTTATCTCCGAACCATTGATGTGCAAGCTCGTGAGCAATTACAGTTTCACTGAAGGCCGGTGCGCCCATTGATGAAATAGTCTGGTGTTCCATTCCGCCTCCGAATCCGAACTGCGCGTGTCCGTATTTTTCTTTCAGGAATGGGTATGGCCCATAAAGTTCTTCGAATATTTTTAGCATATCCGGGGTAAGATCAAGACGTTTTTTCATAGTTTCATTAAGGAAACCCGGATAAAGGAAATGATAAATACTAAGAGACTCAGATTCAGAGTATTTATAGTAATTTGTATATAATTCGTAGTTTGCAGCGGCAATGGAGATAAGGTAAGGCGCAATAGGGTAGCGGCTCTTCCATTTGTATGTGGTTGTTCCGTTGCGGAGCTTTTCAATTTCATCAAGACTTCCGTTTGAAACTGCATATAAGTCGCTTCGAACATTGAAATTTATGTCGGCAGAATCAGCCTTATCAAGCGGAGTATCTTTGCAGGGCCACCAGTCTTTTGAACCGTAGGGCTGACTAAGACTGTAAATTGCATCAGTTGTTTCGAATGTTACAAACGAAAAACTGCCGTAGCCTGAAGTTGCAGGTGTTCCGTGATAGAAAGTTCTTATTGAGAATAAATTGTTTTTCTTAATGAAATGTCCGAATATTATCTTTAGCTGACTATCAGCGGAATGAACAAATATAGCCGGCTTTCCGTTTAAGTGAACAGAGTCAACAATGAGATTTGATGCTAAATCAAGAATTGCAGTATCGGAAGAATCGGCAGCCATTCGGAATTTTCCGAGAACATCGCCGGAAATTGATTTGTTTTCAAAATTGAATTTTATATTTAGCAAATAGTAAACGGCATCGATTGCAGGATCGCCCGGGTAATGTGGAGCAGAAGACTTGTTAATTGCAGTTTCACGTATAAAAGATAAATTTTGACCGGGGCATATCGAAAGTAGCAGAAACCAGCATAATAGTATTTTAAGCATTCTGAACTCCGGACAAAAATAAAACTGCCTTAAAAAGCATAAATTTAATTAAAAATTCAAGCTAAATAAGGCAGTCATAAAACTATTTTGTAAAGAAACTAAGAAGAATACCTGCGGCAACTGCCGAACCGATTACACCGGCAACATTTGGTGCCATTGCGTGCATTAGCAAGTGGTTGGTTGGATCTTCTTTTAATCCGGTAATTTGGGCAACACGGGCACTAGCCGGAACAGCCGAAACACCGGCACAACCGATTATTGGATTAACTTTATTTCCCTCTTTTAGAAAGAGATTCATAAATTTGGCAAAAAGAACTCCGCCTGCAGTAGCAAACGAAAATGCAATCAGACCAAGTACAAAGATAAGTAATGATTTCGGATTTAAGAACACTGTTGCCTGAGTAGATGCACCAACAGTTAAACCAAGAATCATGGTTACAATATCTATTAAAGGCTTACTTGCAGTATCGGCAAGTCTTTTTGTTACACCGCTTTCTTTAAGAAGGTTCCCGAAAAACAACATTGCCAGAAGCGGAAGAACTCCGGGTACAATAAATGTTGTTATTATTAGTCCTATGATAGGGAACAGTACTTTTTCGGTTTTACTTACTGTTCTTGACGGTTTCATTCTAATAAGTCTTTCTTTCTTTGTAGTAAGCAGTCTGATAATAGGCGGTTGAATTACCGGAACCATTCCCATATAAGAATAAGCGGCAATAGCAATCGAGCCAATGAGATCAGGAGCCAGCTTAGATGTAAGGAAGATAGCAGTCGGACCGTCAGCCCCACCGATAATAGCGATTGAGGCTGCTTGTTGTTCAGTGAATCCCAAAGCCAAAGCTCCGCTGAATGTAATAAAAATACCTAACTGGGCTGCTGCACCAAGTAGCATAAGTCTGGGATTTGAAAGCAATGCCGAAAAGTCTGTCATTGCCCCGATTCCCAGAAAGATTAGCGGGGGAAATATTCCTTTTAGAACTCCGAAGTACAGATAATTTAAGACCGAGCCTTCTTCATAAATACCAAGTTCCTGTCCGTTTACAAATGGTATATTTCCTACAAGAATACCGAATCCGATTGGAACCAGCAAAAGCGGTTCGTAGTCTCGGGATATAGCTATATAGAGGAATGTAAGGCCAACCATAATCATGATAATATGGCCCATCGTTAAATTAGCAAAACTGGTATATGACCAGAATCTAAAAAAACCGTTAACAAATTCATTAAATATTTCTATGAAGATATCCATTATTAACTCCCTATTTCAATGAGAACAGTCCCTTCAAGAATAGTATCTCCTTTTTGAATTTTAATTGCTGAAACAATACCTTCCTTATCAGAATTGATATTATTTTCCATTTTCATAGCTTCCATCACTATCAGTTTGTCGCCTACTTTAACGCGGTCGCCTACTTTAACAAATATTTCGAGTATGGTTCCCGGCAGGGGAGCCTTGATATTTCCCACACCTTTTGCTTCAGAAGGTTTATTTGTTTTCTGTGTATCATAATCTGCAGTAGGTACAACTTGTGTCCTGACTAGTTTTGGTGTTTTGGGAGTTTTAATTTCCTGTTTGATTTCAACCGAATAAACAGTCCCGTTAACATCCACTTCTGCAATATTATCTTCGATGTTGCGGATTTCGGTTTCATAGTCGTTTCCGTTTATTGTGAATTTAAATTTTTTCATTTGATTATCCAATAATTGTTGATCTTAGTTGGTAATTGTCTGATTCCGTAAATTTTTGAACTCCAGGGTGAGTAATTTTTCCTTACGCGTTCAATTGTAAGTACTGTGTTTTCCATATCGTGGATTTCCTGAAAATGCAGGTATAAAGCTGCGGCAATCGCAGCATTAACATCTCCTGTTACATTTGGAGATATTACTTTGAGATCGGTCTTTTCTACTCCTTTCTTTGGTAGTTTTACACTTATAATTTTAACAACAAGTATAAATGTATAGGAAATTACTATCAAAGATGCAAAAACAATAACCATCCCTAGAAATACCAGAGCCCAGTCACTGGCCCTGATGTTGCCTAAGTTAAAAGCAACCGATGATCCTATTTCGGAAACTTCTTTTGTTGTATCTGCAACAGCTTTAGCAGTATGAGAAGCAACATTTACTGAATCTGCAGAAGTATTTAGCAATGTATCTGCAGCTTGTACAAGGATATTTAAAATAAAAGAATAAATCATTTTTGTATCCTCACATTATAACGGAATATTTGAATGCTTCTTGGCAGGATTGGTATCCTTTTTGGTAGCAAGCATCTGAAGTGCGCGGATAATTCTGAATCTTGTGTTTCTCGGTTCAATAACATCGTCTATATAACCGTATTTTGCGGCAACATATGGATTAGCGAACTTATCTTTGTATTCTTCTTCTTTTGCGGCAATAAATTCAGCTCTTTTCTGGTCGTCTGTCAGTTCAGCAATTTCTTTGGAGTAAAGAATCTCAATAGCGCCTTTAGGTCCCATAACGGCAATCTCTGCCATTGGCCAAGCATAGTTGATATCTCCTCTCAGGTGTTTTGAACTCATAACATCATAAGCTCCGCCGTATGCTTTTCTTAAGATAACCGTAACTTTCGGAACAGTAGCCTCACCGTAAGCGAAAAGAAGCTTAGCACCGTGGTTTATAATTCCGCCGTATTCCTGAGCCGTACCCGGCAGGAAGCCCGGAACGTCAACGAATGTGATTATCGGAACATTGAATGCATCACAGAATCTGACGAAACGAGCGGCTTTTCTTGAAGCATTTATATCAAGAACTCCGGCAAGGAAGTTTGGCTGATTTGCAACTATTCCTACTGAAACTCCGTTGAAACGGGCAAAGCCTGTAACAATATTCGGAGCATAATGCCTTTGAACTTCAAGGAATTCGCCTTCGTCTGTAACTGAGTGTATCACATCTTTCACATCGTAAGGTTTATTCGGATTTTCAGGAATAATTTCATTCAGTTTGTCATCGAGTCTGTCAATAGGATCCGAGCAAGGCGCAAGGGGCGGATCTTCCAGGTTGTTTGACGGAAGATAGCTTAGGAGCTTTCTGATAATCGCTATACCTTCTTCTTCATTTTCTGCCGCAAAGTGTGCTACACCGGATCTTGTTGTATGAACTGATGCGCCGCCGAGGTTCTCAGTTGTAACATCTTCACCTGTAACAGTCTTTACAACTTTAGGCCCTGTAACAAACATATAGGAAGTTTCTTTAGACATAAGAATAAAATCTGTAAGTGCCGGTGAATAAACTGCACCGCCTGCACAAGGACCAAAAATTGCAGATATCTGCGGAACCACACCTGAAGCCATAATGTTTCTCTGAAAAATTTCAGCATATCCGCCTAACGATTTAACGCCTTCCTGAATTCTGGCTCCGCCTGAGTCGTTGATACCGATAACAGGGGCTCCGACTTTCATTGCTTTATCCATAACTTTGCAGATTTTATCGGCGAATGTTTCAGATAAAGAACCTCCGAATACAGTGAAATCCTGCGAGAACACATAAACAAGTCTTCCGTCGATTGTACCATAGCCTGTAACAACACCGTCAGAGAGATAATCTTGTCCCTGAAGTCCGAAATCAGTACATCTGTGAGATACAAACATATCAAACTCTTCAAAGCTTCCTTCATCAAGCAACAAATCAATTCTTTCGCGGGCAGTTAGTTTGCCTTTTTTGTGCTGGGCTTCAATTCTTTTCTCGCCGCCTCCGACACGTGCTTTTTCGCGCATATCGGTTAATTGTTTTAGTTTTTCCTTAATAGACATTTTTTAACCTTATATTTAATTTTCTGAACACAGTTCTGTCAAAACACCATTAGTTGATTTAGGATGCAAAAATGCGATATTCAAACCTTCAGCACCTTTCCGGGGAGCTTTATCAATAAGGTTTACGCCTTTATCGCTCATTTCCTGAAGTGAACCGGGCAGGTCTTTCACGCAGAAAGCAAGGTGATGCACTCCTTCGCCTTTTTTCTCAAGGAATTTTCCGATAGGGCCTTCAGGGTCGGTTGATTCAAGAAGCTCAATTTTTGTTTCACCTACTTTAAAGAATGCGGTTTTAACTTTTTGATCTGCCACTTCTTCAACAGCGTAGCATTTTAATCCTAAAACTTCTTCATAATACTTAATAGATGCATCGAGATCCTTTACTGCAATCCCAATGTGTTCGATGTGAGAAATATTCATATAAATCCTTGTATTATAATGTTAATAAAAATTATATTTTAACCTCAAATATACTTAGAACAGAAATAAAAAGACCGGAAATAATTAATAAAAATCAAACTAAAACAATCAGCCCGGGTATGATTTAGTAAAAAGAATAAAATATATATATATTTTAGGTGACACATTTAAAATTACTATGGCCGAAAAAATTGTAAAAAATTATTCTTCTCTTGATCTGCGAAAGAAAATTCTGTTCGGATTTTCATTCATAATTTTGATTATGCTGTCTATTTCCTTCTGGGGTTTATTTAATTTTAACAGAATAAACAGCTCATTTAATAAAACTATCGAACAGAACTACGCCAGCATTTTGGCTTCCGATAATATGGGGAAAGCAATAGATTATCAGTTGTATGCGCTTTTGCAGATTATTTCACGTGACGAAGCTTATGGCCATCAGATGTTCGAGGATGCCGGAAGAGACTTCAATTTTTGGTATGAGAGGGCCAGGAAAACTGCTTTCACAGTAGAAGAAAACAGATTGTTGGATAGCCTCGGAATTGAATACAGAAGATTTAATGAGATGTATTATGACGGGATAAAATACGATAGTCTGAAGCAAAGGACCGGTTTTTCCGCAAGAAGATATCCGGCTATTGTTGATGGGGGAAACGCAGTAAAGGAAATTTGCTATCAGGTTTTCGATATTAATCATTCAATTATGAGCGAAACAATAAAAAGCGTTGATCAAATGACTAAGACTGCTTCTGTTTTTCTTCTTCTGATTTTAATTCTTGCCATAATTTTCTGTTTTACATTCAGTTCAAAGTTTTCGAATTATCTTGTTAAGCCTCTGAACGAATTTATAAATTCGGCAAGGCATATTTCAGACGGTAATTTTTCGGATAGAATAGAAATTCCTGGTAATGATGAAATAGGAGTGCTGGCCCTGGAATTTAATAAAATGAGTGAGAAACTTCATAGATATGAAATAATGAACATATCAAAATTAATTTATGAAAAGAAAAAATCGGAGATTATCATTGAAAATATTAATGAACCGGTAGTATTAACTGATAAATCCTTAAATATACTAATGCAGAATAAATCTTTTCAGGAAGAATTTGTTAAAGAAAATAAACATCAAAATAATAATCTGCTTGAAATATTTCATAATAATGATTCTTTTTCTTCACTGAAGCTGGCAGAAGCCGATAACGAAAATGATAAGATATTTCAAGTAACTCTTAATGGGATACTCTATTATTATAAAATAATTGTTTCGCCAATCAAGCTTCCTGAATCAGAGAATTCAGGCTTACTGATTGTTTTTAATGATATTACACGATTCAAGGAAATCGACAGAATGAAATCCGAATTTATAGGGAAGGTATCGCACGAACTTAAAACTCCTCTCACTTCAGTTGGAATGGCATTGGGTATTCTTGAAGATGGAATATTAGGGAATATAAATGAAAGGCAGATGAATTTAATTAATTCGATGAAAGAAGATTATAACCGATTGAACAGTTTAATATTAAAAATATTGGATTTCACGAAAGTTGAGTCAGACAGTTTTAAACTTAATAAAGAGCCTTCAGATATAAATGAACTTATAATGAATGTGAAAAAGAAGTTTGAAATACAAAGCAGAATTAAAAAAATCAGTCTTGTTGTAGAGTCAAATCCCGAAAAACTTATCGTTGAAGCAGATATTGAGTATCTGACAAGAGCGATTGAAAATATTGTCGGGAATGCATTGAAATTTACACCTGAGGGCGGAACAGTAATTTTGAGGAGTTTCAAGAAAAACAATAGCATTTATGTTAGAATATCAGACAGTGGAATTGGAATTTCTGAAGATAACTATAACAGGATATTCGAAAAGTTTGTACAAATCGGTAATGAAACACCGGGCAGTATCGGTTTGGGACTTTCAATAGCTAAGGAAATAGTCGAAATGCACGGAGGTATGATCCATGTTAAAAGTACAGTTGGAAAAGGAAGTGAATTTGAAATTATGTTGAAGGAATATGATAATGTATAAAGCCGCTGTAATAGTAATTGATGATGAACTTAATATTCTTAAAACCCTGGAAATATCACTTCAATCCCAAAATTTCTATACGGAAGTCTATTCAAATCCGTTAGAAGCTTTGAAAGCCTTTTCAAAAAGGTATTTCGATATTGCTTATGTTGATCTAAAAATGATTCCAATAAACGGTATTGAAGTGCTAAAAGAAATAAAAAAAAATTCTCCGGATACAACAGTTGTAATGATGACTGCTTACGGATCGGTTGAAACTGCTGTTGAAGCAATAAAGTCAGGAGCTTATGATTATATCTCTAAACCATTTGTTCACAAGGAATTCATTTATTTTGCGGATCGAATTTATAATTATCATTCTCTTAATAAAGAAATAAAAGGACTAAAATTTCAGATTGAAACTCTTAATGATTTTGGTGATATAGTTACAAATAATCCCAATATGGTTAGTTTGCTAAATACAGCTTCAGTTATTGCAGAAAGCGACTTGTCCGTTTTGATTGAAGGAGAAAGCGGTACGGGAAAGGAAATGTTCGCCAGATATATTCATTCCTGCAGCGAGAGAAAGAATAAACCATTTGTTGCGATTAATTGCGCCGCCATACCGGAATCATTATTTGAAAGTGAATTATTCGGACACGTTAGAGGTTCGTTTACCGGGGCTATTAAGGACAGAATAGGTAGATTTGAAATGGCTGATTCAGGAACGGTTTTCTTAGATGAAGTTGCAGAACTTCCGAAAGCAATGCAGGTAAAGCTCCTCAGGTTTCTGCAAAATATGGAATATGAAAGGGTGGGCGAAAATATTACGAGGAAAATTAATTTACGGGTTATCAGTGCCACTAATAAAGATATTGATAAGGAGATAAAAGAAGGCAGCTTTAGAGAAGATTTTTTCTACCGAATTGCTTCATTCAGAATGAAACTGCCGCCACTGAGAGAAAGGAAAGACGATATTTCTATTCTTGCTGAACAATTTATCTTAAAATACAAAAAAGCGCGGCATCTTAGAATGCATCCGGGCACTCTCGAAAGTTTAAAAAAGTATGACTGGCCGGGAAATGTAAGGGAATTTGAAAATGTAATACGGCTTATTACCGTGTTGGCTAAAGATAATATCCTTATTCCCGACTATCTCCCTGCGGAGATAAAAGAAATGTCATTTTCTGAAATATCTGAGCAGTTTAAAAGTCTTGAGGAGTTAGAGTTGGATTACATAAAAAAAGTACTTGAAGAAATTCCTAATGCGAAGCAGGCTGCAGAAATTTTAGGAATATCGGAGACAACTCTTTGGAGGAAAAGGAAACTCTACAATATTTGACGGCTTTCATTTTGCAATAAAAAATCGCTATAAAACCGTTCTAAATTAATTAGGCTTTCATTTTGAAAACTGATATTTCTTAGAATATTTCAAAATTAAAAACATATCTATGCCTCAACCTTTTCCTACTGTTTTATAAACCGCATAAAAAAACCTAAAATCCCCTATTAAATAAAAGTGAAGCTGTTAAACTGCTTTTCTCTTTAGATTTATCCATCCGGAAATTTAAGTTGTTTTTGCTCAGGCACAGAAGTTGGCTTAGAGCAGATCTGAAAAATTAACTCAAAAAAAGACGGAGATAAAATGAAAAAGGATCCCATTACGCATCTTGATGAAGGAAGCAATTTTTTTCTGTATTTACTGTTAGGTCTGATTGGTATATCTATACTAATTATGATTTTCTATGTTGTTTATGCCTTGTTCACCTGAGATAAAAATGACGGATCTAATACTAATAACAGCAGGGATAGCTTCGCTTACTTTTATTATTGCATTTCTGGTGGCATCAATGATTAAGCTTCTGATTTTTCTTATTAACACAATTAAGAAAAGAAAAGAAGAAATTGCTGATTTCAAAGAGCAGCTTGGAGTACTTCAAAATAAAGCAAAAAGCATGGATGAAGATGCTGAGATATTGGCAGCCATAGGTACTGCGTTGCATCTATACTTGAATGACACCGAACAGGAAGAAAAAACAATTCTGACAATTAAGAAAGTAATGCGCCCTTATTCACCCTGGAGTTCAAAAATCTATGGAATTAATCAGTTAAGGAAATGAAATGGAATTAAAAAATATTTTGGACTTGTTTCAGGGAATATCTAGCTTTCTGAATTCTGACCCAATATTGGCTTTTACCAGATTGGCATTAATCTTTCTTGGTGTGCTTCTGGTTTATCTTGGAAAGAAAGGGATTTTGGAGCCATTGCTTATGATTCCGATGGGTATAGGAATGTCAGCAATTAACGCAGGCGTTTTATACTTACCCGGAGGGAATCAGGGGAATCTATTTTTGGATCCGCTTGTTGCTGATCCAAATGAATTAGTGAACATTATGCAAATTAATTTTCTTCAGCCAATTTATAATTATACGTTCAGCAATGGTCTGATTGCCTGCCTCGTGTTTATGGGTATCGGGGTTTTGCTTGATGTCAGTTTCCTTTTGGCACGGCCATATACAAGTATGTTTTTAGCGCTTTGTGCTGAACTAGGAACTTTTGCTACATTACCCATAGCGCATGCGATGGGATTAAGTCTGAATGATTCTGCTTCTATTGCAATGGTGGGAGGTGCAGACGGACCAATGGTTCTGTTTACTTCGCTTGCATTGTCTAAGGATTTGTTTGTACCAATAACTGTGGTGGCTTATCTTTATTTAGGACTAACTTACGGTGGTTATCCGTACCTAATCAAGCTGCTTGTCCCAAAAAAGCTAAGAGGAATTAAACCTATTCAAAAGAAACCTTCCAGACAAGTTACTTCAGGAGAAAAAATTGCTTTTGCAGTTATTGCAAGTGTAGTTTTGTCGATTCTTTTTCCGGTAGCAGCTCCGCTTTTTATGTCTCTTTTTTTAGGTGTGGTTATTAGGGAATCGGGACTAAAACATCTCGTGGATTTTATCGGCGGACCGATGCTTTATGGGTCAACATTCTTTCTGGGTCTTTTGTTAGGAGTTCTGTGTGAAGCTCATACAATAACCAATCCGAAAATTTTGCTTCTGCTTGTTTTGGGAATATTGTCTTTACTTTTATCCGGCATAGGCGGAATTCTCGGAGGTTATGTAATGTATTTTATTACGGGTAAAAAATTTAATCCGGCAGTTGGAATTGCTGGAGTAAGCTGTGTTCCGACAACAGTAAAAGTAGTACAAAAATGTGTTACGGAAGTTAATCCGGATGCTATAATTCTACCCGAAGCGATTGGGGCAAACATTAGCGGTGTAATTACAAGTGCAATTATCACCGGAATATATATAACAATAATACCGACAATTTTATAATCAAAATTCAATTGATGGAGGCCAAATGAAATCTAACAAACTAAAAACAGCATTTTCCGGATTTGCGGGAATAGCGATACCGGTCTTAATTATAACAGCAATATTAATTTATTTTTTTGTATTGGGTAATCCTTCCAATTTTCAGGGAAACAATCCTATAAACCATCCGAAGGAAGGAAATTTCTTAGGAATAATTTATAAAGGGGGAATTATAGTTCCGATACTTTTATCAATACTTATGATGGTAATTACATTTTCAATAGAGAGGTTAATTACAATAACTAAGGCAAAAGGAAAATCCAGCATTAACAACTTTATAGCAAAAGTTTATTCAAGAATTACAAACAATGATATAACCGGTGCAATTCAGGAATGCGACAATCAGCAGGGGTCTGTTGCTTCAGTGGTAAAAGCCGGATTATCAAAATACCGTGAAATGTCTGAGACGGATGACATAAATAAGGATCAGAAAGCCATGGCAATAAAACAAGAATTGGAAGAAGCAGCAGGCTTGGAAATCCCTGTTCTTGAACAAAACCTGGTAATTATTGCTACAATTGCTCCACTGGCTACATTGATAGGATTGCTCGGAACAGTTATCGGTATGATTAAAGCATTCTCAGCTATTGCTACTGCCGGTGCTCCTGATGCTGTTGCCTTGTCTAATGCGATCTCAGAGGCATTGATAAACACAGCTCTTGGAATCGGTTCTTCGGCTCTGGCAATTATTGCCTATAATTATTTTACAACCAAAATTGATAAGATGACATTCAGCATAGATGAATCAAGTATTGCGATTATCCAGAATTTTTTGGCAAAACATAAATAATTAACAATTAACCGGAAAAGAAAATGCCGAAAGTAAAAGTACCAAGAAAAAGCACTACAATGGATATGACAGCAATGTGCGATGTTGCATTTCTGCTTCTTACATTCTTTATGCTGACAACTCAGTTTAAAACTGACGATTCAATTATTGTTGATACACCTTCGTCTATTTCAGATATAAAACTACCCGACACTGACATAATGAATATTACCATTAATAAAGACGGAAAGATATTTTTCGGGATAGACAATAAAAATAACTCGAGAGAGGAATTGATTGACAGAATTTCTCGAAAATTCGGTATTCAGTTTACTCCCTCTGAAAGAAAAGCTTTTGTTCTTACTTCAACTGTCGGAGTCCCGATTAGTCAGCTTAAAGGCTGGCTTGCTCTTGACGAATACAGGAGAAATAACTATCAGCAGCCCGGTATTCCGGCAGACTCTGCTAATAATGAACTTGGAACTTGGATAATGCAGGGAAGACTTTCTAACCCCGGAATAAGGATTGCAATTAATGGTGACGGGGAATGTTCTTACAAAACTGTTAAGAATGTTATGAATACACTTCAGGAAAAAAATGTGAATAAATTCAATCTGATTACAGATCTTGAAGCAAATCCAAATTAACAATAGGAAATAAAAATGGCTGAATTAGATACCTCAAAAGGCGGGAATAAAAAAGGCAGTAAACATAAAAGGAAAAAAGCATCAGTGCGTGTTGATCTTACCCCTATGGTGGATTTGGGCTTTCTTCTGGTTACCTTTTTTATGCTGACAACTACTTTCAGCAAGCCGCAGACAATGGAAATAAATCTCCCGGTTAAACCAAAACCTAATGAAATAGAACAAGTTAATCCAAATGCCGTAAAGGCATCAAAGGCCCTTACTGTTATTCTCGGGAAAGAAAATAAAATATTCTGGTATTCCGGAATACCTGAAGCAGGTGTTCTGCCTGAAGTAACAGATTATTCAAAAGACGGAATCAGAAGAATATTGTTAGAAAAGAATAAATCCGTAAAAGATTTGGTTGTTTTGATAAAGCCTACTGACGATTCAAATTACCGCAACATGGTTGATATGCTTGATGAGATGAATATTACGGGTATTTCCAGATTTGCACTTGTTGATGCAATGCCGGCTGATCTGGATCTAATAAATAAACTGTAAAATATCAGCGAAGGAAATATGAACATTTTAAATACTGCAGAAGTCGATATACTTGAAATAGTATTCGAAAAGAAAAATAAGGAATACGGTGCATTTCAACTAAGGAAAAAATATAAGTTCATTCTTTCTTTATCTCTGTGGTGCGCTATTCTTGCTTTTATTCTTATTACATCATCTCCGCTTATTTATGAATCCTTAAAAAAAAATAATGAAATGAAAATTGATAGAAGCAAAGTTATTCAAATAACAGAACTTGCTGAACCTCCTTCAATCGGCGAGAAAAAAGACCTTTCACAGATTGAGGCCGCACCGCCGCCGCTGAAATCGACTATTAAGTTTATGCCGCCGGTGGTAAAACCTGATGAACAAGTAACAGACGAGTATATTCCTACTGTTGATGAATTAAAAGCTGTTGACCCGGGAACATCTACACAGCAAGGAACAGAAGGCGGAGTTGACTATAGTCTCATTGAAGCAGTTGAAACCAAGGAAGAAGAAATTGTTGAAGAAAAGGAAGCTCCCTTTACATTTGTTGAGGAAATGCCTGTTTTTCCGGGGGGACAAGAGGAACTCATGGGTTTTATCGTGAAAAATGTTCAATACCCGGAAGTTGCCAGGAAGGCCGGAATTGAAGGAAGGGTTTATATCAGATTTGTAGTGGAAAAAGAAGGAACACCTACAAATTTCGAATTAGTGAAAGGTATAGGTGCCGGTTGTGATGAAGAGGCTGTTAGAGTATGTAAGCTGATGCCGAGATGGTTGCCGGGAAAACAAAACGGGAAATCAGTTAGAGTAAGTATAGTAATTCCATTTATTTTCAGATTGAAATAGTGAAAGATTTAGGATTGATATATGGTATTGTTTCTTCTCTGATATATATCGGGTTAGGCGGATTTCTGCTTGCCGGATATTTTCTCAGTGAGGAATACAATACCATACTTGCCGGATTCGGATTATTAGTTTTAATTTATGGAATTTTCAGAATGTATAGGGGAATAAAAAAAGTTCTAAAAGACTGAAGGATTGTCATGAGGATTCGTGTATTTCCAATTTTGTTTTGTCTTGTCTTAGTTTCTTGCGGGGAAACAAGTGAAATTGATACACCCGTTTCCGGAAGAATTAATATTAGCTGCGATGAAAGCCTTATGAATGTTTTTGAAAGTGAAACAGAAACATTTGAGAGCTTATATCCTGATGCGCATATAGAAGTTTCCTATAAACCTGAGGCAGAATTGTTCGTTGATTTAATTCAGGATAGTTCAAGATTAATTATTGCATCAAGAAAACTGAATAAATCTGAAGAGGAATATTTTCGGAAAATTGAAATTATTCCTCATCAGATTAAAATCTGCTTAGATGCAGTTGCTTTAATAGTAAATAACACAAGTAATGATACAATGTTTACACTTTCCGAACTCAAAGAGATTCTTGAAGGGAAATCCGAAAATATAAACAGTGTTGGGCCTGCGAATATGCTTGTTGTTTTTGATAACCAATCATCAGGAATTGTTCGTTATATTGAAAACTATTTCGGAATTAAACTCGGAAAAAACGTTTTTGCCGTAAAATCGAACCGGGAAGTGATAAACTATGTTACAAAAAATAAAAACACACTCGGGCTAATCGGAGTGAATTGGATTAGCGATAAAGATGATGAAAAAGTAAAGGGATTTCTAAAAAGCGTAAAAATTGTTGCACTAAATAATTCATTATTGGCCGGATCAGATGATGAGTTTCAAAAACCATATCAAGCTTACATTGCAATAAAATCTTATCCGTTGGTAAGAGAATTTTACATAATCAGCCGAGAAGCACGTTCAGGTCTCGGTTCGGGCTTTACGGCATTTGCCGCAGGAGAAAAAGGACAAAGAATAATTCTTAAATCAGGTCTTGTACCCGCTACAATGCCGGTAAGACTTGTAGAAACATATTAGTATAAGGAAAAACAAAATGAAATTAAATATTTTCTTAGGATTAATAACTGCACTAATCATGTCAAATTCCATACAGGCTCAGTTAACAGAATTAGATGCATTGGAAAAACAAATGCTTTCAAAGAAAAACTATTCAGCTCTGTTAGAATTTTTTGAATCAATACCATCTGAAAAAAAAAGTGCAAGAATAGATTATTTTCTTGGCAAAGCGTACGTGCTTACCGGTAGTTACAAACAAGCTGAGAGATACTTTGATGAAGGACTTAAAAAAGATAAAAAATGTCCTCTTAATTATATCGGTAATGCATTACTGAAATTAAAGGAAGGGCAAACTGAAGCTGCTGAAAAACTATTTGAAACCGCAACGGATTATGCCGATAAAAATCTTAAAGAAACTGCTTTAGAGATTGCTGATGCATTTGTTATAAGTAAATCACAAAATATGAACTACCCTTTATCTTTATTAAAATCAGTTGAAAAATCGAAATCAGATCCCGAGATAAATGTAAAGGCAGGTGAAATCAGTTTTGCGATTAATGATGCAAGTTCAGCCTCAATGTATTTCAGAAATGCGCTTAATTCAGATGAAAAGAATATTGAGGCTCTTATCGGTTTAGCGGTAATATATACTAAAGTAAGAAATTTTGAAGAGTCTGAATCCCTTTTGAAAAAAGCAAAAGAGATAGATAGTCTTTCGGCTGATGTTTATCTGGCATTTTCTGAGTATTATGCAGCTATCAGAAAATATGAACCTGCTCAATTGAATTATCAGAGATATATTGAACTGTCAGATATAAATTCTGAAAAAATTTCAAGATATGCTGAATTGTTGTTTCTTGCACGCAGATACGAAAAAGCTGCCGAACAAGTAAATGAGCTTCGGAGTATGGGAGTCATAAATGAACAATCTCAGCACATTCTCGCATTTTCATACAGACAGATGAATGATTGGGAAAATGGAATTCCGGCTTTCCAAACATATTTTGAAATAGCCGGCAGCGGAGGAGAAAATTCATCGGATTATGATAATTATGCTTATCTGTTGGCATTATCCGGACAAACAGAAACAGCTCTGCAATACTATATTAAGGCGAATACTCTGAATACTACTGATTGTGAAATACTCGGCCATATAGCCGACACCTATTATAAACTAAAAACCTGGAATGAAGCAATAACAAATTACCTTAGAAAACAGAAATGCGGAGGCAAACTTTCTATACGCGAATTGATGGATTTAGGAAGATCTCGATTGTATATTGGCGATTTTGTCAATGCAGATTCAGTATTTATTAAAATAACAGACTTAAAGCCGGATTTTGCCCCTGGTCATTTAATGAGAGCGAGAGCTAACTCTTCAATAGATTCTTCTTCGGAAAAAGGTTTGGCAAAAATACATTATGAAAAATTTATTAGTTTGCTGAAAGATGATACTGATATTAAAAAATTCAAAAATGAAGTGATCGAAGCCTGCTCATACCTTGGATTTTTTTATTATTTGAAAAAGGACGATCCGGATTATTCATCAATCTGGAAAGAAAATTATGGAAAATATTGGAATAGAGTGCTGGAATTAGATTCTGAAAACTTCAAGGCTAAGGAGGCTATTAAAATATTGAAAAATATAAAGTAAAGATTTAATTATTTTTATAAAAAATATTTGGATGTCGTTAAAAAAAATCGTAAAATACGGCTTATTATGGAGCCAGAAACCAGTAAAAACGGGGCGAGTCCGAAAAGCCATACGAGTAGGGGAAAGGAGAAAAAATGAATTGGTACTTAAAAGCCTTAAAACAATATGCCGATTTTAAAGGAAGGGCGAGAAGAAGAGAATATTGGTTCTTTGCCTTATTTAACGTTGTTTTTGCCATTGTAGCCGTAATTTTGGACCTGATGCTTGATACTACAATATTAATTACATCTCTCTATATGTTGGGAATGATTATTCCCGGTTTGGCTGTTGCTGTAAGAAGACTTCATGATATCGGGAAAAGCGGTGCCTGGATTCTCATTTCCCTTGTTCCTCTTGTAGGAGGGATATGGTTGCTGATTCTTATGCTTACAGACAGTATCCCCGGCAAAAATCAATACGGCGAAAACCCTAAGGGAGTTAGTGCTATTGTTTAATTTATACCGTTTCCTATTAACTGCCCCGAGAAGCTTTCGCTTTTTCGGGGTTTTTTATTTGCCTGCCGAAGCTTCTACCGAAGCAATTGAAGCCAGGTTCACAATTTCATCAACAGATGCCCGGTAATGTATCAGATGAGCCGGGAGTCTTGTTCCTGTAAGTATCGGCCCTATTGCAATGCACTCTCCTAAAAAATGAAGTGATTGCATGGTCATTAGTCCCGACTGTAAATCAGGGAAAATCAAAACATTTGCATTTCCCTTCAAAGATGAAAACGGGAAATATTCATTTCTTATGCTCTCATCTCTGGCCGTTGATAACTGCATTTCACCGTCAATCATTAATTCCGGATTAGCTTTTCTTATTATTTCCAAAGCCTTACTGATTTTTTTTACTTCAGGGTCTTTTATACTGCCGAAATTTGAATATGAAAGAAGTGCGGCTCTTGGTTCTATCCCCAATACTTTCGCCATTTTTGCTGTAAGAATAGCGTTTTCGGCAAGTTCTTCTGCCGTCGGATTAACATTAACGGCACAATCGGAAAGCAGAACTGTGTCTTTAGGAAGAAGAACAAGGTGGTGACTTGATATCCTTTTTATTCCCTGAGCCGGCCCGATTATTTCAATAATTATCCTTAGCATGTCAGGATAGTTACCTGATATGCCTCCGAACATGATATCAGCATCTCCGCAGTGAAGCATCATAGCCGCATAGTAATCATTCTGCTTAAGCCGGGTTTCGGCTATCTGTCTTATAATTCCTTTTCTCTGTCTTAGTTTAAGGTATTCTTCAGAATAAAACTTGTAATGAACGCTGTGAGCAGGGTCTTCAATCTGGATACCGCTTATATCAAGATTAAGGGATTCTGCCAGGTTCTTGATTGATGACTCTGAGCCGACGAGAACAGGCCGGGCAATTTTTTCATCCAGAATTATTCTGCAAGCTCTCAATATAGTTTCATTACTGCCATTGGAAAATACCATTTTCTGTTTCTGATGCGGACTGCGGAAAATTATTTCCCGCATTGCTTCCTTGCCTCCGCCGGTTCTTACTTTCAGAGTTTCCTGATACTGCTGAGGATTAAACGCAGTTTCTGATAATCCTTCTTCGATTGCTTTCTGAGCTACAGCCGAAGCCATTTTCGTAAGTATCCGGGGGTCAATAGGTTTAGGAAGAAGGTATTCCGGACCAAAACTTAAATGAATGTTGCCGTAAGCTCTTTCAACTTCTTCAATAACTTCTTCTCTGGCCAGTCCGGCAAGTACATCCGAAGCAGCCATTAACATTCCTTCCGAGATTTCTTTTGCCTGAACATCCAGAGCGCCCCTGAGAATGTAGGGAAAACTGAGAATGTCTAAAACTGAGTTCGGATTTTGTCCGAGACTGGTGGCGGCAATTAGATCATGTCTGCAGTCTCTTGCCCTTTCATAAGATATTTCAGGTTCAGGAGTGGCAAGAGCAAATACAATCGGGAATCGGTTCATTTTCTGAAGCATTTCTTCGTTAACAAGATTGCCGGCAGAGGCACCGATAAAAACATCGGCCCCGCTGAATGCCTCGGCAAATAATGTCTTGTTGTCAGAAGAAGCCATGATTTTTTGGTAATCAGCCAGTTCTTCTCTTTTTTTATGCAGTATCCCTGATTTATCAAAAACGAGAATCTGTTCGGGAGATATCCCCAACCGACACAGCATTCTGAATATTCCAGCGGCCACAGTTCCTGCTCCGCTTAAAACAATTTTAATTCCTGAAGGCTTCTTGTTAACAATTTCCAGCGCATTTATTAAGGCTGCGGTAACTCCAACAGCTGTACTGTAAAGGTTTTCGTGAAATATCGGGATACTTAAATTATCCTTAAGCCTGTCATAAATTTCCAATCCGTCGGGGGCTTTAATATCCTTAAGGTTTATTGCTCCGAACGAAGGAGCAATTGATTGAATTGTTTTTGTTATTTCTTCCGGGCTGCCTGAGTCAATTTCAAGGTCGAATACATCAATATCAGCAAGTCTTTTCAGTAGTACAGCAATCCCTTCCTGCATTGGTTTAGCCGCAAACGCCCCCGCATCTCCGAGTCCGGGAACTGCACTTCCGTTTGAAATTACGGCCACCAGATTGGATTTATTGGTGTATTTGTAAACATTTGCCGGATCATTTCGGATTTCTATTGCAGGGAATATTGCGCCGGGCATATATGCCATCCGCATTTCCTGCGGAGTAATACAGGGTTTTGAGGATTTTATCTCGATTTTACCGGGTCTTTTACCTGAATGATATTCTAATGAATCTTCTTTCTTGATCATAATTGCTCCGTGAAAGAGTTTAATGGGTATTTTTCAATTGTTTCCTGTACTGCCGTAAAGAAAGTGGCAACCGGTCTTACCTGAAGAATCCAGAGCCTCGCACTTTCCATGGCAAATTCAATATCAACAGGATATCCGTAGTCAGATTCTATATTAAGAGCTGTATGAACCAGCTCGCATATTTCAATATACTCAAGAGCAGGTCTGAATCTTTGATGATATAAGGTTTCGGTAAGTTTTGTTCCGTATCCTTTATCATCGTCAAAGTTAACCATCAGTTTTTTGTCGGCGGTAATATAGCGGAATCTCAGATTGTCAGTATAAACCGATTCGTCTTTTGCAACAGTTATCTGGTCTGAGTTTACAAGACCGGAAACAATGCCTTCTCCTAATCCGAGGCCGGCGTTGATTACAATTTCCCTTTGTTCTTCTTTTGTTATATTGACTGTCATAAGCACACCTGAGACTCTGGATCTCACCATTCTCTGTATTATAACTCCTCCGGCATATTCTGTATTGAGATCGAGCATAGTGCGGTTGTGTAAAGCTCTGGGAGTCCACAATCCGCTCCAGGTTTTCTTCAGAAATTTAAGTATTTGCTCTTCACCCCTAAGATACAGAAAAGTTTCAAACTCGCCGGCTCTTGCTGCCAGTTCATTATCCTCTTCAATAGAAGATGAGCGGATAGCATAGTAATTAATATTTGTGTTTTCTGCAGAAACAGTTTTCTCGAGTCTGCGGAAAGATTCAATTACTGCGTCGGTAAGTTCTTTGGGAAGAAGAACACCATCCCACAAAAGTCTGATTAGTTCAGATTTCTGATTAAAGTTAAGTCTTCCGTCTTCAAGAATCTTTTCTATAATTTCTTTGATTGAGCTGCATCCTGCAGAAAATTCACGGAGCTGTACATTTGTAATTGAAACAGGAGAATTAAGTGCAAGTTCGAAGCCTTTTGAACTAACCGCAAACCATTCGGGAATTATTCCTTTCCCGGTAAGTCTTTCAACCTCTGCAAGGTTCGCTGCTTTACTTCCAATTAAAGGCTTAAGTTCCAGTCCGCCATCGGCCGAAGTAAGTATAAGCTTGTTGCTTTTTTCAAAGACTTTGTAAATTGATTCCTTATCATAAATTCTTTTTTTGGAATTAATTGTTTCCTGATCAGGTGAATTTTCCGTAATTCCTGTAATTATCTCAATCTGTCTTAATATGGGTCGCAGGAAAAAGATTTTTTCTGATTCAAATAGTTTATTCAGCAGAACTATTCTTGATTTGTAAAGTTCTTCCAGCTTTTCGGTAACAAGGTTGTCAATTGAGAGAATATCGTTTCTGCCTATGATAATAGAAACAAAGCCTGAGTCATCAATAGTTGAGAAGATGGCGGCTATTGAATTAAAAAGGTAAATAAGTTTGAGTCTTATAAAAATTATATCAAATATAGAATAAGAATTAAGAATAACCAGAGCTGCTTTTTCATAAAGGTTTTCATAACGGCTTTTCAGTTCACCCAGAAGAGTGTTTAGGTAGAGTCCGATTTGATTATTTAGTGCGGGATTAAACAATACTTTCTTAATGAAGGTGTTCCTTGATTCAAGAAAATAAGGTGCAGTTGTTGTAGTACCAAGAAGAATTTCATAGACAAAGTACTTAGCGGAAACAGCATCAGAAAGGTTTTCAATGGATTTCTCAAGCTGGTATTTTGCTTTGAGCATTTTACCTCTCAAATTAAGGAACTCAGATGTATTTTCGTTTTGTTCGAGCATTTCGCAGGAGTTTTTGAAATTGTCCAGATTCTCAAACAAAATAACCGTTTCCGGCTCGTGCCCCAGTATGCATAGTGTTCCTTCATCTGCATTAAGTACAGCAATGTCACCGTCTTCAAGAAAATATTCCTTTTCAGAAAGATTTTTTCTTTGAGTAATATTTATATCGTGTATCTTTTTCTTTTCTTCTCTGTATTCCAGAATGTTATAGGCAAGTTTGAATGCTCCGCCGGAAGTACGTGTCCATCTGCCTGAAATGATTATTGCAGGCTTATTGAACTGGATTGCAATGAGTCCGGCATGGCTAAGGATACCTCCGCCTGTTGACACAACACCTGCAGACTTATAAACATAAGCTGTTTCAGTCGGACTAACAGTTTCAGAGAATAGTATGCAGTTCTTTAAGTCGTCGGGTGTTCTTTGTTCGAAGCTAAGTACGGCTTTCCCGATAACTCTTCCCGGGGAGGCCTTAAAGCCATCAATTATTTTTTCATCCGGAAGAATAAGTTTATTAAGAGTCGGGTCGTATCTTCTCAGATTAATTCTGAAATCTATCAGTTCTGCGGTCAGTTCATCTGCCGGCATTTCGTTAAACTGAATAATGTAATGGTTCTTGCGCAGGATTTCTGCAAGAAGCTGGGCGTCAAAACTAAAATTAAAATTCCATTTATCGGAAATATATTTCTTGTAGCGGTAGAGGCCGTTTCCGAAAGAAAACACGGCTAATTGAATAATTCCTCTTCGGCCTCTTAAAACATATAGGTTTAGTGAATCTCCAAGCAGTGGTATTTGGGTTTTTTGAACTTCATAGTTTTCTACCCGGCCGGTTGAGATAAAACCAAGCGTACGTTCCAGAAGAAGAATGAGCCTTGCAAGCACTGCAGATTTCTTAATATCGCCGCCATCATCCGAAATAATTCCGGCAAAAATTTCCGTTTCATTCATTCTCTGAAAAAGATCAGGATGTGCCGGCGAGAAAAATTCCTGAGATTCAGTCAGCTCTCCGTATTCTATTGCTTCCCTGAAAGATTTAAGCAGCCGGTTGTTCAGAATCTCATATCCGAGAGGTCTTACGCCCGTACCGTCAGGGAATGAAGGAATATCCATATTTATTTCAGCTAATGCTAAGTGGATATTTTCCCAAAAACGGGAAGGCTGATGATTCATATAAATATCTGAGTATTCTGTCCGGCCGTCCCAAAACATTTCTTCTTCAGAGGCTGTATCGGAATACTCAGCTAATTTAATTTTTTTCTTATCGTCACTCAATATATATTTTACAGGAAGCACACCCCAATCAATAAAAGAATCAGCCCAGCATTTTGTGGCTTCTGCTTTTGCTGCGGGGGTGTAATCCAGACCTTCCATTGTCCAGTCTATATCCATCAGGAAAGGGGATAGTTTGAGTAACAGTTCTGCTTTTCTGCACAGAAAGCCGAAATTAACCGTTCGTTCTTTATCGTAACGTGCCTGAACTCTTGTGCCTTTCATTTTGAAATCGAATTCCATTGCGGCAAAGAATGTACGAAGAGCATCAAGATTTTTGTTAGGATGCTCGGCAATTTCATAATTGCTTATCCCATAATACTCAAGGTCAATCATTCCTCCCTGAAGAGGCGGCGAGAAATCTATTCTAACAAAAATAGGATGATTTCTGAACCATATATAATAGTGTACTTCATTTCCGTAACAAAAAACCGAAAGTTTTGGGAAATAATTATTCCCGTAAAGCAGGTTAACGGCAAAAGCATCAACGGCAATTCTAACCGGATAAGGTAAGGCGTTTTTTTCAGGCTGTGAGAGAGGGTCCGATTCAAAATCAATATAATTAATATTCCGAAGAACGCTTATTGTTCTTTCCTCATCTGTACATATTATGTCAACAGTACGGTTTGTATTTTTATTTTTATCCGAAATCTTGAACCCGAGTTTCAATCCTTTCTGATGAAGGTATCGCTTCAGGCCATGAATGGTTGTCACACCGTTAATATCAGCCGGGTCTTCGAAGGCAAGTACAAGTCTCGTTAAATCGGATGATACCGCACTCTCGCTGTGATGTTTTTCCAGTCTGAGAAATACTTCGGTTTTAAGTTTATCATAAATTCCGGGCAGTTTAATACATTCATCAGAATACTTAGAAAAAAGTCTGATATAAGCAGATGTAATCTTATCCATTTTCCCTAAAATTTCAAGAATCTTCTCTTTATTCAGAGGAGCAATGTCCAGAAGGTCTTTAAGTACATCCGCGTGAGCAAGATTGTAGGATTTAAATATCATAACCGGATTATCTTCAATTTTTGAATCCTCTTCAGTTTCTGCAATTCTTTCCCCGGCGGCATAAAAAACATATTTCATCGAAGTAATTACCGCCGGACTGCATTCAGTAAGGAATTTGGCACTTTGTCTTTTCAGGAACAAAGGAAGATGTCCTTTCATTTCCGTTTGTGCATATTCAATTGCATATAAAGCGGAGTTTAATCTTTGCCACCCGGCACTGCTTACTGCTTCTTTAAGAATTTTCATTCCGCATATCTTTTCTGCTTCTTTAAGGCTTTCGACAAACTTAACCTGCTTTTCTTTTCCGTAAAATGATATACTGAGTAAATCAAGGAAACCGGCTCTTGAATATTCGAGTAACGGTATTAACATTTCTGCGGATTCCGGATCTGTGGCATCTTCAGTGGTTTTTTTTGAAGGAATGATATTTTTTGAATCCAGGTATCGCGCAATCAGATATTTTATCGCAATACTTTTCGCCTGCACAAATTTTTCGGAAAGTATTACAGTATCATTTATATCTCCGGCAAGTATTCCCAAAAACTGTTCGGAAATCTTTTCAGCTTCTCCGCCGGAAGCAGATTCCGTGATTCTTCTGTATATAAATTCAGCAATTTCGGCCGGGGTAATTGCCGGAAAGGGCAAATATACCGACATAGAAAATAATGCTTCACGGGCAATCAATTCAGATGAATTTACGATAGAAGCAAAAGCTTTTTCCTTCGATGTCTTTTCGGCAAGGTATGAGAAAACAGATGATATAAAAATGTAAGATTCTTCTGGACTTTCGGAGTAGAAACCGGAAACTGCCGATAAAAGCATATCAGAGAAAGGAAGTTTGATTTTCGGACGAAATATTTCAGCGGCTTCTGCAATTATTGCCGCTGTTTCATCAAGTCCCGAATAAAGTATGCCTCTATCCTTCAGATAGCAGACAAGCTCTTTGTTAAGATTTTCGATTTCTAAAGATTTGTTCATCCGTATAAGAATTATTTTCAACAAATTAGTTAAATAAAATGATAAAAACATCATTGAATAATCTGACAGACAAAAAAATGTTATATTTGTCGGCAAAGAACTCTATTAATTGTTTTCGGTGAAATGCTTAAAGAAGATATTAAATATTTTGAGAAACCTGAGTTTGAAATTGCCATGGGCGAACACTCTGATAAACCTCTTCGGTTATCAGCCGAAAAAACTTTCGGGATACCTTACAGGATACTGGCAGAGCAGATAGAGTGCAGGAAAAAAGCCGGGAAGAAATTTCCTTTTCTTAAAGACTTATTTCGGTATTATGACAAAATTGCTTTGGAACAGTCATCCGGTGAAATTGCGGCAAAGCATAAGGCTTCACTATTCAGCGGGAGCAAATTTATCGATATTACCGGCGGTTTCGGTATTGATTTCTTCTGTATTTCACGAAACTACAATGAAAACATATACTGCGAAACAAACGAAAACCTTTTCGCACTAATAGAATTTAACAGGAATTACTTTGTATCCCATTCAGACAACAGGCAGCAATTTTTCAATGAGGACGGAATTGAAATACTAAAACAATTTCCCGACAAATACTTTGATCTTATATTTGCTGACCCCGCCAGACGAGAAGGAGGGAAAAGAAGTGTTGATATAAAGTTCTGCAGACCGGATGTAATTAAGGAATATTCTCTACTAAGATCAAAAGCAGCGAAATTGTGTTTTAAACTTGCCCCTGCTTTTGATCTAACAGAAGCCTTCAGGCTGTTTCCCGATATTACTGAATGCAGAGTAGTGTCCGCAGAAGGGGAATGTAAGGAAGTATTGGTAATCATTGATCCGGCCGATACCGGAAAGAAAACATTGACAGCCGCGGTTCTTGGCAGAACTGACGAAAGGTCTATAGTAATCAGTTCCGGGTATTATGAAAGCCGAACAGAGATCAGGAAAGATTTCTGTGCGGTATTAAAAGGCGGTATGTATTTCTGCGAGCCTGATCCGGCAATTATTAAATCCGGATTAACTGCAGATTTGGCGGCAAACAGCGGTCTGAAGTTTATCGGAAAGAGTTCCGTATATCTTGCCTCGGAAACAATACCTGAGAATTTTCCCGGAAGAGTTTTCAGACTTGAGGAAATTATTCCGTATAAAAAGAAATTGATTAAAGAATATTTTTCGGCAACCGGTATTACTTCAGCGAATGTGGCGCGAAGAGATTTTCCGCTTAGTCCGGAGGAGATAAAAAAGCAGTTCGGACTTAAAGACGGAGGAGATATCTATCTCTTTTTATTTACCGGTTTAAACGGAGAATTGTTTATGGCAGTATGCAGAAAGGCTTGCTGATTTTCATGTCGTACTGTCTTTCCACGTTTGTGCTGCCATTTCATATCTATTTTTCTTCTAAAATTTTCAATAACTGTTCATTCAAGTACAATTTTTCTTTACCAACTTTTACAGATTTTAAATATCCGTGTTCTTCTAATGTCTGTAAATAATTACCGACGGTTTTCGGGTTTCCGATATTTTCGTCAATCAAGTGTTGTCGTTTGGTGTAAGGCAAACGGAATAAAATCTCAACTAAATCTTTTGAATAGACTTTTGGCAATGAAGTTTTAATCTCGTCTGCTGTTTTGTCCATAGTTGTTGTAATTTTATTGAGTCGTACCAAACCTTTGTTGGAAGTTTCTTCAATCATATCCAACATATACAAAATGTAATTTTCCCAATCGTTGTTCTCGGTTACGCCTCGCAAATTCTTGTAATATTCCGATTTATTTTTGATGATGTATTCACTCAAATAAATGGCCGGTGTATCCAATAAGCCAGAAAGTTTGAGATATAACAACAATAAAATTCTTCCTGTTCGTCCGTTACCGTCTGTAAATGGGTGGATTGCTTCAAATTGATAGTGCATTAATGCCATTTTTATCAATGGGTCAATGGTATCATCTTCGTTAATAAACTTTTCCAAGTTTGCCAATTTCTCACGAATTATCAGCTCTCCGCTTGGTGGTGTGTAAATCACTTCGCCTTTTGTGTTGCTTAATTTTGTTCCTGGTGTAACCCGAATAGAGGCGGTGTTTCGTTTGATACATTGAACAATGCTGATACAAAGATTGGTTGAAATATACGGTTTTTTCTTTAACTGTTCCAAACCTAACCATAGAGCCTCTTTGTAACTCAAAACTTCTTTTGTTGCTGAATTTTCAACTTTTCTGTCAGCAACCAATGATTTGTATAGTTCATCGTTTGTTGTGATGATATTCTCAACTTCCGAACTTGCTTTTGCCTCCTGCAAATAAATCGTATCTAAAAATAAAGTAGGGTTTGGTAAATTGAGCAAAGTTCCGTTCAGTTGAGCCAAAGCTCTTCCTGCCGAAATCGTTTTACGAAGTATTTGCTTTGTTTCAATATCTACCTTTGGAGGTAGTAACGGTAAGTCGTTATAAGGTATTTCTCTGTTGAATTTGTCCATTTTGTTCAAGTGTAAGTTTTACTTTCGTTTTTAATACGAGAGTAAAAATACTAAAAATTTACTCTCGTTCAAAACATAAGAGTAAAATTTACCCTCGTTCGTTTTAGCATATTTTCGTCTTTGTAAAGCATTTGACAGTTGCCAGCCGAAGTAGAGACAGGTGTCAAACCCGTCTCTACAACCGTATTTCGATTATCAATCGTATTATTATCGTTATCATCATTTCCCCAATTTGCAGGATTGCGACTTCAATTGCCCACAACTTGTCTGGTTACCCGAAAGATAGCTAAGTGAACTAACCTTAGCACCCGCAAGGCCCGACAGCCTCAGAGTTGGAAATAAAAGTTTATCGAACGGAAACATAAGTTTCAAGTGCGGAAATGTAAGTTTAGCGAACGATGTTAAAAGATTCATCATCAGCTAAGCATATTCTTTGGAAGTGTGATCTTAAAGTTTGTTCCTTCGTTGATTATGCTGGTTACTGAAATATTACCGTCAGATTTTTCAATAAGCTCTTTACAAAGAACAAGTCCTAACCCGGTTCCTTTTTCACCTTTTGTTCCATAACTCGATTTGTTTTCTTTAATTTTAAACAAAGACTGAATCTTTTTTTCATCCATCCCGATACCGTTATCGGCAACAGAAATAATTACGCCTGAGGTTGTTGATTCTGCTGATAAAGTTATTATTCCTCCTTCATTTGAAAATTTAATGCTATTTGAAACTAAATTTCTTAAAACAGTATAAAGCATATTTTTATCAGCATTAATCCGGATGCTGAAATCAATACTATTTAAAAGTGTTATCTCTTTGGCCGAAGCGGTACTGTTTAACAGTTCGCACACTTCTTCTGCTATTTTTGCCGGAAATAGAACGGTTGGGTCGAGATGCATAACGCCTAACTGAATTCTTGAATAGTTTAATAGATTTTCAAGAAGCGAGTAAATACTTTTGGCGGATTTATTTAATGAATCAAGATACTGTGCAATTTCAATTTTTGTGAATGTTTCGAATTCATCACGCATCATTGAACTAATCGAAATGATTCCGGTAAAAGGACTTCTTAAATCGTGAGCTATAATCGAAAATAATTTATCTTTAGATTCATTGGATTCTTTTAATTGCTGTTCAATTTCCTTTCTTATTGAAATCTCTTGCATAAGTTCTGCAGTCCGGCTTATTACTTGTTTCTCAAGATGTTCCTTTTGCTTAAAAATTCGTCTTGTTCTCATCCTGATAAAACCGAAAACAGCAAGAATAAAGAGAGCAATTACCAGAATTCTGAAAAAAGCTGTTTCCCAAAAAGGAGGTACAATATTGATAGATAATTTCGCCGGCGTTGCTGAATAAATACGATTGCTGCCTGATGTTTTCACTAAGAGTGTATATTTACCACCGGAAAGGTTAGTATAACTTGCAAAATTCAGGTTTCCGTTATTAATCCAGTCTTTATCGAATCCTTCAAGTTTATAGGAATACTGAATTTTTTCAGGTTCGGTTAAATCCAGCGCAGCAAATTCAACTGTAAAATAATTATCCTTGTAACTAAGCTCAAGTTCTTTTATTTGATCAAAAGGCACTTTTGTTTCAAAGGTCTTTCCAAATTTTCTAAAGCCTGTAAAAACAATTGGCGGATTATAAGACAAGCCATCGTCAATGAAACTTTTCGGATTAAAATAATTCAATCCGTTTACGCCTCCGAAATAAAGATTTGTTTTTCCTGCCGCAGATGCTCCCCAGTAAAACTGGTTATCCTGCAACCCGTGTGTTGAGAAATAATTATTGAATTCTTTGGATTTTTTATTGAATCTCGATAATCCGTCATTTGTGCTGATCCATAAGTTGCCAAATCCATCTTCTTCAATGGCAAAAACAGTATTATTGCATAAACCATCAATGTCACTGAAATTTTGACAAGAAAAATTCTCGTGATTATTTTTGATGTGCTCAGACGGAATTAAATCAATACCTGAACTGTAAGTCCCCAGCCATAAATTTTCTTCTGAATCAAGACAAACGGAAATTATTCTGTTATCTGTAATAGTCCGTTTATAGTTACTTTCCTTCAATAATGTTGTTACTTTTTTTATTCTTGGATGGTAGAAGTCTTCTGTTTCCTCAAATGTAACTTTATACAATCCGTTCCAGGTACCAACCCAGAAATTGCCAAATCTATCTTCTGCAATCGAGTTTGATTGGATTCGATTATCTCCCAGACTATGGATATCTTTCTGATTGGCAGGATAGTTGTTGAATTTTTTGGTATCTTCATTGAATACAGATAATCCGAGAGCAGTTCCAAACCAAATTCTGCCTTTTGAATCTTCAAAAATATCCTGAATAATTCCATTTGTATGTATTTGAAAATTAGAAAATTCCGGATAGACTATTTTTTTATCAGCAAGTTTTGAAACATCTTCAAAAAGATAAACTCCGGTTGTCCAGCTTCCAACCCAAAGACGGTTGCGGGAATCAATTAGTATGGCACTTGGGTCTGATTGAATTGAACGCTTGGCATTTTTTGGCTTTGTAAGAAAATATTTGAATTCTTTATTCTTCAGATCAATTCGGGTTAAGCCCTCTCCGAATGAACCGGTCCAAACTATACCGTCACTTTCTTCGAACACTGCTCTTATCAGGTTACCGGCAATAGTTTCACTTTCATTCTTTTCTTTTCGAATCAGTCCGAATAAGCCTAATTTTAAATTCATTTTGCATAGTCCGCCGGCGGCTGTACCTACCCATAATAAGTTTTGGTTATCTTTATAGACAGTGTGGAGCAGATTACCGGGGGGAAGACCATCGGGTTTTGTAACGTCATATCTGAAAACTTTTAATAATTCATTTTTTGGTGTATAATGATAAAGACCATTTTCAGACGATGCAAAATATCCGCCTTTGGCATCAGAACATATTTCAGTTATTGAATTTTCTGATATGATGCTGTTTTCTGCTTCTTTCAATGAAATATTTGTAAAAACTTCATTATGCGGATCAAAAGAATCTAGTCCTTTATCGGATCCAATCCATATCAAGCCGTCATCATCTTCGAAAACAGTTCTTAAATAATCAGAACTTATCGAATTCTTTTGTGAAGGAATATGTGTATAGTTATGAAATGATTTTAACTTAATATCATATTTTAGCAGCCCACGTCCGTATGTTGCACACCACATATTTCCGAACTTGTCCTGTATGATTTTCCATAAAGGTATATTTGGGTAATAAACAATTACGGAATCAAGACTTTTGTCCCATATATTAATCCCGTTGCTTGTGCCAATCCATATTCTTCCGGTTTTATCTAAAGAAATAGAGCGAACATCATTATCGTTAAGTTTAAGCTTTCCATTGCTGTTTTTTGTTAGGGTAGTGAAATTTGATTTTTGCGGATTATAAATACTTAATCCGCCTGCATTTGTTCCGATAAGAATGTTTCCGTTTCTGTCTTCCGCTAATGATACTATAAAAACATCAGAAATAGAAGAGGAATCTTTGTTAACAGGTTTAAATACTTTAATTCGCTGGCCGTCGTATCTGTTTAGCCCGTTTTCAGTTCCAATCCATAAAAATCCTCTTGAATCACGCAGAACTGCATTTACAGAATTATTGGACAGCCCTTCCCTTGAAGTTAATCGTGTAAATTTAACATCAATTGCTTGAGCTGAAAGAAGGCCGGAAATCAGAAAAAGAATAATTATTCTCATTTTCATTCTTATCTTAAAATTTATTATATCGAATATTATCGGCTTTGGGTAGGAAAAATTAACTGGTTATTTTTATGTGTGTTCTCAATAAAAATTGTTACAAACACAATCCTTTTATCTTTTCTGCGGTAAATGAGGCTTCGTCGTCAGTCAGTGAAAAATAGACAGGCAGTGAAATCTCACGGCTGTAGAATTCTTCGGCAGCCGGGAAATCTCCTTCTTTGAATCCGAAGTATTTTCTGTAGTAAGGATGCAAATGAACCGGAATGTAGTGTACCTGAAGAAATATGTTTTCTATAGCCAGACGTTCAAACAATTCCTTCTTTGTTAACTTAAGTTTCTGAAAATCTATCTGAAGAGGATAAAGATGATATGCGTGTTTAATATCTGCCGGAACCTCCGGTTTTATAAATACTGAACTGCCTGAAAAGAAATTATCATAAAATTCCGCAATGGCTCGTCTTCTCTTAAGAAAGAGAGGAAGTTTATTAAGTTGACTTATACCTAATGCACACTGAATATCCGAAATACGGTAATTAAATCCGAGTTCTACCATTTCGTAATACCAAAAGCCGGGATTATCTGTCATCTCTTTTGGATCCTTGGTTATTCCGTGCGAGCGTAAAAGTTTAACGCTCCTATCCAAATCAGGATTATTAGTCAGTATTGCGCCGCCTTCGCCGGTAGTAATATGTTTAACAGGGTGGAAGCTTTGGACTGCAGCATCGGCATATTTTACTGCATATCCCGGATCTTCAAGATACTCAGCCCCAAGTGCATGGCAGTTGTCGTTAATAAGCTTAAAGGAATATTTATCCGCAAGATATCTAAGAGATTTCCAATCGCAGGGGTATCCGGCGTAATCTACCGCAACAACTGCGTCAACATTCTTTCCTGCGTAACGGTAATTTTTAATTTTATGTTCAAGTTTATCAGGATCAATAGTATATGATATCTCGTTTATATCGCAGAAATCAGGCATGGCGCCGGAATACAAAATACAGTTTGCGCTTGCTGCAAATGTTATTGGAGAAGTAATTACAATGCTTTCTTTTTTCCATCCTAACGCTAAACCCAATAAATGAAGAGCAGCAGTGCCGTTAGAAACGGCAGTACAGAAAGGGGAGGAAAGCAAATTGCAAAGAGAATTTTCAAACTCTTTCACTTTCGGACCCTGAGTAAGCAGTCCGGATCTTAAAACTTCGGCAACTGCTTCAATGTCAGATTCATCAATAAAGTGTTTACCGTAATAAATAGGAGCAGACATATTATCTTTCTTCCTTCTTCAGCAATTCTCTAATCTCTGCCACAGAAAGAAATACATCATTGTTTCCGCTGTTATAGCTGAACCCTTCTTCAGGACGGCCGCATTTTATATTTGCATTTTCCTTAAGTGCCCGCGCTTTTTCTGCTTCGTAAACTGAAGGATAAATTTCGAAATGATCTTCTAATTCAATAGTACTTAGAGCATCTGTGGATGTAATTAATTCTTCGTGAATTTTTTCTCCTTCACGAATACCGATTATCTTTGTCTCGCATTCCGGTGCAATTGCTTCTGCAAGATCCGTTATTCTGAATGAAGGAATTTTCGGAACGAAAAGTTCTTTCCCTCTCATTTGTGAAAGTGCCATAAAAACAAAATTTACAGCTTCTTCCAGTGTTATATTAAATCGGGTCATTTTCGGATCGGTAATAGGAAGAACGCCTGTCAGTTTCATCTTTTTAAAGTAGGGAATAACAGAACCGCGACTGTTCATTACATTGCCGTATCGAACAACTGAAAGACGGGTTTTTTTCAGTCCCACATAATTATTGGCGGCAATGAACAATTTATCGGCGGCTAGTTTTGTTGCACCGTAAAGATTTATAGGCGAAGCTGCTTTATCTGTACTTAAAGCTACGACTCTTTCAACATTTGCCTGCATTGCGGCATCAATAACATTTTGTGAACCGATTATGTTTGTTTTTACGGCTTCAAAAGGATTTCTTTCGCAGGCCGGAATCTGTTTTAATGCTGCAGCA
>CAZOZP010000042.1:0-31909 GCA_964584325.1 uncultured Melioribacteraceae bacterium
TCATCTGCGGAAACATAAGTTTCTTCCAACGAAATGTTCGTTTCATCTGCGGAAATGTTTATTTTATCCTTCAGATCAGAATCTGACCCGGCAAAAATATTTATTGAAGTATCAAAACAGTGTGTTTCATTTTTAAATATGTTTACTGAAGATATCCTGACGTGAGTTGCAACTGCGGAGATGATAAATTATGCGTGAAAACCGGAAAGCAACACGAATATACACAAGAGTTTTATTAACACAAATTCTTTAGTCAGGTATTCCTGAAACATTGGAAATGAGAAATCACTATATTTAATAAGCATTTTAATTTTTGTTCCCAAAATATTCATACCAAAATTTATCCCTTTTATTTATAAACTGTTAATCATAAGTTAATCCATCATATTATTAGATTTGTGCATTGATTGTCATTGTTTTTTTCTTGACAAAAATCATATAAATATTAAATAATTCAGGGGGCTGATAAATGTTGAAATTTGTACCTGTTTGTCAAACGGACGATAATTCCATCGTTCATATTAAACAACTAAAAACAGGAGCATCAAATGAATAAGCATCAGGAAGCAAAACTCGAAATGCTTGAATCAGCAGTAAGTATTCTTGAAAAGGGCAACGGCACTGCAGCAGATTTGCCTGTATTGCATGAAAAAACTTTAGCACTGCGTAAACTGATTAATCAAATCAGGGAAAAGACAGAGATTTTTAATTCGGTAAGCGTAGGTAAAACTTTAGCTAAAAATCAGACAAAAAGCTCAATTAAGGATTTAGCCATTATAGCCGCAAGCGGGTTATACAGCTACGGACGTGATACTAATGACGCAGAGGCAACCGAGAGAGGCAATATTACGGAAAGTGTTTTTGCAAAATTACGTGAAGAATCAGTAGTAACAACAGTCAAGAACATTTTGGAAAAAGTTGAAGAAATAGGCAATGCTCTTGAAAAATATGGGGTTTCTCAACAAATGATTGATGACTTGAGACTCGGAGTCGATGATTATTATCAAAAACTTAGTACAAAAAGCGCAGGCGTTGCAATAAGGAAGTCTTCAAGAATAGCAATAGCCGGTTTGTTCCGTCAGGCTGATGCAGAACTTGAGGCAACAGACCGTTTAATGCAGAGATATGCAAAATCAGTCCCTGATTTCTACACCAATTATTTTTCAGCAAGGCCAATTAATGACAAATCCACCGTTAAACGCAAACCGGCTTAATTTCAAGCTCATTGCATAACCTCCTGAGGCACAGGGACCTGTGCCTCATTTATATTTTCAATAGCCGGCTTCTCTTTTTTGTTTAAAATGCCGAACCCACCGACATTCTGTATTAAATCTCCTCAAGACATTACAAATAAATAATACTATATAAGGAATATTTGATTTTCTTAACAGAAGCATTATTATATGTAAAGAAATTCAATAAATCTTTACATAAAAAATTCCGGCACGGCATTTCAGTTATTAAACCATTTGAGTCAGGCCAAATAATTGCATTTGAGAAACCACAAAATAGAAGCAATTTGAAAAATTTTTGGTTTTATTCTGTCTAATAATGTAATTTTATGCTAAAAATTTGATTTTTATTTAGAATCTCAAATATGCGGTATAAGATGACTTCTGAATCAATCAAAGGCGGTTTTCCCGATTTAATCATTTAACCTAAGGTACTTATATGATAAAACAAATTTTACTGTCGATCTTTGCGGCAGGAATAATTTTTACCTCCCCTGCACAAGAACAATCGCAAATTGCCCTTAAATCTACGGGAGTTCAGGAATTCAGAGCAAAATACCCGGAATACGACGGCCGCGGTACTATTATTTTCATTTTTGATACAGGCGTTGATATGGGTATCGACGGACTAAAAACCACATCAACAGGTGAAGTAAAAGTAATTGATGTTCAGGATTTTACCGGCCAGGGCGATCTTAAGCTTGAAGAAGCTGAATTTACCGAAAAGGAAATAAACGAAAAAGATACTGAAGTAATTTCGGGCAAGACTTCCGGATTTTATGTTTCCGGCATCAATGGCATAAAAGGTAAATCTCCCGAAGGCAAATATTTTATTACTTCAATTAATGAAGCTGACTGGAAAAATTCCGGATCGGATATACGCGACTTAAACAATAACGACAAAACCGATGACCGATTTGCCGCTGTTGTTTTTCAAGCTGAAGAAGCAGGTGAAAAATTCTGGACTGCCGTAATTGACACAGACGGCGACGGTTCTCTCGAAAATGAAGCATTTCTCCGAAACTATAAAGATAAATACGACATATTTTATATCAAAAACAATAAGGAAGTAACCCCGATAACTTTCGCATTAAATATATTTCCTGAAGAAAACAGACTCTCTTTGTTTTTTGATGACGGCGCACACGGAACACACTGCGCAGGAATTGCCGCCGGGAATCAGATAGGCGGTGCAGATATTTACGGAGTTGCTCCGGGTGCTAAAATCATTGCTCTAAAACTCGGCAACAATAATCTTTCAGGCGGTGCAACTGTTTCAGAAAGTATGAAAAAAGCTTTTGAATATGCCGATAAAGTTTCAAAGGATAGAAAAGAACCATGCATAATAAATATGAGTTACGGCGTTGGATCTGAGATTGAAGGACGCGCTGAAATGGAAGTCTGGATAGATAATCTCGTAAAAAATAATCCCTATCTGTATATATGTGTTTCCAACGGCAACGAAGGTCCCGGAATTTCTACAAGCGGATTGCCGGCATCTTCGCTGAATGTTTTTTCTTCCGGCGCAGTGCTTGCCGAGGAAGTTGGACGGGATGTTTACGGAGTTACAACAGGCAGAGACATCATACTTCATTTCAGTTCCAGAGGTGCTGAAGGCTATAAACCCGATGTTGTTTCTCCCGGTGCTGCCGTAAGTACCGTCCCGAATTTTATGAGCCGCGATATTATGTGGGGAACAAGTATGTCTTCTCCATACACAACAGGGGTAATGTCTTTGCTTCTTTCTGCCATGGTAAAAGAAAAACCTGATTATAAAATCCCTTCTAACCTCCTTTACAAGATTGTTAAAATGGGGGCGGTTCCGCTTGAAGGTTATACTCATCTCGATCAGGGCGGCGGTCTTATCAACGTAATGAACGCATATAACCTACTAAAGAAAGTACCGCTGAACGAAGATTATGATACTTATGATATTTCTGCATTTTCGCCCGGTATGCCTAATTTAAGAGCTTCCGCGGTATATGTAAGAGATGCATCTTTCATTCAGGAAAATGAAACTTTCAACATTAGAATTAAAAGAAACAATATCATTAAAAAAGATAAATTTTATTCAGTAGTAAGAATTGAAAGTTCTGAAGCATGGGCAGTACCGGTTAAGAAAACAGTTCATTTCAGAAACGATCAGGATGCGGATATAAACATCAGAATCGATAAAAACAAAATATCCGGACCCGGACTCTACAACGCAAAAATTACTGCCTTCAGAAAAGGCAATTTGAATATTCCTGAATTTGAATCAATGATTACACTTGTTGTTCCTCATAATAAACAAGCAGGTGAAAAAACAAGCATTGAGGCTAAAGGGTTAAAGCCCGGTGAACATAAAAGATTTTTCTTTAAAGCATCTCAGGCTAACTCTGTATTCAAAGTAAGACTTATTTCCGATAAGAACTCAAATGCGGATAATTGGTTCTTTGTACACGAACCTAAGGGCAATAATATTTATATGAATGTTTTCAGTGCCGCAAAAGAAGTAAAAACTGCAGAATGGTATATTACCGCACCCGTACCCGGAGTATATGAGTTTGTTCTTCTCGGTTCATTCCGTGCCGCATCAGTCTCAGATGTTACTTTGGAAGTTGAAGAAATATCTGTTTCTCCATACAGCACAACCGTAATTTCCGAAGACAATACTTTTATTGATCTTTATAACGGCGGAGTAAGTGCGTTAACTTGCTACCCGGAAATTAAATTCAACTCTTTTGAAAGAAATTTTACTCTTAATACCAATTCAAAACTTTTGCTTGAGTATGAATTTACCCTTAATGCAAATGAATCATCAAGAGAATTTTTGGTTGAAATGTCTGCGCAGGATTTCAACAAAATAACCGATTTTGCTTTGATGATAGTAAACGAGAAAGGCGAAAATGTAGAAACTGACGGACTCTCGTACAGAAAAGGAAGCATAAGCATTTCAGCTAAGGCAGCATCCGCTTCGCAAAAGTTCAAGCTGACAATAATTCCCGGATATGCCGTAAAGCCTTCTGATATTAAGGTAAATGTAACAGAAATTGCATATTTAAAAGAGGCTAAACAGATTGAAATGAACACAAAGAGGTTCCCTCTTTATCCTTCATCATTTTACAGTGTAAAAACTGCCTACCGCGGTTTGAATCTTTCAGCAGAAGAAACAGAACTCTATAAAGACTGGAATCCGAAGGCCTTGCTTGAATTGAAATCGGAACAGGGCGGTACGACATTCTATGAATTAAAATTAGACCTAAAATAAAGGAGAATCAATGAGCGATAGCCATATCAAGCAAGATCAGACCGGACTTCCGGAAAATGCTTACAGAGAATTGAATCCGGGGGAAGAATATAAACCGGTAATGAATCCTTTTGAAAATGTTCCCGAAGTTAATACTTATTCTGTTTTCTGGGGACTAATTATGGCGGTTATTTTTTCTGCCGCAGCCGCATACCTTGGTCTTAAAGTCGGACAGGTATTCGAAGCGGCAATTCCCATCGCAATTATTGCTGTGGGACTTTCAGCAGCGGGCAAAAGAGTTAAAGCCCTGGGTGAAAACGTGATTATCCAGTCAATAGGCTCTACTTCAGGAGCTGTTGTTGCCGGTGCTATCTTCACGCTTCCGGCAATGTATATTCTTAATCTTCAGGTAGAGTTTTACCAGATGGTGATCGCTTCAGCACTTGGCGGTTTTCTCGGAATTCTGTTCCTCGTACCATTCCGCAAATATTTTGTTGCAGAAATGCACGGCAAATTCCCATTCCCCGAAGCAACGGCAACTACTGAAATACTTATAGCCGGCGAAAAAGGCGGTAATCAGGCCGGAGTTCTTGTTGTAAGCGGCCTGATAGGCGGTCTTTATGATTTCTGTCTTCAGACGTTCGGTTTCTGGAGTGAGGTTTTCTCCACAAAAGTTTTCGAATGGGGCCAAACACTTGCCGATAAATCCAAACTGGTATTTAAACTTAACACAAGCGCCGCAGTAATGGGATTAGGTTATATTGTCGGACTTAAATACTCTGCCATCATTGCGGCAGGATCATTCCTTTCATGGTTTGCTTTTATTCCTCTTATCGGCTGGCTTGGTGAATACATAAGTGTTCCGATTGGCAATACTGAGGCTCTTATCATAAATATGTCGCCCGAAGGAATTTTCGGAACCTATGTAAGGCACATTGGTATCGGCGGTATAGCAATGGCTGGTTTAATAGGAATTATTCGTTCTTCTTCCATAATAAAAAGCGCATTCTCAATGGGTATAAGAGAATTAACCGGCAAGCAGTCTCATTTATCCGAACAAGTAAGAACTGCCAAAGATATTTCTATGAAAATCATTGCAGGCGGTGTTTTTACCGTTGCCGTTATGATTTTCGTTTTCTTTTATTTCGGAGTTGTAACAGACCCTGTTCAGGCACTTGTCGGACTTCTGATTGTTATGATAATAGCTTTCCTTTTTACTACTGTTGCAGCAAATGCTATTGCCATTGTCGGAACTAATCCTGTTTCAGGAATGACTCTGATGACATTGATTCTTTCATCAATTGTTCTTGTATCTGTAGGACTTAAAGGCCCGGCCGGAATGGCATCTGCTTTAATTATCGGCGGTGTTGTCTGCACTGCTCTTTCAGTTGCCGGTGCATTTATTACCGACTTAAAGATTGGATACTGGCTGGGCAGCACTCCTTCAAAACAGGAAAGCTGGAAATTTTTGGGAACACTTGTATCTGCAATAACCGTGAGCGGTGTAATACTTCTTCTTGATAAAGTTTACGGATTTTCATCCGGATTACTCCCTGCTCCTCAGGCAAATGCAATGGCTGCAGTAATTCAGCCGCTTATGTCTGATCAGCCGGCACCCTGGACTTTATACATAATCGGAGCTTTCATTGCATTGATTCTAACAAGCATTAAGGTGCCTGCTTTGGCATTTATGCTCGGTATGTACATTCCTCTTGAACTTAATACTCCTCTTCTTGCAGGCGGATTGATAGCACATTATGTTTCGACAAGAAGCAAAAACGAAGAGAAAAATAATTTACGAAGAGAAAAAGGAACTCTTATAGCTTCCGGATTTATTGCCGGCGGTGCTTTGATGGGAGTTGTTTCAGTACTTCTTAAGGCATTCGGATATGACTGGATGCTTGCTGAATGGGCTGAATCTGATCCGGCTATGTACCTTGCCGCAGTTATGTTCATTCTTCTCTCGTTATATATGATTTATGATTCACTGAGAGCAGGGAAAGAATAGTATTTTTCACAAAGAAGGCAGTGGAAGTTATGTTCGTCCACTGCCTTTTTTTTTGTGCTTACCGCAATAATGCTGTCTCAAAAAGCAAAAAGTGTGTCATCTTGATCCCGCAATAGTGATGCGTGAAAAGACGGTAGCTGAGCCTGTCCAAGCACCCGGGAAGATTTTCATTCCTCTGTGTCCCCAATGTTCTCCGAAAACCTATTAAGTGAAGCGGGAGAAAGAACACATTTAAGAAATTATTTTAAGCCTAAAAATGTTTTTCTATGATATGGAGTAAGTCCGAATTTTTCAATGGCCTTGTAGTGTTCTGAAGTCGGATACCCTTTGTTTCTTTCCCAGCCGTAATTTGGATACTCCCCTGCAAGTTTAAGCATAATCCTGTCTCTTGTTACTTTAGCTATTATCGATGCCGCAGCAATACTGAATGACTTTGCATCCCCTTTTATTACAAACTCGGCATTTTCCAGCCCTTTCGGAATTCTGTTCCCATCCACCAGTATTTTATCAGGAACAACCGATAATCCGCTTACTGCTAATTCCATAGCTTTCATTGATGCCTGAAGAATATTTATTCTGTCTATTTCATCGTTACTGATTAGGCATGCAGAGTGTGTCAAACAGCTATTAATAATTTCATCAAACAGCCTTTCCCGTTTTTTTTCGGATAACTTCTTTGAGTCGTTTATTCCCTGAATGAATGTATCTTTTTCAAAAATCACCGCAGCGGCAACTACCGGGCCGGCTAACGGGCCGCGTCCGGCTTCATCGGTTCCGGCAAGAAACTTAATTTCATTATTAATATATGTTAAATCGAATTCTTTCACAGATTCCCTGCCCAGATTGCAATTATTCCGAATACCATCGCAATTTTAAGATAATTACTTTCGCGCCTCAGGTTAATTTCAGGGGCAGATAAATCTCTGAAAAAAAGAACAAGCAATGTATTTACCCCCAGCATCACTATTATGAAATATTCAATACCGTAAATTCCTGAAGTAAAAGGAATTACTGTAAGACAAATCAGGAGAATTGCAAATTTTTTAAGAAGGTCCACAGCCTTCGGTATTCCTGCTTTTATGGGAAATGTAACAATACCCGCCAATTTATCGCCCTCAATATCCTCAATATCTTTAAGAATCTCCCTCATAAGGTTTATCATAAAGGCAAATCCCGCGGGAATCAAACCGGACTCCCAGTTCCCGGCGCCAAGTGCCCCGTAGATTATCGAAATGCCTGCGAAAAATGATACGGCAGCATTCCCTGCCAGCACAGTTGATTTCAGTCTTTTTGAGTAATAATATAACCCGATTGTTACGCCCGTAACAATAACCACAGCAGATATCCCGATAAAATTTGCAACAATTATTGATGTGAAACTAAACATAACATAATAAGCCATTGCTTCAAGAGGGAAAATGGTTCCTGCGGCAAGAGGTCTTCCGGGTCGGTTAATTTTGTCAATTTCAATGTCATAATAATCGTTGATAATATTTCCCCCTGCTGCAGTCATTACTGCTGTAAGTGCAGGAAGAATAAGCGAAACAGCCGCGCCCCCGGCAAGAAATCCGCCTAAGAAAACAGCTGCCGAAGTTATTGCAAGATTAATCGGTCTTACGATAATGAAGAGAGCATTAAATTTTTTAAACAATTCCATCTAAAATCCGCTTTGAATTCCGAAATGTATTTTCCCTTTTGATATCCCGTCGCCCTCGCCGAGTGCATAACTAACATTTAGCAATCCCAAACCCGTACCAATTCCCAAACCAAGTCCGTAACCGGTTTTAAGTCCTTTTAATTCCGGAACTGCTTCCTTTTTTATTTCTTTTCTTAAGAAATGTCCTGCATCAAAGAATAGGAATGCGTAACTGTTTTCATCCATTAAAAATCTATATTCCAGATTAGAATAAATAAGCCTGTTGCCCTGAAACTGTTCTTCGCGGTAACCTCTAAGCGAGTTAGTTCCTCCAAGCAGAAACAGATCATCAGGCTGAGTTTCATCGCCTTGTATTTCTCTCCACCTGAGTTTTAATACCGCAATCTGATTACTGAAAATTCTCTGATAGAATTCCAGGTCAAATTTCATTTTATGATGAGATATTTTACGAGGATCATCTTTAAGCAGATACTCTTCAGGGCCGGTAATCTTCTTCACTGCCAATTCATAAGAATTAGAGAATAGTAACCCTTTTCGTGGTACAAGTCTGCTGTCTCTTGTATCGTAAGTTATTTTAACACCGCTTGAGAAAAGCGAAGAATTATACACAGTAAATCTTGGAATTACTCTTGTTCCGGCAATTATGTTATATGTGCTGAATAAAGCCGATAGAGTGATATCGCTGCTGAACAGATAATCAATTTCAGAGTCAAAGCCGTATTTGATATAAGTGCTGTCTGCTTTTTTCTGACTAAAAGAAAGTTTAAGATTAACAGGTATTCCGAAAATCCAGGGCTCGAGATACCTTACATTCAGGTCTTGCGAAGTTTTATCAAGTTTTTGCCATTTGAAACCAAAGTTCCTGCCGGTTCCGAAAAGATTCCCGAGGCTTATTTCAGCAAAACCGGTAAAATATCCGGGAATATCATTGCTTTTTGGCACATATCCGATTATGCCGTCGAATGCATTTGTATTTTTTTCTTTTATCCTTATTACCAGAGTACCTTCGCCTTTTTGGTTATAGTAATAATCGGGCATACCTTCTGCGCCGTAAAATCCTGTTCGATTCAGCAATACAGAAATTCTATTGATTTTTTCCTTGTCATATTTACTCCCTACCCTGATACCTGACTCCCTTATTACTGCATCAGATTTAGATTTTGTATTTCCTTCGATAAGAATTCTGTCTATTCTTGCTTGTTTTTCTATATCATATAGTAAAACAAGTCGTGCTTCGGAAAACCCTTCATCATTATCTTCTCTTGCAAAAGATACAACATTAATTGCGGCAAAAGGATAACCGGCTTTTTCAAATTCAGCCAACACAAAAGATACCGTTTCTTCAAAAACCGCAGAACGGAAAAGCCTTCCCTCAAGTCTCCTGAAGAACTCTTCATATTCTGAAAATTCAGCAAATTTTTGAAGAGTATCTTCCGTTATTGAACCCTCTTTATATAGTTCACCGGCAAACAACTCAGTACGTCCGAAAACTAATCTTTTTCCGTAATCAAATTCTGCTCTTATCGAATATCCGGCTGAATCGCTTATAACAACTTTTTTTAACATTTTTGCGTCAGGATACCCGTTGTCTGTAAAATACTCTCCTGTTTTCTGTATAATGGAATCCGGGGGAAAGTTTTTAATTGCACGAAATTGATTCAGATATTCCGCAACCTCTGAAGAATCGGGTTCAGTGGGATAATTTGCAGAAAGAGTCTTAAAGTTTTGGGCAAATACCGAAGCAGAACAGAAAAGTATCAAAAGCCATATTCTATATAGTAGGCGAATCATCTATTTCTTTCAGCTTTTTGCCGAGCGGAATAACTTTCACTTTTGGCATTAGTTCTTCAATCGTTTGCATATCTGCTTTACCGGCAGTAGTATTCAGACTGTTAGCGGCACCGGAGGCAGACGCAAATTTCAGCAAATCTTCAAAAACAAAGGATTTTTCTAAAGCATAAATAACACCGGCAGTAAACGAATCGCCGCTGCCGGTTGAATCCACAGCTTCAATTTCAGGAGTAATTGTTTTATACATAAATCCGAACTGAGATGAATATGAAGGCCGGGCACCGTCTGTCAGGAAACAGAGTTTTATGCCCATTGAATATAATTCCTTAAGAAACTCTTTAATATCATTTTCATTCTCAAAAGTTCTTCCAAGCGAACTGCTTAACTCTTCAATATTATTATGGATTGCTCCCGGTGCTTTCTTAAGACACGAAAGCAAGTGTGTACCATAAGTATCCAATATAGTGAATTTGTCGTGTTTATGCGCCAGATCAAGTATTCTTCTCATCAATTCGGCTGAAAGTTCGTCCGGAACGCTACCTGCAAGCACAACCGTAGATGCATTGAGAATCATTTTCTCAATGCGCGAGTTTAATTCGTTAAACTCTTTTTCAGTAAGACCAACATCCACTCCGAAATAGGATGTAACTTTTCTGTTGAAATCATCCTCAGCTAAAAAAGCCTGCCGCATATCTTTTTCAGTCGGAAAAACAAAATTATTGATATTTTCTTCGGCTAATATTTTCCTGTAAATTTTTCCTGAATTTCCGCCGGCGGCTGTAACCGCAAGGTTATCAACTTTAAATACATTCAGCTGTCTGCTTACATTTATACCTTTCCCGCCCGCAGTGAAATATTCTTTATAGCATCGGTTAACTTTGCCTTGTTCAGTTTTGAGAAAAGTCATCCGTTTCTCAAGAAGCGGATTCAATGTAATCGTTAATATCATATTATGGCCTGTATTTCGCCCATTCATATGTGAGCGGATATTTTAACCTGTAATCGCCGAATCCGGTATAATCAACAAAGATAAAATACTGATTTATGTCAAAATAGTGCCAGATTTCATAAGGTTGAGTTTGTTCAAACGGCCTTCTTTCAACACTGTTCGGAGCACCGAGAATGATATAAACCATTCCCATGTCTGTTCTCCATCCTTTATTATTCTTTGAAAAATTCTTATTTGCATGAGCAATTCTTCTGTAGTATTCTATGAGTGCCTCGTTTTCGGACGTTCCCGGGGAAGGATCTTTTTTCGACCAGAAATCAGTGAAAGCATTCAGCTTCGTCTCGTAAGTCTGCATTGATTTTATTCTGTCAAGTTCATCGGCTGATGCGATATATACCATTTGGTCAACAGAAATATCCAAATCCACAATAGACCTCGGGTATCCTTTTATAAAGGAATAAAACTGTTTTGAAGATGTTTTAAGAACATTAAAATTTTCATCCATTATGGAAAGCCGCAATTCATAAACACCAAGGCTGAAAGTAGTATTTTCAAATGTTTGATTAATTATGTTTTTCCCGGAATCAATTTCAGTCAGAAAGCGTTTCTGAAAATAAACGGTCTTTGATTGATCTGTAATCATATATTCAAGATAAATACTGCATTTCTTGTCTGAATAAATCTCAAAGACAAATGGAAGTTCTTTATTGCTTGTAAAAATCTCTCTGGAAATGTTGGGAATAAGCTTTTCAACATTGTTGTGCATTACTGTACCCGCAATAAGAAGTATTTCACTTAAATCAGGATTATCATTAATACTTTTAACATCAATGAGCTTATCCAATGCATAATTGCGTTTTGAATCTTTATCAAATACTTCACAAATAACCCGGTATCTTCCCGGATAAAGATTAAAGCTTTTCAGATTAAGATTAAAGTTTTGTCTGGAATGAGCTGCATTATAACCGGTAACATTAACTGTTTCATCCCAACTGTTTGAGTTTATTATGTTGGATTTCAGTGAATCATAAATTGTTATTGTAAGCATGTAGGATGCAGTAAATTTGTTATCTTCCTTCAGAAACCTGAGATTTGTATATGGTATCTGAATAAAAATGTCAAGCCGTGTTTTGCCCGGTTCCTCACTTTTGTAGCTGATGTTCTCAAAACTAAAAACCGGTTCGAATGTGTAAGGAAATATCTTTTCATCAAATTCTACCTGAGCAAACAAGTTAACTGCAACAAAAAGCATTACTAATAATTTATACATTTTAGCCCCTACATATTTCAGCAGTCAGATCATATTCATAGGCTTCTTTAATAATAACATCCCTGAATTCACCGGCTGATATTTTCTCTCCTTTGGGATCTATGATCACTTCACAATCAACTTCAGGAGCGTCCTGAGAAGTTCTTCCAATAAAAAACTCTCCCTCCTTTCTGTCAATAATTACACTTACAATAGAGCCTATCTTTGCCTGATTTATTGTATTTGAGATTTCCTGCTGAATTTCCATCAGCCGTGCTTTTCGTTCTTCCTTCACTTCCTGAGGAACTTTGTCTTCAAGATTATAAGCAATGGTATTTTCTTCCGTTGAATAGGTGAAAACGCCTACACGGTCAAACTGGTACTCCCCTATAAACTCGCAGAGTTCTTCAAATTCCTTTTCAGTTTCTTCCGGGTAGCCTACTATGAAAGTGGTTCTTATTGCTATACCCGGTATTGCGGCCCGCAGATCTTCAATAAGTTTTCGGGTCTGCCTTGAGGTTATTCCCCTTCTCATAGATTTCAGAATGTTATCGGATATGTGCTGAAGAGGAATATCGATGTATTTGCAGATTTTTTTGTTTTGCGACATTACATCAATCAATTCGTAGGGAAAATGCGACGGATAAGCGTATAAAAGTCTTATCCATTCTATTCCGTTTATATTACTGAGATTTTGCAGAAGAGAGGCTATTTCTCTTTTACCATAGATATCCAGACCATAATAAGTAGTATCCTGTGCAATTACATTTAATTCTTTAACACCGAGTCCGGCTAAAAATTCAGCTTCCTGCATTAAGCTTTCAATTGTCCTTGATTTATGCTTCCCGCGTATTAAAGGAATCGAACAAAAGGAGCACGGGTTGTCACATCCTTCTGATATTTTCAGAAAAGCAGAATGTGAAGGTGATGAGAGGAGTCTTTCTCCTAAAAGTTCTGTGCGAAGAGTACCGCCAAGAGAAGTAATAATTCCGTTGTAATCTTCCGTTCCAAAAAAATTATCAACTTCCGGAATCTCGTCAAGTAGTTCTTCTCTATATCTTTGTGATAAACAGCCGGATACAATTACCTTTTTTATTTTGCCGGATTTTTTCATTTCGATTGCCTGGAGGATTGTATCCACAGATTCCTCTTTAGCCGCATCTATAAATCCGCACGTATTTATAATAACAGTATCAGCTTTTTCGGCATCATCGGTAAATTCAAAATTATTCAACTTCAACTGATTCGCAAGTCTCTCGGAATCAACAGTATTCTTGGCACAACCAAGAGTAATAATCGTTACTTTATTCATTTTATTACATATTCTAAATATAAATATACAAATGGGGCTAAAAATATAATCGAATCGAATCTGTCAAGCACTCCCCCATGTCCGGGTATCAGATTGGAAGAATCCTTAACATTGCAGTCTCTTTTTATAAGACTTTCAGCCAAATCACCGGCCTGGCCAAAAATTCCGATAATTACACCAAGAAATGCGGCATCCGCAATACTGAAATAATCAAGGAATATAGCTCTGCAGGCTATCATTGCAATTACAGCACCGGCTAATCCGGCAAAAGCACCTTCCCAGCTTTTCTTCGGACTAACCCTGGGAAACAGTTTATTCTTGCCAAATGCTGATCCTATAAAAAATGCAGCTGAATCACAAACCCACACAGAAACAAACATTGCAATAATAATAAGCGCACCCTTACTGTACATAAGTCCGCTCTCTGCATAAAATTCCCTTATGTAAACAAGAGAAGAAACGAGAATACCGGTATAAGCTATACCTAAAAGCGTTGTTCCGAGATTACTTACGGCTGAATGTTTATTTCTGAATAATTCAATAAAGAGCATTACCGGAATAATTATCATAAACAGATGCATTTCCGGGAGAACCTTCAGATATGAATTTAGTATAATGGCACTGGTTGAAAGCATTCCGGCTGTTAATTGCGGAAAAAACTTCTTATTGACCGACATAGCATAAAATTCCTTAAATCCGTATATGCCGATTGCGGTTGCAAATAATAGAAATACCCACTTCCCGTATAAAATTATCCCGAGTATTGCAGGAATCGCTATGAAAGCAACTATGATTCTTTTTAGAGTATTACCAACCTTCAATTATTCCTCATCTGTCTCAAATTCTTCATCACTATTATATATATCATCAATAATTTCTTTTGCATCTTCAGCGTCTTCTTTTCTTACAAGTATTTTAATAACTGAAAGTTCGCCTGCTCCGGGGAAACTGCTGTCCTTCTGTGCAAGAATAAGACAGGGAATTTCAGCACCTTCGAGATTAGCTTTTATCATTTCAGCTTCATACTCTTCACTTACTGAATAGACAATCACATAGTCTTCCGGATTTGATAAAGAACCGGAATATTCTTCATTGCTAACCAAATCGCTGCCGCAATCCGGACAAACTTTAACAGTATCAATATATTCGGATTCACATTTCGGGCATATCATCACGGCCTCCTGTTGTTTTGGTTGTTAATATGTACTTTCTTCCTAAAGCATTATAACCAAAAAATAGTATTATAAGCAACACAAAACTTAAAATTTCCATATAAATATTATCCCCTGAAGGCCTTACACTTGCCGAAACGGACGATGGGTCATCCGAATAAACATAAATCATAACAGATACAAAATTGTTAAGAAAGTGTAATATCATAGGAATAATCAGCGACTGAGTTTTATATGCTGCGTATCCAAAATAGAACCCTAATGCAGCTAAAGGAATAATGCCATATGGACTCATATGAAAAAGGCTGAAAAACACTGCAGTAATTAAAGCTGCATAAACAGGCTTGGTTGTTACTTCAAATCCCTTTTGAATCAAACCCCTGAAAAGTACTTCTTCTGCCAGAGCCGGAATAATACTAATAACTACTATCAGTGTAACAAGATGGTACGAATTATTGTAGCTCATTATAAGTTTATAGCTTTCTTCTACCAGTTTGTCAAGTTGCGTAAGGAGCGACTTTAAATAATTAATAAAGACAATTTTTTCAGCAAGAAAATCAAAAATAAAATTCTGAATGTAAATATAGTATTGATTTATACCAACTAGAATTGAAAGTCCGATTGAAAAATACAGCAAGTGTGTTAGTTTTGGGGCTTTAATTTTGAGTGCACTTTTTATATCACCGTAATATACTTTTGTGATAAGAAGTGCGGGTAGAAGTAAAAAAAGCAATTGACCGATTGCAGTTATGATTCTGATAGTTTGACCACCGGGTAATGCCATTGATATTGACATTGGAATCATCAGCAGTATTAGTCCGCCAATCTGATAAAGAAAAAATATCAACACTACCGAAATGATAGAAACCGCATAAGGGCTTAAAACTTTCTGCACAGAGGACTTATCTTCCATATCCGCCTTAATTTTAAGCCTAAAAATAAATAAAAAGCTTATCTTTTAGAAGTTAATTTTCCTGTAAGACCTTCATAATTTGTAAGATCAGCATCAATTGAACCGATTATTATCTTTGTTTTAACTTTCACAGGCATTTTCACGTCGTCATTGGTTAACCAGACAAGAATATTTCCTTCACTCTTAAAAAGTCCGCCCTCTTTTACCAGCGGCTCAACAATTATGCATTCAAATTTGCCTGCATCAACCGATACAGTTTCAATACCATGATAAACTACTTCCAGCGGATAGACTTTGTCTTTGTAGAAATTCTCGAGTTTTACTTTATCTCCTTTTTTCATTTTAGAAAAATCGAATGTACGGGCTAAATAAAAAGCTGAAACTATATCATTCACATACATCGGAATATCGTATTCACCTTCTGTTGTTTTGGCTCTGCCTTTTGTATGATCAAAGTAAGCAGAAAAATCTCTCTTGTAGCCGCCTTCGCGTATATGCTGCTGAAATCTCCATGGAAATATTCCTTCTGTATCCACGTAAGATTCATATCTGTCGCGTACTTTATAAAACAAGTCGAAAGCAGGTACTGAATTGACTGTAAAATTAACATGATAGGCTTCACGGCCGGCAATTTTTTTTATGGAAGGAATTGACATAACTGCAACACCGGCAGTTACAAATCCATATCGAACATCAAAAGTAAGTTTCTCTCCAACTCCAAAAGCTTTGTTTTCTAATTTTCTGAATTCCTGTGCCTGCATTACCAAAGTAAAAACAAGAAGCATTAATACAGCAGTAGTCTTTTTCATATTCTTCCCTTTCAAATTTTCATTACTTTCTTTATTTCATCAGTAACAGCCTGAATATTTATGGAATCCATACAGTTTAATCTTTCGCACTGTTTCCGTGTACAATTGCCGCAACCTGTATCCGGAGTAAATATGCTCTTTTTGGTTGTATAGGGTCCCCACCTCATAGGTGAACAAGCCGGAATCTTAGGATAAAACCCTACTGCATATTTTCCTAAAGCCGCTGCCAAATGAATAGGCCCTGTTGAGTTAGCCGCCATCATCGAACATTCATTTATAAGAGCAATCAGTTCAGAAAGATTTAACTTTCCGGCAAGATTCAAACCTCCTGCAGCATTGGCAATTTCTTCGCAAATTGTTTTTTCTGCTTCGGAGCCTGTTACAATAAGGTTAATTTTCAATTGCTGTGCCAAATTAACCGCAAGCTGCTTCATCCGCTCCTGAGGTAAATCAACCGCACTCCCGCCGCTTCCGGGATGTATTATTGCAATCGGATTTCCCGTATTTTTCTTTGCAGTTGCAATATATCCTTCAACGGCTTGAGATGAAAAAGGATTTATATGTATTTTATACTCAACATTCTGTTCAGATATTTGCTCATTGATTCCAAGGCAGGAAAGCATATTAATATTGAATTCGAGTTCGTGTTTTTCTCCGTATTTTCTGTGTTCAAATACTTTTCTGTTAAAGAAGAAAGAATAATACCTGAATCCTGTACCAATTCTTGTCTTAATTCCCGAGAGATAACTAATCAGGGCAATTCGCAATGTTGGGGATACTACAAGACACACATCAAATTTCTTCTGTTTAATGATAGCAATGTTCTCATTGAGAATCAGTTTACCGTTTTTCTCTTTAGCAATAATTACTTCATCAACGAATGGATTGTTTTCCACAATACTTTTTGTGTATTCACGCAAAAGGAAAGTAACTTTGCAATCAGGGAAGTGTTTTTTCAGCACACTTGCAACAGGAAGCGTCAGAACAACATCCCCGATTCTGTCTGTTCTAATAATCAGTATGTTAAGTGTATTTTTTTCCTGAGACAAATTCATTCCCTTTAATATAGTATCTAAGTTGCAGTTCTTTTGATTTTGTAATTCCAATTCTTTCAGATTTTCCAATCGCACATTCATCGAGGGGCTTGTGTAACTTAAGTTTGAATTCAGAACCTTGTAACACTTTCCCGTCGTCAGCAATGGTTATTCCGAAAGCCTGACAAATTTTTGCCGGACCGTTACATAACTTAATTAAATCTTTTCTATTTTCCGAAAATTTTATTTTACGGTTATCCGCCATTATTTCTTTTCCTTCCAAAGGTTCTATGGCGCGGATAAGCACTGCTTCACCGCTTCCGCATAAACCTGTGACTATATTGAAACAAAAATGGATTCCGTATATTCTATAGACATATATATGTCCACCGGATAAAAACATTGAATTGTTCCGAGCTGATTTACCGGGAAAAGAATGTGAGGCTCTGTCTCTTTCGGACAGATATGCTTCAGTCTCAACTATTATTCCGCCAAGTTTGATGTTATTTCTTTCTATAATAATCTCAGCGCCAAGAATATCTTTAGCAAGTATAGATGAGTTTCTTTCAAAAAATTCCAAATTAGGGATCACTCGATTATCTTCAGAGTCCATTGGAATTGATTTACCGCAGTTATTATGTGGGAAGTTGTGCTTATTCAAGCTTGAGGTCGACTATTTTTTATCAATAATCTGCTGTATTTCCTGAATCTTGTTTTGATAATACTCTTTCTTTTCAGGCTTTCCAGCTAAAAGGAGCTCATAAATAACAATAGCCTGTTTAAAGTTACCCTGAGCAAAGTAAATTCCGGCAAGTGTATCCGAAGCTATCGGTTTATTCTGAAATTTAATTTCGTGAGTCTCTTCGTTTTCTTTCCCGGGAAGACCGAACTCATCAGACTTATCGGAATCTTCCAATGAAGGAATCTTTGCTGTTTTAAGACTATCGGCAAGCATATCCAATTCATCAGGGTCTTCAGGTTTGGCAAGTTGTTTTGATTCCGGAATTATTGGAGGAAACTCTGCCTGAAGTGCGGGTGTAGTTTTTTTCATATCTGATAAAAACTTATTCTTACGCTTTATATTCTCCATTTCATCAATGTAATAATTAAGCGTTTCCTCGCATTCAATCAGATCAGCTCCCTTTTCAAAGCAAGCTTTGGCTTCTTCGTATTTTCCCGTTAAAGCCAAAGCCTTTCCTTGAATAAAATAGGGTGTGGGGTAATCAGGAAAAATTTTAATTCCGTTTTCCAGAATCTCCAAAGCTCTTTCTATATGGTTTTTCTCAACCTCAACTGCAGCAACTTGAGCAAAAAGCGGTGATCTGTTGTTAAACTCATATATCAGAGCCAGTTTTTCCATTATGACCTTTATTTTGCAAGTGAGTGTTTGATTGACAAAACTGCAACCGTTAAAAATCCGAAGAAAAATAAAAGCTGAAACGGTAATGCTGCCAATTCAAGAAAGTACAGAGAACCGGCAACTCCTATGAAGCAATAAACAGCGAGTAAAAGTTCTATGATTGCTGAAGTTTCAATTTTTCTCTTTTTCCCGAGATATTTGTTTGCAGCCCAGTTTTCGTTCTTGCTTTCAACTTTGAATTTAGGAGTTCTTACAAATGAACTCTTTCTGTTCATCAATCCTTCAAACACAGCTCTTGAATTGTTTAACGCAAAACCCATACTGCCTGCCATAAAAAGCGGGAAGAATGCAATTTTCTTTCTCCAGTTACTGTCAACATCCTTCTGTGCATAAAGATAGAAAAAGAATGAACTAAAGAATGCGACAATAAAAATGGACATAAAATTAAAGAATCCGTCATGCGGGCCGCTGTTCTTAATAAATACAAGCGGCACATTAAGTATTCCGGCAAGCAGAATAAACGGGAAAACGATATTACTTGCAAGATGAAATGTTGACTGAAGTTTAACTCTCATAGGCATATTTGATTGCCAAACAAGAGGCAGAAGTTTTTTAGCTGATTCGATATGACCTTTAGTCCATCTGAACTGCTGAGCTTTAAGTGCATTCATCTCAAGCGGAAGTTCAGCAGGAGTTGTAATATTTCTTAAATAAACAAATTTCCATCCTTTAAGTTGAGCGCGGTAACTTAAATCCAAATCCTCGGCCAATGTATCTGAGTGCCAGTTTCCTGCATCCTCAATACACTCTTTTTTCCATACACCGCCTGTCCCGTTAAAATTGATAAAGAATCCTGATCTGTTTCTTACGTGCTGTTCAATAACAAAATGGCCGTTTAATGCAAGAGCCTGTATTTTTGTGAGAAGAGAGTAATCTTCGTTTAAGTGTTCCCATCTTGTTTGAACCATTCCGATTTCCGGCCCGGAAAAATACTTCATGGTATTTCTTAAAAAATCGGGTTTTGGTATAAAGTCAGCATCGAAAATCGCTACATATTCGCCCTTGGCTGTTTTAAGTCCTTCTTTAAGCGCTCCGGCTTTGTATCCTTCTCTGTTAGATCTTCTGATTTGTACAATATCAAAGCCTTCGGCCTGTTTTTGTGCAACAATTTTTGCAACTAAATCAACAGTTTCATCTGTTGAATCGTCAAGAACCTGAATTTCCAGCTTTTCTTTCGGATACTCAATCTTGCAAACCGAATTTATAAGCCTTTCTACTACGTAGAGCTCGTTGTACATCGGGAGCTGGATTGTAACTGTTTTTTCTTCTTGCTCCGCATTCCCTGAATTAATTTCGTTTGATGCATAACGCTTTCTGTAAAAAAGCATCACAAATCCGTGGCATCCAAATATAAAAAGTATTATCAGAGATGCCAGATAAGTGTAGAGAATGATTTGGTCAACTAACATATATATTTCCTTTTTTATTATTTACCAATTTGAAACAACACTAAGAACAATGCTGTCTGTAAGTTTCTCAAGTGCTTCCTTGATTGCAGTTTTACGATCTTCAATCAGATTAACGCTTCCTGCTTTATAAACTCCGAATTCCGAAAAATTTCTTGAAAGAACTGTCTCTTTTTTTATAAGGTCTTTATAAGTTACTTTTACTGTAAGATTTACTTTGATATCTGAAGCTTTTTCATTCCGGATTACAGTTGCATCGTCAGTAACCGACAAAACCACCAATTCAAGAAGCGCATCCGACTTACCTGCCTTACCGATTGTAAAAGAGTTGTCGTCAATAAACTTCTGTAATATTATTTCTGAAAAAGTCTGGCTTAAAAAAGTTTCACCTCGTCCGCTGTTATCTTTAACCGCCGGTATATATATTGTCTTTAAATGAGACGGCACTGAGGAACCGGAAAAAGAATAACTGCACCCGGATAAACTAACTACAAATAACATTATTATCAACAAGAGAAATACCCTTGCCTGGTTTAATCTATTCAATGTCATATTCTTTGAGTTTTCTGTATAGAGTTCGTTCGCTAATATTCAGCAATTTTGATGCCTTACGCTTATTCCCTTTTGAATACAAAAGGGAGTTAATTATTGCCTCTTTTTCAAGTTTATCCAATGAAACAATTTCTTTAACAGATCCTGAATTACTGAAAGATTTATGTTCTGCAGGTCTTGCCGCAATCTGTTTTAATTCTATCAAATCTTTCTTTATTTCTATTAAGGCTCTATATATTAATTCCATTTCATTATTATCTTGTGTTTTCTGCACCTGCATTGGCAGATTCATATTCTGTTCCTGTGATTCTGATGGAGTTAAGAGCGTAATAACATTTTCTGTATCAATTTTCCCGTTTTTTGAAAGAGCAGCGGCAGTTTCAATGAAATTTTTTAGCTCTCTTACATTGCCGGGCCAAGGATACTGTTGTAAAATGTCTAAAGCTTCAGTTGTAATTTCCGGACATATCATTTTCCCGTTCCGACAAATATTATTTATAAAATGAAATACTAAAGGAATAATATCTTCCTTTCTTTTCCTCAAAGGCGGAATATTCAAGCTTACTGCCTTGAGTCTAAAATACAAGTCTGCCCTAAACCTTCTTGCTTCCACTTCCTTCTGAAGATCTTTGTTGGTTGCTGCAATGATTCTTACATCCGTCTTCCGGACAGTTTCACTTCCCACGGGCATAAATTCTTTTGTTTCTAAAACCCTTAAAAGTTTCACTTGTGTTGTAAGAGGCATTTCTCCTATTTCATCCAGAAACAAAGTACCTTTATCTGCAATTTCAAAATAACCTTTACGGTCGTCAACAGCACCCGTAAAAGAACCTTTCTTATGTCCGAACAGTTCGCTTTCGAGAATTCCTTCCGGAATCGCTCCGCAGTTAACACTGATTAGTTTTTGTGATGATCGTGAGCTTGATTTATGAATTGCATCAGCAAAGACTTCCTTGCCAACTCCGCTCTCTCCGTATAATAGAATTGATATGTCTGAAGGGGCTACCTGCATAAGAATATCAACAAGGTCTCTGATTACCTTTGACTTGCCGATTATTCCGTGTTCTTTTTGAAACTCTTGTACTGTCATTTTGACAATTATTTTTTCTTTCGTGCCTTCAATTATAAGAAAGTAAATAATATTTTCCTAATAATATTATGTATTATTTTTGCAATTTCTGATTATTCCCTGATTTTCTGACATAGACTGAATCCCGAGGTGTGACATTTCGGCTGTTTATTGATTAAAAGGATATTTCTGCACTATCGGATTTATTTGATATTTTTTTGATACCTTACGGGCAAGTGTTTCTGCTGCTTCTTTATTTTCAAATTCACCCAAAATTACAACTCTAAATTTTTTCCCGTTCACTGTTTTGTCAACAATTCGAGGTTTCGGTTTCTCATTTTTTAGTAACTCAGCCAAACTCGCTGCTTTTCCCTGTTCAGAAAAGGCCCCTGCCTGAACAGTATATTTCTCAGGATAATATTCTTCCGGCAATTCTTTTCTTTCCTCCTTAACATTTTGTTTAACAGCAGTTGAAGTTATACTCGTTCCTGCCTCAAATTCCGGAAACTTTTCTTTGAGTGTTTTTCTGTATTCATCTGATTTATCATATATTCCTGCAGCATAATAATAAGATGAAATCTGATATAAAGCATCAGCAGCATATTTACTGCCTTCCGAACGGCTATAGAATTTTTCGTATTTTTCCAAAGCATCAAAGCCGTCAGATGTCATTTTTGCATCCAAATAGATTAATTCGGGGTGTCTGCCATAATTTTCTGAGAGTTCCTCAAATACTGCACGTGCTTTTTCTATATCACCTGCTTTTATTAATTCAAGACAGCTATTAATTTTATCATCTTGCGAATAAAGCGGTAAATTAATAATAAATATAAGCACTAATAAGTATTTCATTATGCCGTCCGGGTTATTTTTTCATTGTGAAAAGCTAATATTTCAGGAACTGAACATATCAAAGTGCCGGATGTTACTTTTTCAATTTTTACTTTAACATAGGCCCCGGGCTGAATATTTTCCAAAGCCGGAAAAACGGCAGTTTTATTTGAGTCAGTTCTGCCCGACAAAAACTTATTTGATTTCTTGCTGAACCCTTCCACAAGTATTAGCTCTTCTTTACCGATTAGTTCCTTGTTTAATTCCAGCGATATTCTTTGCTGCAAATCTATTATTTCTGTTAATCTTTTTGTCTTTATCTCGTCAGAAACATCATCTGTTAGTTTGAATGCTTTAGTTCCTTCCCGCGGAGAATACTTAAACATGAACGCACCATCGTACTTAACATTATTCATCAATTCAAGCGTTGCAATGTGATCTTCCGGTTCTTCAGTAGGGAAGCCGGCAATGATGTCAGTTGAGAAGCTTACATTCGGAATGCTTTTCTTTGCTTTTTCAATGATTTCCATATAATGTTCTGTTGAGTAGTTTCTGTTCATCAGACCAAGTATTCTGTCTGAGCCTGATTGTACCGGAAGATGCAGATATTTACAAATATTCGGGTGCTCAGCTATCGTATAGATTAGTTTATCGGAGAAATCCTTAGGATGTGAGGTCGTGAATCTGATTCTTATTGATCTGTCAACAAGTGCGCAGGATGCCAGTAAATCTGCGAAGTCCATTCCTTCGTAGCTGTAGGAATTTACATTTTGTCCGAGCAGTGTCACTTCACGGAAATTTCTTTTTGATAATTCTCTTATCTCGTTTATTATTGAATCTGCCGATCGGCTTCTTTCTCTTCCTCTTGTGTATGGAACTACGCAATAGGTGCAAAAATTGTCGCATCCGCGCATAATTGATATCCAGGCAGAGATTCCTTCTTCTCTATATGGAATTATGTCTTCATAAGTTTCGGTTCTGGAAAGTTTAACTCCGATTCCCTTTTCGCCGTGAAATGCCGTATCAAGAAAATCAGGAAGATTTCTATATTCATCGGGACCTACAACCAAGTCAACCATCTTCTTTTTATCAATGAGGTCTCCTCTTAATCTTTCTGCCATGCAACCTAAAACACCTATAACAACATTTTTCTTTTTTAATCCCTTGATTGCATTAAGCCGATTATATATTTTTTTTTCAGCATTTTCCCTGATACTGCATGTATTCAGAAGAACAACTCCCGCATTTTCAATATTATCAGAAGTTTCATAACCGCTGTTCCTGAGTATTCCCAGAACTACTTCTGAATCGGCCGTATTCATCTGACAGCCGTAAGTTTCTATATATACTTTGTTGTTTGTCATTTATTCCAACTTTCCATAAATTTGCAAAACTTTTTATTTTTTCTTTCAAATAATACTGATAAGGTTTTTTGGTTACAAGATATTAATTTTTCGAGAAAATAATGACAGAAACAGACAGATTAAAAAAAGAAGCTGCAATTAAAGCTGTCAGCTACATTAAATCAGGTATGGTACTTGGCTTGGGTACCGGTTCTACAGCAAATTTTGCAATTGAGGAAATAGGCCGGCTTCTGCAGACAAAAGAACTTTCAGATATTTACGGAATCGCTACTTCAACTGCAACAGAAACCAAAGCCAGAGCTGCCGGAATCCCCCTTGTTTCACTGAATGAACATCCAGTTATTGATTTGAGTATTGACGGAGCTGATGAGGTTGATACTGAACTTAATCTTATTAAAGGTGGTGGCGGAGCTCTTCTTAGGGAGAAGGTTATTGCACAGACCTCTCTTTTCAGAATAATTGTTGTAGATGAATTTAAACTTTCCAATAAACTTGGCACCAATTGGGCTCTTCCAATTGAGGTTCTAAAATTTTCGATTCAATCTGAAATATTATTCCTTGAGAGTATCGGAGGCAAGCCTGAGTTAAGAATGAAAGGCGATATTGTATTTACAACAGATGAAAATAACGCAATAATTGACTGTAATTTCGGAGTTATTGAAAATCCGGCTGCTTTATCAACGCTCTTGAATTCTCGCGCAGGAATCGTGGAACATGGTTTATTTACCGGGATTACGGATTTACTAATATGTGCTTCATCCGCAGGAATTAGTACCAGATCAATAAAATGAAAATGTACTAATATTACTGAAATCCTTATATTTTATTCTGTGATTAATTTTCGAATATTTTGTGACTAAAGTGATACTTCATTTACTGTAGGAGTTTGTTGCTATCCCTTGAATAAACCAAGGGATGGATTTTCGGCAATGAGTTATTACTAACTGCCCCCTTGTTTGCTTCAATCCATCCTTGATTTTTATTAGGGAACCGGAGCTAACGGTTGCTTATTTTTTATTCACATAATTCTATTTTTATTATACTTCACAGTAAAATACTCCTCCGGTTCCGGTTTCTGTTGTATAGATAATTCCATTAAAAGGAATTTCAGGATTGATTGCGGCAAGATAAAGAGTTTTATCATGCTTTATGATTTGATGAACTTCCAAGCCTTCAAGTTCTTGTACGGATTTCCACTGAATTTCTGTTTCTGTTCCGAAATTGTCAATCGGAGTCTGCTTCTCTGCACAACAAAAACAAATAATCCCAACAAACATAAGGAATAATTCTCTCAACCATCCTCCCAATGCTCGGTTACTAAGTAAATCTTACTTAATTTTTCAGAAATATCAATAAATAAAACACGCTAAAATAAATTTGAGCGCTAAATTGCTAAGCGCCCGCCCTTTTACTTTCGAATTATAATTGTTTTATTTTATTTATGCAAGAATATTTTGATATAATTTATGTTTTATTTTGCTGTTCGTGTGTTTGTTACTTATTCATACATTATTAATTTGCACTTCAACGTTGTTTACCATATATTTATTCAAGTATTTAAAATTAACTATACATAATATGAGGTACAAATGAAAAATCTATTACTTCTTTTTGCGATCATCTCTGCATTTCCAATGCTATTCTATGCCCAGGTCGAAGATCAATGGATTCAGGATATCTGGTTATCAAGAACCGGGATGCCGAATGATGTCATCTATGCTTTTGCTTTAGACAGCACAGATAACTGCTGGATAGGATCTGACGGTGGTCTAACCAAGTATAATACAATTGAGAGAAGCTGGAAAGTCTTCAATACAGCCAATTCCGGTTTATCAAAAAATACCGTAAGAGGCATTGTTATCGACTCTGAAAATACCAAGTGGATTGTAACCGTTGGTGTCAATATAATTAAGTACGATGCTGCCGGCGTTTGGACAGTTTACACAAATTCTCAAATTCCAAATAATGAAAATGTGAATTTCCTTGAACAAGATGCGGTTGGAAACTTGTGGATAGGTACCGCTAATTCAGGTTTAGTCAGATTCGAACAAAGCGGCCAATTCACAATTTATAATACAACATCGTCACCACAATTTCCTGTTAATAACATCCGATCTTTAGCTATCGATAGGCAGAGCAACTTGTGGATTGGCACATATGGAGCCGGAATATTAAAAATGAATCCTGCCTTCGAAGTTGAAGACACTTTTTCTGTTACAACCAACCCAACTATTAAATCTAATAATATTAAAGCTTTAACCATCGATTATTCAAATGTGGCACAATCATACTTATGGATTGGAACATCTGACACAGGTCTGGTAAGATATGATTTTAAGGATGGGTGGACCAGGTTTGACGAAATAACTTACATAAAAAACCGCAAAATCAATGATATTAACTGCATTACTGTTGATGATTCCACAGGTTCCTTATGGGTTGGAACTGCGGGATTGAAAGCTGAACTTTTTGATGGAGAAGAATTTGTTAAACTTCCTACCGACTATAAATTTCCAAGTAATTATGTCGGAAGAATATCTGTTGATAACAGAACAAAGCAAGGAATTGTATGGTTTGGAACTGATAAAGGGTTAGCGAAACATTACTTTAATGCAAATAAAAACGTTTTGCTAACTGATACATATAACGTCGATAATTCGAATATTGCTACTGACGAGAACCCTCTAACTATAGTCCCCGATAAATTTAGAAATTGCATGTGGATAGGTACCAATGGCGGTGGTTTGGTTAAATATCATCTTTATGATTCAAGTTGGACATATTATAACAAAACCTTTTCTCTGATACCAAGTGATATTGTAAAAAAAGTTGTTCTCGATAACGATAATATAATTTGGATTGCAACTTCAGCAGGTTTAGTACGCTTTGATGGAGAAACATTTGATAATGCTTTAAACTGGAGAATATATAATTCTTCAAATTCCTCTTTAATAAGTAACACTATTAATGACGTAAAAATTGATAAATCAAACAATAAGTGGATTGCAACCAATGGCGGTCTGTCAAAATTTGACGATATGTATTTTACAAATTACACTATAGCAAATTCTTCAATACCAAGTGCAACTGTCTATTGCCTTAAATTCGACAATCTTGAAAACATTTGGTTAGGTACTTTAAGCGGAGCAGCAAAATTCAATGGTGAAGACTCCTGGGAAATTTATACAACAACTAATTCAAATATTGTCGGGAATAAAATCTCTTCAATTGAACTTGATGGCAATAATAATCTTTGGATTGCTACTCCTGATAAAGGTCTCTCCAAATTCGACGGTACAACCTGGACAAAATTTAATGCTGCCAATTCACTATTACCAAGCAATAAATTGAATTTCATCTACAATCATAATGATAATTTATGGATTGGAACCTCTGACAGCGGACTTGTAAGATTTGTCGAAGCTCCTTATTGGTGGTCAAAATATAAAACATCAAACTCACAACTCGCAAATAACAATGTACTAAGTTTTTATGTAGATTCGGAATCAAACGAAAAATGGATTGGAACATCCGGTGCAAGAATTCAGATATTCAAGGAAAGTATTGTATCAACAGAAGACATTTACACCGATATCACTCCTGATGGTTTTTCACTTTCTCAGAATTTCCCGAATCCGTTCAATCCTACAACAACAATAAAATATTCAATTCCAAAAGATAACCATGTGAAATTGTCAGTTTTCAATATTCTTGGTCAGCAAGTAGCTGAACTTGTTAATACTGATCAAATTCGTGGCACATACAATGTTAAATTCGACTCCAAGTCACTTTCTTCCGGAGTTTATTTCTATATTCTTAATGCCGGTGAGTTTACTTCTGTAAAGCGAATGCTGCTTTTAAAATAATAGCATCAAAAAAGGCTGCTTTTAGCAGCCTTTTTTTTATTCTATTTCTGAGCTAAAGCTAAAAATATGACTCTGATAATTTTTTAGTTCAATGTAAAGACCATTCATAAATATTTCATCTGTATTTCGTATATAGTCCTTTTCCTGGAGCAAGTCAATAAGTTTCAAAGATACGCCGTAACCCTGCATATCAATTCTAAGTCTGCATTTTGAAAGACAATTCTCATAATTAACTACAACCAGTCTTCGTTCAGTGCCAAGTTTCCATTCCCATGCAAGTATATTTTTGTAAGTTTCATCACCTTCCCATACAGAGAAAGGTTCAAGAAGAAACCATTCCCCCGCTTTAAATACATCATCTTTTATTATATATAGCAACTTGTCATAAAAATTATGAATATTTTCATCAAGAGTTCCTATTGGTTCGCGGCCAAGCTGAACCGGCAGACGGATTTTCTTTCCGTCAAACTGTCCGTCATGATAAAAATGCATCCCTTGCAATGTACTCATAATTACTGCCGCCGGAAATGCTTTTTCTCTACCAAGAGCAGTAACAGCTCTGTCTTCGTCGTGATTCTCTATGAATCTTACTGAACGTCTCTGGAATTCCTCTTTTGCCTGAAGGTGTTCACGTATTGAAGAAACACTTCCGCTTTTTAGTCGGTCCGTCAGCCTTTTATCATAAGTGTAGTCAAATCCTATCTGCTGAAGATCCCACTCCAAATCCCAATATGTCTCAGCCAGAAAAATAAAATCCGGCTTTATGGATTTTACTCTTTCTATGGATTTCTTCCAGAATTCTTCATCGGGTTTATAATATCCTAATCTGCCAAGAACTCCACCCCAAGTATTTTGAAATACATTGCTAAGAGTAAGCATTGCCATATCACATCTTACTCCGTCGCATAATCTTGACAGCTTTTCAAGAATGCCAATCATAAAATTTACTGAATACGGATTAAAATAATTTACCTGAACTGTATCCTGCCAGGCAGGGAAAAATGGATCGCGCCCGTGTGCAAAATATTTGGTTTCATCGAATGACGAAGGGAAATATGTATATGGATCGTTGTAATAATTTTCAGCTCCTGCTTCAAGAAAAAGATCGGGATTATCCCTTAGAAGACTGCTGTGTACACTGAAATGATTTGAAATAAAGTCAAGCACCAATTTGATGCCTCTGCTGTTCAATTTTTTGCGAAATAGCTCTACATCTTCAAATGAACCGATATCCGGATTGATTTCATAATTATCAATTGAATAGGGCGACCCGATTATGTCATCTTCGCTCCAATTTTTCAGCGCCCTTCTGTAGTTGTATATCAGCCCTTCCTCAAAACAATATTCGTTTATTGTTGTCGGACAGTTTTTCCAAATTCCCATCAACCACAAACAATCAATTCCCTTTTCTTCAAGCCAATCAAAAAAATTCTCAGGAACGTCAGCTAATCCGGCTCTATTTTCCTGTGTGTCATATCTTCTAAGCCATACTCGAGTATTAATCTCATAAAGATTTGGATTATTAACCAATTCAGACTCCGGTTATTTTGAGTATTTTTCTGCTGAAATCCGTTTTTTATCAGCATTTAACTCATTGTTAAAAGCAATTAGTTCAATTATATCAGTTTCATTGGTCAGATTTTCAATTTTACTGTTATTCTTTTTTATGATATTGTCAATTTTGGAAATTTTATGCTTTTTTACAACATCAAAAGCATATTTATTTAAATTATCTTTTTCAGAATCACCTTCTTCTCTTGATTCCCACCTCTTACTTAGAGTTTCTTTTTCAACAGCCAGCTTCATTACAATATTTTTCAACTGTTCATCTGTAATTTTTTCTATTAGATGTGATGCTGATATTTTGTCACGTTTGTATTCTGCAAGTACAATTTCAGCAATCTCCCTGTATTTTTCATTTTCAAGACTCTCAACCGGAATATTATCGAATATCATTCCCAATACTATTTCGTCACCCGAAAATAAAAGTGAAACTATATCTTTCTCCCATAGTCCGCCTTTTTTGCCAGCCTCTCCGGTTTGATTCCCCCGAACTGTTTTCTGAACCTGCTTTGTTGCTGTCTCTTCAGTTTTATTCAAAAACTTGCCAAGCTCAGATTCAATAAGTTTTTCTCTTAAATTAAACTTTGAACTTATACTCTTTATTATCAGATTTCTTTTCAATTCATCCTTAATAAGAGCTGCATTTTTTACAATCTCGCGAATTGCTTCAGCCTGAGAAGCCGGTTCTTTGAGTAATCCTTTCTTTTCATACCTCCCTAAAGAGTATTCAAGAAAACTAACCGAACGTGCTGCAGCTTCTTCGAATTTTTCCCGACCGTATTTTACTATATATGAATCCGGATCTTCACCTGAAGGTAATTCCAATATTTTAACGTCAAAATCCTGTTTAAGCAGCAATTCAATACTTTTATCCGCAGCCTTCAATCCGGCCTCATCAGCATCGAACAAAACAATTATATTCTTTGTGTATCTCGAAAGGATTCCGACCTGCTCTTCAGTTAGTGCAGTTCCTGAAGATGCTACAACATTTTTTATTCCGGCCTGATGGAGAGAAATGCAGTCCATATATCCTTCAACAAGAAAAACTTTATCTTTTTTTCTGATCTCATCTTTGGAATTGAAAAGAGCATAAAGTGATTTTCTTTTGGAATATATGCTTGATTCCGGTGAATTAATATATTTTGCAACATTTTCATTCTTCTCCAATATCCTGCCGCCAAATCCTATAATTCTTCCGTTGGCGGAATATATGGGAAAAATTATTCTGTCTCTGTATTTGTCGTAGTATGAATTGTTTTCCTTTTTGTCTATCAGTCCCAACTGCCTGCATTTCTCTAAATCAAGTTTTTTTTCAATGCAGTAATTTAATAGTCCGTCCCACCCCTGCGGTGCAAATCCGACACCGAATTCCTTCTGTACCGCTTCTTTGATTCGCCGTTTTTTTAAGTACTCTCTTCCACTTTTTCCGGATTCAGATTTATTGAGTATCATACTAAAATAAAAAGCCGCTGCTTTGTTAATTTCATATAGTTCTTCCAGCTCATCAGTCTGCTGACCTTTATCTTTATTTTCTTCTACCGTTATGCCGGCATTTGTTGCGGCTTCAATTACAGCTTCGGTGAACGAAATGTTGTTGTACTGCATCAGAAAATTATAAACATTGCCTCCGGCATGGCAACCGAAACAATGGTAAATCTGTTTGTCCGGACTAACGGTAAAGGAGGGGGTCTTTTCTGTATGAAACGGACACTGCCCGATAAAATTCTTACCGCGTTTTTTTAAACTCAGATAACCGGAAATTATATCGACTATATCAACGCTGTTTCTGATTTCTTCAATTTTTTCTTCGGATATTCGCATTTCAACATTCTATATTCGGATTACCAAATCTAAATAATTTTTCCCTTACATTCCCGCAGACATAAATTATTATCACATTGAATGGAACCTAATCGGAGATGTATCGTCCGAATGCTCGTCATTAATTATTTTTTGGAGGAAAAGATGAAAGCATCAATTATTATTCTTATCCTGTCAGTACTAATAACCGCCTCTTCTTATGCAAACAATTCAGCAGCCGCAGAAATCAAAATTCAAAAACAGATGTCTCAAATTGAACTTAACCTATTAAACGGATTAAACTCCGAAAATGAAGGTTTGAAGTTCTCTTGCGCCTATTATCTTGGCGAATACAAATGCTCTAACGCTGTTATTCCTCTTCTTTCAATGCTCAGAGAGAACAATGATGAATGTTCAAGAATAATGGCGGCTTTGGCACTTGCAAAAATAGGGGATCAACGAGGGTTGTACGCACTTAAAAGAGTTTATGAAATTGAAGGTCCTACACGTCTCGGAAGGCTCTGCAATTTATTTTATCAAAATCATTATGCAAAGAAGTAGCCCGATACATACTACTCCTTAAAAGAAAAACCCCGATGCGGCATCATCGGGGTTTTTCTTGTTCATCCTTAAACCCAAATTATTCGTTAGAAAATCTTTATCACTGAATACCATTGCAAAGA